>NZ_JBFELV010000264.1:0-7126 GCF_041551955.1 Desulfosarcina sp.
GCTGGTATTGCAGGCCGCCTCTGGATTGAGCGAGACCTACCTGAGCCGCGGGCCTGTCGACGCGGAGGAAAGCGTCTTATCGGCCCTGGAAGGAACCTCGATCGCCATCCGCGATGCGGCCAATGATTCGCGTATCGATTATCCCGAGGCTGCGCGCCAGGAAGGCATCCAGAGCATACTGGTGGCACCAATTCCCATCCGCGGAAAAATCACCGGCATCCTTCGGCTGCTCAGCCGCACCCGGCGGGAATTCAATTCATTGGAGATCGAATTCGTCGCCGCCCTGGCGGAGCAATGCGGCATCGCCATCGAAAATGCGCGGATCTATGACGAGCAGCAACGGCAGTTGAACTACTTCAAAGCGGTTGGTGAAATCGGACGGCTCATCGGGGAAACCCGGGAATTGGACACGGTTCTCGACCGAATTGTCTCCAGGCTGCCCGAAGTGATGAACCTGAAAGCATGCACGATCCGCCTCATCGAATCGACCAAAGGGCACATGGAACTCAAGGCCGCTTTCGGGTTGAGCCGGCACTACCTGGAACGGGGACCGCTGGACGACGAACTGGCCACCTATTTCATCCTCAATGGTGAACCGGTGGTCATCCCGGACGCCACCACAGACGTCCATACCCTTTATCACAAGGAAGCGGCAAACGAAGGGGTCGGCAGTATTTTGGCCGTGCCCATTTCCGTTCATGGAGAAATCATTGGCATGCTGCGGTTGCTCGCCGCTGACGTTCGATTTTTCTCCAGCGCCGATATCAACTTTGCCATGACCGTTGCCGAGCAAGGCGGCGTGGCCATACAAAATGCCATCGACTATCAAAAGATGAAGGACCTGCTCGACGAAGGCAAGACAACCAAACCACCCCCATCATAGACCACCACCGCGTCCCCTTTGACGGCTGTGGTGAATGTAACCATTGCCGTTGGCGGCGCTCATTATCGACGGCACCGTGCGACGCAGTCATTATCGATTTACCGATTGGACAGTCAAAACGAACCTTACAGAGGGCAATAGAACCAAAATGAAAATGCGAAAAATAACTTCCTTGACTGCCGGGCTTTCCTTTCTTCTGATGCTCCTGACCAGTGTGATTCTGTACATCGTACCTCAGGGGCGGGTGGCCTACTGGGCGGATTGGCGGTTGTGGGGGTTATCCAAGACCGATTGGGGAAACATTCATATCAATATGGGTTTTGTTTTCCTTGCCGCCCTGGGTTTACACATCTACTACAACTGGAAAGCGATCACCGCTTACCTCAAGGACAGGGCGCGCCAGATGAAGGTGTTCACCCCTGATTTCAACGTCGCGCTGATCATCACGGTGATTGTTGCCCTGGGCACCTATTTTATGGTCCCGCCCTTCAGCTGGGTGATCACATGGAGTGAGCAAATCAAAGACGGCGGCGCGGTGAAATACGGCGAGCCCCCTTACGGACATGCCGAACTGTCATCGCTGAAGACGTTCACCCAGAAACTGGATCTGGATCTTGCCAAAAGCATGCACCTGCTCGAATTGGCCGGCTACACGGCCGAAAACGATCAGGTGACCCTGGCGGCACTGGCCAAACGCTACGGGGTTCCACCCCAGCAACTTTACCAGACCATTCAGACGGCACTGATAAAAACGGCTGACGATGATGCCGGCGCCGGGATGCTTCCCGAGTCCCCTCCGCCGGGAACAGGCACGCTTCTGCTGGCCGATTTCTGCGCCCGCTACAACCTGAACCTCAAACAAATCCTCCGCGATCTGAATGCGCAGGAAATCGCCGCTTCAGCCGACATGTCGTTCAAACAAATCGCTGCCGACAAGGGTATTGGCCCCACGGATCTATACGAAATAATAAAAACGCTGGCCAAACCGCTATGATGCAACGCGCATGGGTTGCGCTCGCTAGCCCTTGGCGCCATGAGGCATCGGTGCCAAGGCGGCAACAACCTTCATGTGAATATTGCACCGTGATGGCACCCCTTTACTATGCAACCAAGGGAAGGCCCGCATTCGACCAGGCGAAAATGCCGCCGGCCAGGGACTTGACACGCGAGTAGCCCGCCTGGCGCAGGATGCTGGCGGCGATGTTAGACCGGTACCCGCTGCCGCACTGCAGCACCATCTCTTCATCCTTTTGGGCATCGGGCAATTGGCCGACGAGAATGTCGGACAGGGGCAAATGCTCCGCCCAATTGATCCGGCTGGCGCTCCATTCGGCCGGTGTGCGCACATCGATGATGCGGACATGGCTCTCTTCCAGACGTGCGGCCAGCTGCTGGGATGAAATCTGCTCCAGCTGGTCCACGGAGCGTCCACTCATCAACCAGGCCATGATCCCGCCGGAAAGATAGCCGAAAATCAAATCGTACCCGATGCGATGCAATTCGGTGACCATGCGATCGTAATCCTCGCGGTCATCCACCACCAACAGAAGTTCCGCCTCGGGGTCCACCACCATGCCGACCCAGTTGGCCAATTGTTTTTCGAATCCAATATTGATGCTGCCGGGGATATGGAAGCCGCCGAAGGCGGCTGAATCGCGGGCATCGATGATGGTTGCCCCGTCGGCAACCATCTCTTCGAACTGCTTGGGGGTCAGGCTTTTGTCAATCGGACAGGCGTCCAGGGTGGCCGCCCCGTTGAGGTTGGTCTGGATAATGTGTGAAAAACTTTTCGGCCGGACCGGAAAGGCCGACATGACATCCTTTTTGAAGGCCTCGAACGACGCGAACTGCAGCATGGGGTTGGCCCGTCGTTCGTAGCCGAGCGTCGAACTTTTCTTGGCGCTCATGCCCCGACCGCAAAGGGATCCCTCTCCATGGGCAGGGAAAACCTCCAGGTGGTCCGGGAAGTCGGCCAGTTTGAGGTACAGGCTGTTGTATAGATTCTCGACCTGCTCGTCGAGGATTTCCGCGCCGGGCAGATCCGGCCGGCCGATGTCGCCGACGAAGAGCAAGTCGCCGGTCAGCAACATCTGGGGCTCCTCGGACCTCGCTTTATCGGTGACCAGCAGTGAGACGGCGTTGGGTGTGTGTCCTGGGGTATGCAGGACTTCGATTTTTGCCGCCCCGAGCTCGAACACATCCCCTTCCTTGAGATCCTTGTGCCGATATTCCACCGGTGCACTCTCGTGGATGTAAATATCGGCACCCGTGGCCAGCCGCAGTTCCTGGTCTCCACTGACGTGATCGGCGTGAACATGGGTATTGATGACATGGGTGATCTGCATCCCCTCTTCCCGGGCGATGGTCAGATAGTCCTGCACATCGCGTTTCGGATCGACGACGGCCATGGTCTTGGCACGCGGGCAGCCAATGACATAGGAGAGACAACCTAAGCCGGGTACGGCAATTTGATTGAAATACATGCAAGACTCCTTTTTTTCTAACTTCTAGTCGAACGCCATACTGGTTTTCCACTCCTTCCAGACGTTGCCGACCAGATCCGGACCTGGTTTGAGGGTCAGTTTCCCGGGCCGCCAGCCGGACGGCGTGGCTTCGGCGCCTTTGGTTTTTCTGACCAGCTGAAAGGCCTGAACCTGCCGTAGGGATTCCTGGACGTTGCGGCCCACCGGTGGTGTCAGCACCTCGTAGCCCTGGACCACGCCATCCGGATCGATAATGAAGCGGCCCCGGTTTTCCACACCGGCACCCTCGTTATACACCCCGAACAATTTCCCCACTTTGCCGCCCGCATCGGACAACATGGGAAAGGGGACGCCGCCTTCGACCATTTTGCTTAATTCGTGGTCGTCCCACATCTTGTGAACGAACATGCTGTCGATACTCATGGAAAGCAACTCCACGCCCAGTTTCTGAAATTCAGGGTATTTTTCGGCGACCGCCGAAATCTCGGTCGCTCATACAAAGGTAAAATCGCCGGGGTAAAAGCAAAGCAAGACCCATTTGCCCAGATAGTCGGACAGTTTGACGTTAATGAATTTCCCTTTTTGATATCCCGGTGCCACAAAGTCCGGTGCTTTTTCGCCCACATGAATCATTTGCATCTCCTCCTTGATTGGTGCAGTTGTCTCCTTGGCGGTCTCCGGGACCGCCTCTCCAACCGGTCCTCCAGTGGGTCGGGCGCACCCGACCGGCAGCTCCTCTGCCATAGGTCTCTCCTTTCGTTGATGGTTTTTATGGGAATATGCTCTTTTTTAGCCGTGTTTAACCCGGATGTCAAACGACAAAACGACATCCACTGACAAGCCTAAAATTGCCCGGACACCCACCCCTGGCTCATAGAAAGACGGGAGGATGGCCGGGCAATCGGTTCAGGTCGTCGCCGGGTTACTTTTCGGCTTTATAGCCCATGGGCAGCCGCTTGAATCGGCCGCCGGTGACGATCGGGTCGCCCTTATAACCCAAGGCCTTGAAGTCGATATAGTCCGTGGTGCCCACCAGATGGCTTACATCGCGCCCCCTTGCCGCCATGTATGAGAAATCGGTTCCTTTGTGGGCGATGGATTTAAAATCCACGTCGCGGCTGTCCTGGTGGCAGCGGTTGCAGGTGCGCTCACCCTTGAGACTTTCGTGACACTGCACGCAGGAAAGCGCCGATTCTGCCGGCATGACCTCGTGTTCGACCCCCCAGTACATATTGGTGGTAATCCATTCGTACTTGCCGCTGTATTTCATACCGGCAGCTTGCATGCCGTCCGCGAAGCTCTTTTGCCAGTCGAAGTGTTTCCAGTAAGCCGTTTTGTCCTCCTTGTTCCTGGGAAACAGATGCGGAACAAGCAGGTATTTGTGTTCAGCGTCAGCGGCCTGAACTCCCTGCATGATCTTGAAGGGCGAGATTTTGGAGTTGGGGTCGTTGATGGAGCCCACGGGTTCGGCAATACTGATCTCGCCTTGGGTCCAATCCAGCCGGTCCCCTAAGAAAACGCGCTTCATGAAGCCGCCGTACCAGGCATAGGTCGGTTTGGCAGACTCTTTCCAGACAAACTCACCTTTTTTCGGGTCGTAATCGGGCATGCCGTGCTTGTCCTTTTTCGGCTGGCGCTTTTTATCGCCGGCCTTGGACCAGTCCCAAAAGACCTTGGTGGGTTTGCACTTGGCATATACCGGGGCGTGACACGTGGTACAGGCGATGTTGTTGCCGTGCTTGTTCAGATGATGAGCCAGGAGGCCGTCCCCATGGTGGGGCGTGTTCGTGTGGCAGGACTCGCAAGAAAAGCTGCCTTCGACCACGGGAGCCGAAGAGCTGCGGCCGGCGATTTTATGGTTGCGTGTGCGGTGACACTCGGAACACTGAAAGTCATAACCGCCCATGTGTACATCGCAATTGCGATCCGGCTTTAGGAGCTGGCGGGAAAGATCGGCGTGCTTGACCGCTTCGCCGCCCCCGCCATTGAAGTGACAATCCCCACAGGTTTTGCGGGATGTGGGCCCCACGCTTTTGGCCACCGCCACCAGATCCACGTCGGGATCGGGCATGCCGGCGGCTGTCGGTGTTTTCTTGTAGGTGCCAGTGCGATCATGGCACACCAGGCAGTCGATCTTGGTCATATCGTTAAAGTCAAACGTGTCGTCTTTCCATCCATAGCCGGCGTGACAGCTGGTGCAACGAGCCTCGTTGCTAGCCATGCTCATTCAGAAATTGTTCGTGGCAATGGTGGCTTTGCCAAGTTCGACATTTTTTTGGTGGCCCAATGTGAACGGTGAAGGCCCTTTCAACAACCAGTGGGCCGACTTAAGCATGTCCTCGCCGGCCGGTTGGTGACAACGCAGGCATTCGCTGGTGACCTGGGAGGGCTCCGGGTTGGCCGCCAGTTGAATATGATCTTTATGGTCGGGCACATTCTTGCGGTGACAGCCACCGCAGTCGATGGGGCCCTTGTCCATTTTTTGATGACAACCCATGCACTGCTGATGATAGGCCGCCTTCAGGCCCAGACGCTCGGGGTGATCCTTTTGAAAAGGCTTCTGGTGACAAGCAGAGCAACGGGTGGTTTCCGCAGCCGTTTCATCCAGTGGGCGCAGGTGGTGGCATAGGGCGCAATCTTTGGTGACAACGGCATGTTTGGCGTGCATGAAACGCACCGGCCCGTAGTGATCCTCCATTTTACGGATGATGGGGCTGTCCAGCAAAAAATAGCTTTCCGACTGGTCCTTGACGCCGAGCCCCTGGTCCCGCAGTCGCTGCTGCCGACACAACTGGCATTCATCCATGACGGCTTCGACGAAGGACACCACCTCCTCGGCCCGTTTTTTGGCCGCCTCCTGATCGGGCGCGGTCCAAACCACCGTTGCCGGCGGTGACGCTTCATCCGGCGACGGGTTGGCCGCCAAGGCCGGGCGGCAGCAAAGCATCCCGGTCAAGGCGGCAGTGACGATCAATAGAACACCCGGTCCTGTTCTGGTCATGCAGACACCTCCTGTTCCGGTTTGTTGAGCACCGGCAAATAGGTCACGATGAACCGATAAATGAACATCAGCGCCGCGATCAGCCCAACGGTGACCAACAATTCGCCGATGGCCGGAAAATAATTGGCTTCGCTGATGGGGGGGCGATATCCCACGACAAACACGTTGATCCGGTTGATCAGCACGCCGCCCACGATCATCGCGCAGGCAATGAACAATGCCTGGCGGGACCGGCGCACCTTCGGGGACAGCAGCATCAGCCAGGGCACGATCACCCCGAAAAGCACTTCAATGATGAAGGCATTGGTCTGGGCGGTGCCGTCCAGCAAATACACATAGGTGCCGCGAACCACCATGTCGCCCACTTTCAGCGCCAGGTAGAGCCCCAGCAAAAAAATGGTGATGCGGGTCAGCGGGGTGAGGATTTTCATCTCCCCGTCCAGCTTCAGCGATGTGGTGGCCAGGGTCGCTTCAAACACCACCATGGGATAGCCCACGGCGATGGCCGAGACCAGAAACAGCAGCGGCAGCATGGGCGTGTACCACAGCGGGTGCAGTTTGGTGGGGGCGATCAGCATCAGCGACCCCAGGCTGGACTGATGCATGCAGGAAAGCACCACCCCGGCAATGATGAAAAACCACATGATCCGTGGCAGGACGGTGTCGGCCAGTTTGAGCAGCCCGTCAACCGGTCCATTGAGGATGGCCAGCGGCCCGGGCAGGTTCACCCGGCCCTTGAAGCGCTCCGCCACGATGGGA
>NZ_JBFELV010000265.1:0-7120 GCF_041551955.1 Desulfosarcina sp.
CCCTGGTCGATCATGGCATCCACCACCTTGACGAAACCGGCGATGTTGGCCCCGTTCATGTAATTGCCCGGCGTGCCGTACTGCTCGGCCGCATTCAAACAGGTCTGGTGGATGCTCTTCATGATCATCTGCAGCCGGTTGTCCACCTCTTCGCGCGTCCAGGAAAGGCGCATCGAGTTCTGGGTCATCTCCAGCCCCGACACCGACACCCCGCCCGCATTGGCCGCCTTGCCCGGACCATACAGCAGCTGGTTCTCGATGAAGATGTCGATGCCCTCGGGCTCCGTGGGCATGTTGGCCCCCTCGCTGACCACGAAAACCCCGTTGTCCACCAGGTGCTGCGCGTCGACGGCGTTGATCTCGTTCTGGGTGGCCGACGGAAAGGCGCAGTCGGCCTTGTGGTTCCACAGCGGGTTGAACGCATCGTCCGGATTCACATCCGTGTAGACCGCCGAGGGGTATTTCTCGACGTACGCCTTCACCCGGCCCCGGCGCACGTTCTTCAGGTTCATTAAAAAGGCCAGCTTTTCTCTGTCGATGCCCGCCTCGTCATAGATGTATCCCGACGAATCCGAACAGGTCACCGGCTTGGCCTCGAGGTCCAGCAATTTTTCAATCGTGTACTGGGCCACGTTGCCCGACCCGGAGACCAGGCAGGTCTTGCCTTCCAGGGTCTCGTCGCGGGTGGCCAGCATCTCGGCGGCAAAGTAGACCGATCCGTAGCCCGTGGCCTCCGGGCGGATCAGGCTGCCGCCCCAGTTCAGGCTCTTGCCGGTGAGCACACCGGTGAACTCGTTGCGCAATTTCTTGTACATGCCGAACAGGTAGCCGATCTCGCGGGCGCCCACGCCGATGTCGCCGGCCGGCACGTCCGTGTCGGGGCCGATGTGCCGGAACAGCTCGGCCATGAAGCTCTGGCAGAATCGCATCACCTCCATGTCCGACTTGCCCTTGGGGTTGAAGTCCGACCCGCCCTTGCCGCCGCCCATGGGCAGCGTGGTCAAGGCGTTCTTGAAGACCTGCTCGAAGGCCAAAAACTTGAGGATACCCAGGTTGACCGACGGGTGAAAGCGCAGCCCCCCCTTGTAGGGGCCGATGGCGCTGTTCATCTCGATGCGAAAGCCCCGGTTGACCTGCACCTCGCCCTGGTCGTCCACCCAGGGCACCCGGAACAGGATCACCCGCTCGGGCTCCACCAGGCGCTCTAGAATCTTGGCCGCCCGGTACTCGGGGTTGCGGTCCATCACCGGCTTGATCGAGGCCATCACCTCCATGACCGCCTGGTGAAACTCCCGCTGTCCGGGGTCCTTGTCCTTGACCAGTTGTAGAATGTCAGACATGGTGTCTCCTCCTTTTGTATATACTTGAGGTACGGCGTTCCGGGTTCTGGGTTCTGGGTTCTGGGTTCTGGGTTCTGGGTTCAAACTCAGAAAAATTACAATCTTCAAATCACAATTTCCAAACAAATTTCAACTGTTAAATCTCAAACAAGGTCAACAACCAACAACCGTTTGGAATTTTGACTTTGAGTATTGTCATTTGTTTGTCTTTTGTTATTTGTTTTTTGGATTTTCGTAATTTTTTTCTGGTTCCGACCTCCGATCAGGACCAGGCGCCTAAAGGGTCCCACCACCGTTTCCCTTAACGATCACACACTGGGATCGTCGGCCGTCGACTTTAAGCGTCACCGGCACGTCGAGCCGTGCGTGAGCGACAAAAGTGGCATCTTTCAACCGCGGCAGCCCAGTCAGCCAATTCCAGTCTATCCGGTCACCGGCAGCCTTGGAGACGGTAATGTAATTGATCCCCAAGGTGGTGATGTTATGAAAAAAATGTGAGCCTTGGGACGGTTCGGCAACCAGCTTATCCGATTCCGTCTCGATCATGGCGCCCACCCCAGAGATGTCCGCCCAAGCAACGGGAATTCCCAGCCAGCGGTCGGCCGAGCCCCATCGTCCCGGCCCGACAAGCAGGTATTTTCGATCCTCCTTGACCAGAGTCGCATTGATCTTGGCAATCTCCCGGGCTATTTCCATGGTCCGACCCGGGTCGAAGGCCTCCGGTTTTACTAAAATAATGTCGGCCATATCCTGCTTTAGGGCATTGCCCAGAGCCTTGCCGGAGAAACAAAATGCGTTCTCAATTTCTTCTGCAGAGATATTCACCTGCTCAAGTTCTGCCCGGGCCGTCATTGGCCTGAGTTGAAGAAAGGCGAACTGTGGGAGGTGGTCAGGTTCTGAGCAGAAGTTGACAGAGAACTCCATCTCCACGGGGCAGCCCATCCCTTGTTCACCCAATTGGAGCATGTCCTTTAGGATATCGGCCAGGGGGAACTCCCGATATTTGAGGATGTGGGCAAAGGTGAGTACCCGCTGGCCCGGGATATGAACGGTATCGCGAATACGATGCTCATCCGGCACGTAGGTGCTGGCAAGAAGCTGCATGGGCGGCTCGTTCTCCGCCTCGGTCACTTCACGATGCCACAGGTTTGCAGCATCGTTGGTTTCCAGAGAGTGACACGCCTTTTCCATTTTGAGTGCATAAAAATGACGTTGAGAATTGTCGAGAATGTCTTCCACTGTCGAGCGCTGGGGAAGCAGCTGAGGGTGGGCTGGCGAAAACCGGAGCGTTTTCTCGCCTTCTACCACGGTTTTTCCCAATCCCATGGCAATGGTGACGATTCCCTCCTCGGGCTTCATGCGGGCAAAGGGATAGTAATTGTGCGACTGGGCGACCCCTGAAATGGCCGGGTAAAAACTGTCGCCATAGGGAGATCCCACCAGTTTCTGGATGATCACGGCCATCTGCTCTTCTTCCGTCCGGTGGCCCACCCGTTTTGAGAATGCCTTGGGGCCCTTGTAATAGGTTGAGGCGTAGACCAGCTTGATGGCATGAATCAGATGGTTTAACCGCTGCTGCGCATCGGGGCAGTCGTTGGTGATCATGTAGGTGCGGTAGAGGCCGGCATAGGCTCGGAACTGGGCGTCCTCCAGCAGGCTGGAGGACCGGATGGCCAGTGGATAGGTCACCTGGGTCAGGTAGTCGCGCAGTTTATCTTCGATCCAGGCGGGAAATCGACCGGCGAGAAACAGATCGGCGATCTGCTCATCGGGCAAGTCGGTTTTGGACAGGTAGCGCAATCCGTTGTCTTCCACAAAGGACTCGAACCCGTCGGTGGTAATCACCAGCGTCTGGGGGACAACGATATCCACGTCCTTGTAGGTGACATAAAAGTCGGGGTTCTGGCGAAGCAGGGAGGCAACGAAGGCCAACCCACGGGCTTTTCCTCCCAGGGAACCCTTGCCGATCTTGAAAAACTCCGTATCGAAATCCGCGTCCGTTGCATCGAAATCGGCAACGATTCCCTTCTGGCGCCTTTTGCGTCGGTCGGCGATGATTTTGACCAGGTGGCGGCGGTGGCTCTCACCATCTGAGAAATCATCATCGCTGATCGGACGGACCTCTGCTGCCAGTGCCATCTCGGTGCGAGCGAACAGCCAGCGGGAAAAGTCGTTGCGGTTGCAATGATACCGGAAGGATGCTTCCGGTATGGAAAGCATATGCTGTTCCAACGACTTTAGATTGGAAGCCCGACCGATTTCCGATCCGTCGGGCAACCGGAAAACGAAATCGCCGAAACCCAGTTGGTCCTTGAAAAACTGGCTCACATCCTGGTGCAGGGTGTCTGAATTCTTGTCCACGAAAGCGGCGGGGATAGACGCCGCCTTCGTGGCATTGGCCGGTTCTGAACTGGTGAGCAGCAGCGGAATATCAAACCGGCGCGCCCGCACGTGTTTGAGAAATTCCACCCCGGCGGTCTCGTTCAAGGCGCCGTTCCGGGAAAATCGAACATCGGAAATGACCCCGAGCACGTTGGATTCGTAACCTTCGTAGAGGGCCAGCGCTTCCTCGTAATTAACGGCAACCAGGATTTTCGGACGTGCGCGCATGGTGACCAGCCGATGCTCTTCGTTAAGGGTGCCTTCCATCACCGCCTGGGTCTGGCTGACCAGCTCCCGGTATAGGATGGGCAGCAGGGAAGAGAGGTAATAGGGCGAGTCCTCCACAAAAAGAATCACTCGGACGCCCGCCGATTGGGTATCCTTTTCAGCATTCATCCGGTCTTCGGTACTTTTGGTCAACGCGACGAGAATATCCGTGTTGCCGGACCAGACGAAGGTGCGGTCAATGCCCGGCGCATTGTCCGGCTCTTTGATCTCCGGTGAAGGTATCGTGTCGTGGGTAAGCAGAATAACCGGCAGTCCGGGTGCCTTTTTCTTTATCCGGTGGCCCAATGCAGCCGCACCCATGTCTGCCAGACGCGGCATGGTGATAACCATGTCAAAGGGTTGGTCGTCAAGGGCGGCAAGGGCCTGTTCGGCCGAGGATACCCAGGTCAGACGCGGAGGGTGACTGAGGTTGAGGCCTCGGTACTCGTTGACGATACGCTCGGAAAGCCGGCAGTCCTCTTCCATGATCCAGGCATCGTAAGGGGTGGAAACCAGAAGAATATGACGCACCTTGCGGGCCATCAACTCGTGGAAGAGCTTAAAGCGGGAATCGGATTCATTGAAAAACGGTCGTGTGTTCAATGCCATGGGTCAGCTATTTTCTCTGCGGCAGCATGGGCTGCAGGTAGGTTCCCTCATCGGTTGCGGTCAGGCAACAGGGCCCGGTTGAAAGTGAAGGGGCGTATAGGTGTTTGGTACATTTTAATTCTCATATCATACCGGAAATCAAGGCAAAAAGAAACCACCGGCATGGCTTGAAAATTACAATAGCGGTTGTTTCGGCAGCCATTGTTTGGTAAACCATTCGATATCTAACGATAATGACGAAATTCGACACCCATCCCGACTGTTTTGATATAAACCGATGAACATGACCCGGCGTACATCTTTGGAAAATCCTGACGTCAACGTCTTGCAGCGGGTATGGCGCAGCGTATTCCCCTCGCCGGTGCGACCGCGCACCGAAAGGGATCGCAAACGCTTTTTTCGCCGCAACCTGATCCTGCATTTTCGGCCACCGACGGTAGCAGAAAAAACCCTGATGTTCACGCTTTCCTGGGGGCTGGGCGGCATGGCGGCCACACTGGTACTGCTGCAAATGGCCACCGGGATCCTCTTGACATTCATCTATGTTCCCACACCGGTAGACGCCTATGCCTCGGTTCAATCGATCATGATCCAGGTGCCCTTCGGCCGGCTCGTGCGCAACCTGCACCATTGGTCTGCCAACCTTCTTGTGGTTATCCTGATGCTGCATATGCTGCGGGTCTTTTTCACCGGTGCCTTCCATCATCCCCGGCAGTTTAACTGGGTCATCGGTCTCGTCCTTTTTGCCATGGTGCTGGCGGCCAATCTGTCCGGCTACCTGCTGCCCTACGACCAACTGGCCTATTGGGCAGTCACCGTTTTCACTGCCATGATCGGCTATATCCCCGTCATTGGTGACTGGCTGCAGCGAGCCTTGGGGAACGGCAGCGATTTGGGTGCTCAGACCCTGCCCTTTTTCTACGCCGTGCATACGGCCGTGATCCCGGTGCTGATGGCCGGCCTGATGGGATTTCATTTCTGGCGCATCCGCAAGGCCGGAGGACTTGTCGTGCCGCGGCAGCCTTTCGAACCCATCGATGAGGCGCCGGTGCGGGTGCCGGTGGTTCCCAACCTGCTGATCAGAGAAGTCTCCATGGCGCTGGCCGTGACGGCAAGCGTATTGGTGCTTTCCATCTTCTTCGATGCCGTGCTCTCGGCACCGGCCAACCCGGGATTGAGCCCTAACCCGGTTCGGGCACCCTGGTATTTCGCCGGTCTCCAGGAACTTTTGCTGCATGTTCATCCCGTCGTAGCCGTATGTGTGATCCCCTTTCTGGCAATCTTCTTTCTGGTGAGCCTTCCCTATCTTGCCTATCCAAAATCCACCGAAGGGATCTGGTTCGCTTCATCTACCGGCAGAAGGCAGTCCATCAGCGCCGCCCTTGTGGCGATGGTCATTACGCCGGTCCTGATCGTGGCTGACGCGCTTGGGGTCAAAACAGCCCCCTGGGCCGCCGGCATGTCTCCTCTCCTCCGAGACGGGATTTTACCCATGCTCCTCTTGGCGGCCCTGACGGTGGGGGTTGTGCAAGTCATGAAAAAAAGACTGGGTGCCACATTGAACGAAACGGCCCAATCCCTGTTCGTGGTCATGGTGACCGCCCTCGTCGTTCTGACTATCGTGGGGGTGTTCTTTCGCGGTCCCTTCATGCGACTGGCCTGGCCCATATGAGAAAGGGGGCGCGGTGAGCGGTCAGAAAATTAATCCAACGGTTGATAGCACCCAACCCATTCAAAGCCATTCGCGTCGCGGCCTGCTCAACGGTCTGTGGCTGGCCTTAAGTGGCCTCGCCCTGGCAGAGATTGCCTGGCTGGTGGGATCTTTCTTGAAACCGCTGCAATCGACGGATTCATCAGTCCAGCCCGCTGATATCATCGACGCCGGGCCGGCAGAGCGGTTTGTTCCCAACAGTGTGACCGCCTTTCCACCGGGTCGTTTTTACCTGGCCTGCCTCGAAGATGGGGGATTTCTGGCCCTTTCCCGGCGCTGCACGCACCTGGGTTGCACGGTTCCCTGGAGCCCGGAAAAAATGCAGTTTGTCTGCCCCTGCCATGCCTCGGTGTTCGACATCCGCGGCGAGGTAGTCCAGTCCCCTGCCCCGCGGCCGTTGGATCGGTTTGCCGTTTACATCGAGAATAACCGCGTAAAGGTTAATATTGGAAAGCCGATTCGGCGCAGCGCGTTTGGAGAAGCAGAGGCAACATATAAATGAAGGGTTCGAGTGAAATGCGAAATTTCGATCTCTCGGACGGGAAATTGGGATTTAGGAACCATGGACAATCTCAAGGTAAGGATTCGGTCCAAATATCACGTTACTCAGAAAAACCCTTGAACCCTCGAATCCTGGAATCCTTGAACCCTTTTTAATCAACAACATTACTAATGGAACACACCCAAATCCATTTCGTTGAGAACCCATGAACCACTCAATCGCCATGACCCGCTGGACACTCATCGGCATCGTTTCCACCCTGATCATCGTCCTCTCGATCCCACTCTACGTGGTTGAAAATCGCGCGAG
>NZ_JBFELV010000266.1:0-7045 GCF_041551955.1 Desulfosarcina sp.
AGACCGCATTTCCAGTGGCAAAGGCCGGATATCCGTACATCTTTGCATCCGCTTTTGCCACAGCTGTTTTTGCACTGCTTGGCGCGGATTTCCTGGCTGTTCTGGGGCTCTTTGTGAGCGGATTCATCTGCTATTTTTTCAGGGACCCGGATCGTCTGGTCCCGACCGGCGAGGGGGTTGTGGTTTCGCCGGCCGACGGCAAGGTCATTAAAGTGGAACCGGTGGATCAGACCCTTTACTTTGAAGGGGCCTGCACACGGATCAGTGTTTTCATGTCCGTCTTTAACGTGCATGTCAACCGGGTACCCCACGAGGGGACCGTCCGGCAGGTGAACTATCATCCGGGAAAATTTTTTTCAGCCAACCTCGACAAGGCGTCGACAGACAACGAACACAACGCCTTGCTGCTGGAGAGTCCGAATGGGAAAAAAGTAGGATTCGTCCAGATTGCCGGGTTGGTCGCCCGGCGCATCATCTGTGCCGTTCAACCCGGCGATGTGTTAAAACGGGGACATCGATTCGGCATGATCTGCTTTGGTTCCCGGCTGGACATTTACCTGCCCCCTGAGACGGACATTCGGGTCGCGGTGGGTGATAAGGTCCAGGCCGGCAGCAGTATTCTGGGCAAATGGTAGGGAAATTGGCAGCTTACCCATGAACTGAAATCAGCCAAGCGCACTAAGCATCCGTTAAACCGTTGTCGTAATATGAATCCAGAACCAATTGATTCCCCAATGGCCTGTGCCGTGGGGATCTGTTTTTCTGAAATAGCGAATCATTTAGGAGCCATCCATTGGAACGAATACCCATGACCCGAAACGGTTACCAGACACTGAAAAAAGAGCTGGAACACCTCAAATCCACCGAAAGGCCTCTTGTGATCCGGGCCATTGAAGAGGCCCGCGCCCATGGTGATCTGAGTGAAAATGCCGAATATCATGCAGCCAAAGAACGCCAGGCCTTCATCGAGGGCCGGCTCAGTGAATTGGGATACAAGCTCGGAAACGCGGAAATCATCGACGTGGACAACCGGCCCAAGGATCGCGCGGTGTTCGCCTGCACGGTGATGCTTGAGAATGTGGATACCGGCGAGGAGGTGGAGTACCAGCTGGTTGGCCCCGAAGAATCCGACATCGAAAAGGGGCGCATTTCGGTCACCTCTCCGTTGGGAAAGGCCATCATCGGGAAAAAACCCGGCGAGGAGATTGTGCTCAACGCACCGGCTGGCAAGCGGGTCTACGAGTTGGTGGAAATATCGTAAACAGGAGGACTTCCGTGGCACGAATTACTGTAGAAGATTGTTTGGAAAAAGTACCGAACCGCTTCAAGCTGGTTCACATGGTTGCCGCCCGGGTGCGGCAAATCCGGGAAGGATCTGAATACCTGGTCAGTTCCCCGAAAAACGAGGATATTGTCATCGCCCTGCGGGAAGTTGCCGCCGGGAAGGTCGTAGAAAAGATCGACACCGATCAATAGCCGGTCAATCCGACGTGTTCACCTTGCCCAGGCACAGCCACACATACAAAACGCTGAACAGCCTGGTTGGAAAGGCCATCCACCGCTACGGCATGATCGAGGACGGCGACCGCATCGCTTTGGGACTGTCCGGCGGCAAGGACAGCCTGACCCTGTTGTGGGCGCTGGCCGAACGTCAAAAACGGGTACCGCTGCGCTACGACCTGTTACCCATCTATGTGGATCCCGGTTTTCCGGGTGGCTTTGCCGACCGATTGGCCGACACCTGTCTGCGGCTGGGATTTCACCTGACGGTCGATCGAACGGATCACGGGATTGTCGCCCACAGTGCCGAAAACCGGGAGAACCCCTGTTTTCTCTGTTCCCGACTCCGGCGCAAGCGGCTGTTCGAGCTCGCAGACGGGCTGGGCTGCACCAAGCTGGCATTGGGGCATAACAAAGACGACGTCATTGAAACGCTCTTTTTAAACATATGTTATGCCGGGGAGATCAGCACCATGGTACCGCGGCAGGAACTGTTCAACGGTCGCTTCATCCTGATACGACCGTTGGCGATGGTCGATGAAAACAGCATTCGGCGCTTTGCCAAAGCCCAGGCGCTTCCCCAGTATGTCAACCCGTGCCCATCGGCCGGGGCCACCAAACGCTCGGAAATCAAAACGATGCTAAACGGGCTGTACCAAACCAACCGCAAGATCAAGGGTAATATTTACCGGGCCATGAGCCATGTAAAGATGGATTACCTGTTAAAATAACCTTAACGCGCACCTCCACCAGCCAATAGGCAGATCATGAAAGATGTACAGAATGAGCCGGATCACCGGAATATCCCCATCGACAAGGTCGGCATAAAAAACCTGCGCTACCCCATACGCGTCAAAGACCGCCGCGACGGTTCCCAGAGCACCATCGCGTCGATCAACATGTACGTTGACCTGCCACAGGAGTACAAAGGCACGCACATGAGCCGGTTCGTCGAGATGCTTCACCTGTTGAACCCCGAGATCTCGCTGAAGAAATTTTCTGTGCTGCTGGAGGCCATGAAACAGAATCTGGACGCTGCCTCGGCCCATATCGAGGTGAGCTTCCCCTATTTTATCGAAAAGCAGGCCCCGGTAAGTCTTGCACCCGGATTGATGGACTACAACTGCCGGATTACCGGTTCCAGCAATTCAAGCAACGACATCGATCTGGTTTCCGAAGTCAACGTACCGATTACTTCGGTTTGCCCCTGTTCCAAGGAAATTTCAGACCATGGCGCCCACAATCAGCGCGGCATCGTCAGGCTTCAAACCCGATTCAAAAAGTTCATCTGGCTGGAGGACATGATCGAGTTGGTCGAATCCTGCGCTTCGTGCGATGTCTTTTCGGTGCTCAAACGGGTGGATGAGAAAAATGTGACCGAACGCGGGTTTTCCAACCCGAAATTCGTTGAGGATGTGGTCCGGGACATTTCTGAACGCCTGATTGCCGACGATAACATCACCTGGTTTTCGGTCAGCGCCGAAAACTTCGAATCGATTCATAACCACAGTGCTTACGCGCAGATCACCAATGGCGTCGGGCCGGCCCGCTGATGCCGCATCGGGCGGTGTTCAGAGGGCGGTTTCAGGCAGGTGGTTGTTATGATACCCATCATCGACCCACGACACCATCCCGCAGGCGACCCCGGTCAATCCGGTTTTTAGTGAACCGCGACAGCCAACGCACTCCTTGCGGCTTGCGGCGTGGGGGACAATCGTGCGTGAGGTCGAGGTGTGGGTGCCATGCCATAGCTTGAGGATAGAGGCGAAACGTTGGAAAGAATAATGATCGTTGATGATGATTGCCGCATGCGCCGAAAACTCGAGCGCCTCCTCCTCAATTCGGGCTATCGGGTCCTGAAAGCCGAATCAAGCGAGATGTTGCTTGAGACGATGGGTCACACGCCGCTCGACCTGATCATCATGGAAGCCGCCCTGCCGGGTCTCAGCGGCCAGGAAACCCTTTCTAAATTGCGTGAAGGCAAACAGCGTTGTCCGGTTATCATCCTGGCCAAGACCGCTACCACGGATGACGTTATCAAGGCATCCAAACTGGGTGCATATGATTACGTACTAAAACCATTCGTCGACCAAGAGATGTTGAAGTTGATTGGTATGGCCCTGGAAACCGGGCGTTTCATGCGGTCCCCCGTCAGCATTGACCAAGACCCGGTACAGACCAGCGGCGATCATTTGGTCGGACGGTCTCAACCCATGCAGGCGGTCTACAAGGCCATCGGTCGTGTGGCGCCGACGGATACCACCGTGTTGATTCGGGGTGGATCGGGTACGGGAAAGGAACTTGCCGCCCGGGCGATCTATCAGCATTCAAAAAGAGTGAACGGTCCTTTCGTCATTGTCAATTGCGTGGCCATTCCGGAAAGCTTGTTGGAAAGTGAGTTGTTCGGATATGAAAAGGGGGCCTTCACTGACGCCGATCGGCAGCGGATCGGGAAAATAGAATACGCGGACAAGGGAACGGTTTTTTTAGATGAAATCGGTGATATTCCATTGAGCACGCAGGCCAAGCTGCTGCGCCTACTGCAGGAAAAGAGCATCGAGCGCATCGGTGGCAAAAGACCGATACAGACAGACGTCAGGATTATTGCCGCCACCAATGCCGATCTCGAAGCTAAAATAAAAACGGGCGGATTTCGAGAAGATTTGTACTATCGCATCAATGTCGTCTCTTTGAGCTTGCCGGCGCTCAATGAACGCGTGGCGGACATTCCTTTGTTGGCAGACTATTTCATGGCCAAGTTTTCGACAAGCCTGGGTGTTCGGAATCCCGGCATTTTACCGGAAGCCAAAGCGATTCTGAAGCGTTACCATTGGCCCGGTAATGTGCGAGAACTGGCCAATACGATTGAAAAATGTCTGATTTTCAGCAAGGGCCGGCCGGTCAGCGCCGAAGAGGTCTCGTATTTGGTCTCCGGTAAAGAAACGGTCCAGATAGACATACCCGAAAACTTCGATGCAGTCGTCAAGCGTTGGGTCCGAAACAACATGAGCAGCGGTAAGAGCAACTTGTTGACCGACCTTACCGACCACGTGACGCGGTTGATTATTGCAGAAACGCTTACCGCTTGCGACGGTAATCGCAGCCAGGCCGCCAAACGGCTGGGTGTCTCCCGGCCGACGCTGCTCTACAAATTGGCCAAATTGGGGCTCGATATGCCGCCCAGCGAGGAAACTGACAAATAATTCTTTACCCGTGTAAAGGTTTTTGACACCTCAACATCCACTCAAGCATCTCTCACAACCCTGTTCCTGCCATCTCGTCTCTTTTTATCCGACTGAAATAAAAACTAAAAAAACCAACTTTCCGATTTTGGGCGGTTGGCTGAATTGTGGCATGAAGGTTGCCATTGGTATATAGCGAACGCCGGCCGATCATGGACGACGGCGGCCGACAATACAAGCAGGTACTAACAGACGGCAGGGCTACAGTATGAAAATCGACACGAAACAAGATCGCCACGAGCAACCCAAAACCAGAAACCTGGTGCTGACCGTGATGCTGGTCGCCGGGGTGCCTTTGCTCTTTATCGGATTTGTCATTATTCAGCAATTTGGAGAGGCCTACCGGACCAAGATAACCGAACACTTGACGGTGTTGGTAAAAAAGCACAGCCGGACGATCGACAATTTCTTGACCGACAGTCTTGCAGATATCCGCGTCATGGCCAGGTCACATCCCGTCGAAGACCTGGCGGATACCGTCTTTCTGACCAAAAAACTGGCCATATTGCGCGAAGAGTTTGGCGGGGTGTTTGTCGATCTGGGATTGATCGATCCCCAGGGGGTCCAGCAGGCCTATTCGGGTCCCTTCAACCTGGTCCAAGCCGACTACTCCGGCGCTGTATGGTTTTCCGAGACCCAGCAAAGCCAATTCTACATCAGCGACGTTTTCACCGGCCTGCGGGGGTCGCCCCATTTTATCGTGGCGGCGAAAATACCATGGAATGACCAGGGGTGGATATTGCGGGCCACCGTCGACTTCAATGCCTTCAATGATCTGGTGTCCAATATCCGAATCGGAACCACCGGCATTGCTTTTATCCTCAACCGGGCCGGAGAACTCCAGACCAAACCCCACATTGATGTTGACGGCCTAAAAGGGTCATACAGGGGCGTACAGGAAGCCAAACTGGAGGCCGACAAAGTCCTTATTGCCAATCTGACCACCGACAATGTCCTTCTCGAGGAAAATCCGGATTCGTTCAGCAAAGGCCATATCTTTGCCGTTACCCCCTTAAACAACGGAAGATGGATACTGATCTTCCAGCAGGAGGTCTCGGATGCCTTCGCGACCTGGAACACGACCAAAATTACCGCCGTCCTGCTTTTCCTCTTCTGGGCCGCGATCGTTGCCCTCTTCACCTATTTCATGTCGCGGCGCATGACCCTTCGGATCGAGGAGGTCATCATTGAAAAGGACAAAATGAGCGACCAGGTGGTCGAAGCGGGCCGATTGGCTTCCATCGGTGAGCTGGCGGCCGGTATCGCCCATGAGATCAACAACCCGGTGGCCATCATGGTGGAAGAGGCGGGTTGGATCCAGGATTTGTTGGCGGAGGATGATCCGGCCACAGCGGACAACCTTGCCGAAATCCAAAGGGCCTCCACCCAGATCAAAACCCAAGGGGGGCGCTGCAAGGAGATTACCCACAAGTTGCTGTCCTTTGCGCGCAAGACCGACCCGACGGTCAAACAGATCGATCTCAATGAGATGGTCCAGGAGATGATTACCCTGGTCGATCAGAAAACCCGCTACGCCAGCGTTCAGATAGAAACGCAATTGGATGCCGGCTTGCCGCCGGTGTGGGTATCGTCTGCTGAGTTGCAACAGGTCCTGCTCAACTTGCTCAACAACAGCGTCGACGCGATGGATTCGTCGGGCGGGAATATCCATATCAGCACGCAGTTGAACGACGACCAGATTATGCTCAAGATCGCCGACAACGGCATGGGAATCGCCGAAGCCAATCTCGCCCGAATTTTTGATCCTTTCTATACGACCAAGCCGGTGGGGCAGGGGACGGGGCTCGGCCTTTCGATCTGTTACGGGATCATTAAAAAACTGGGTGGAGACATCCAGGTCCAAAGCACCAAAGGCAAGGGCACGACCTTTTCCGTTTTGTTACCGGTCTCAAAAGACAAAACTGGCGCCCTTTAATATCAACGTTGCAACAAATCTGCGCGCCAACCTTTAAAGGAGGGAAAACCATGGCATACCGAAGCTCAACTTTAGTTCCCCCATCTGTTCTGCTGGTGGATGACGAAGCACCTTTTTTGGAAACGCTGTCCAAGCGTATCGCCAAACGAGAATTGAAGGTGGCCACGGCCTCGAGCGGGCAGGAAGCCCTTGATACGCTCAAAACCGGCGATGGCGCCTCCAATTTCGATGTGGTCATTCTGGATGTCAAAATGCCGGGAATGGATGGCCTGGAGACCCTGGCAGCCATCAAACTGAAGCACCCCAACCTGGAGGTCATCATGCTGACCGGTCATGCGACCGTGGAAAGCGCCATCGAAGGCATGAA
>NZ_JBFELV010000267.1:0-7039 GCF_041551955.1 Desulfosarcina sp.
AAAGGCCGTGTCAATGTGCTGATCGCCACCGGCCAGTTGATCGGTGAAGGCTTTGACTGTCCCGACCTGTCCACGTTGTTCATGGCCACCCCGGTCCGGTTCAGCGGCCGGGTGATGCAGTACCTTGGGCGGATTTTGAGGCCGGCGCAGGGAAAAATGCGGGCCCGCGTTTATGACTATGTGGACGAACGCGTGGCGCCACTGGTTGCGGCGGCGAAGGCCCGGCAACGGGTATACGGCGGGGGTTCAGGGGCAATATTTCAAAAAAGATGAAACAGCCCTTGACCTATTGGCGCGTAACCACCATCGCCTGCTTGATGACCACGGGTTCCTTGGGCACGTCCTGCATCCCCGAACGGGAGGTGGTGGGCACGTTTTCGATCGCCTTCACCACTCCCATGCCTTCCACCACCTTGCCGAATACGCAATAGCCCCAGCCTTGAGAAGTTTTACCCCGGTGGTCCAAAAAGGCGTTGTCTTTCACATTGATAAAGAACTGGGCGCTGGCCGAATGGGGGTCCGCCGTTCGGGCCATGGCAATGGCGCCGATCGAATTTGACAGACCGTTGTCGGCTTCGTTGAGAATCGGTGGTCGTGGATGCCTGCGCTTCATGTCCGCGTCAAATCCACCGCCCTGAATCATGAACCCTTTGATCACCCGGTGAAAAATGGCGCCATCGTAAAAGCCATCTTTGACATAGGCCAGAAAGTTTTCCACGGTTTTCGGCGCGGCGGCGCTGTCCAGTTCAACCACGATATCCCCATGGCTGGTGACCAGTTTCACCTGCGGCAGGGGCTCGGCGGCAATGGACAGACCCGTTGCCATCAAAAAGACCAGAACCAAGATTACGACACTTTTTTTCATATCCACCTCTGTTTAAATGATTCACCGTTTACCACAATTGAAACACCCGTCGGGGTTTGTCCAGGCGGGTGATGCCTGACGCTTTTGCCGTGCGGACAGCCTGATCGTACTCTGCCGGGGAGAGGGCGACGGCCAGTGCCGGCATTTCTCGGGCCCGGCCGCAGGGGCGATATTGGGACATGACATTGACATAGGTGTTCCGGGAAAGGGAATCGGCCAGAAACGCCATAATCTTTGCCGTCCCCGCCAATCCGCCGGGCAGCACCAGATGGCGCACCAGGATGCCTTTGTAGGCCAGCCCGCTGGCGCTGTCGATGGCCAAGTCACCTACTTGACGGTGCATTTCGAGCAGCGCCTGCTTGGCCAATTCAGGGTAATCGGGGGCATTGCAGGTGTCCCGGGCCACGGTAGGAAGCCAGAACTTGAAATCCGGCATGTAGATGTCCACGATCCCGTCCAGCAGCTGCAAGGTTTCCACGCGATCGTATCCACTGGAATTGTAAACCAGGGGTACGACCAGTCCCCGGCGGGCAGCCAGCTTAACGGCCGCGAGAATCTGGGGTACCACGTGGCTGGGGGTGACCAGATTGATATTGTGGCACCCGGTTTGTTGAAGTTCCAGCATGATGGCTGCCAGCTGGTCGTCCGTCAGCGCACGGCCTTCTCCCAAGTGGCTGATCTCGTAGTTCTGGCAAAAATTGCACTGCAGGCTGCAATTGGAAAAAAAGATGGTTCCCGATCCGTTGCGTCCCACCAGGGGTGTCTCTTCGCCAAAATGGGCGTTATACGATGCCACCACCGCCCGGCGGCCGGTATTACAGATTCCGGTTTCTCCGGCGGCTCGGTTGACACGGCAGCTGCGCGGGCAAAGGGTGCAATCGGCCAGCGCGTCAATCCCCTGGTTTACGCGGCGCTGCAGGATGCCGGCCTCAAGGGCCTTCAGATAGGCGGGGGTAGAAGGGGCCATGGTCTCCTTTAGGTGCGCATCATCTGTTCCAGCTTGATGACACTCTTTGCCCGGCCGACAACCACCAGGGTATCGTCGGTTTCCATGCGGGTGTCTGCCTTGGGATTGAATATCATGGTTCCGTCGGCTTTTTTGATCGTAAGGATTATCAGGTCCAGTTTCTGGCGAATGCCCGAATTCTTGAGGGCCACATTGAGCAGTTGTGAGGTGGATCGCACCCGGATTTCTTCCACCTGGATATCCGTGCTGTCGTCGGCAAAAGCCAGTTCAAGGAATTTTATCACCGTTGGCCGCAAAATGGCATGGGCCATCCGCCGGGCGCCCAGGTCGTAAGGGGAGATGACCTTGTTGGCCCCTGCGGCCTGAAGGGTCCGTTTGGCAGTGTTTTGGATCGCCCGGGCGACGATAAACAGTCCGGGGTTGAGTTGTTTGGCGATCAGGGTCAGAAAGACATTGTCCGCATCGGTGGCCACGGCGGTGATCAGCGCCTTGGCGTCTTTGATGCCGGCTCGGAGCAACAGGTTTTCATCCGTGGCCTCGCCCATCAGATAGAGCACGCCGTCTTCATCCATGGCCGCCTGGCGGGACTCATTTTTCTCGATGATGACCACGTTCAGGTATCGCTCGGTGAGGTAGCGGGCCAGCACTCGACCGATTCTGCCATATCCGCAGATAATATAGTGATCCTTAAGCCTGGCGATCTGCTTGTCCAATTTGCGCCTCCCGAGAATGACTCGTATGCGGTCTTCCACCAAAAACTGTACCAGCAGGCCGACCACGTACATAAAATAACCGACACCGGCCACGATGAGAAAAATAGTGAAAATCCGGCCCACGTCGCTGACTTGGTGGACTTCGCCGTAGCCGACGGTGGCCAAGGTGATGATGGTCATGTATATGGCGTCGTCAAACGGCCATCCCTCGATGATCATGTACCCGCCCGTACCGATCAGAATGAGGGTTGCAGTCAGAATCATGCTAAAGGTGAAATGGCTTTTACGTTGCATGGTCGCTCATTTTCCCATCCGGCGAGACCATCGGAACATGGGTGGGATGTCCACGGCCGGTCGATATTTTTTCAATCCGGCTTGATTTGGTCAGGCCTTGCGACTATAAAAAAAACCACTGCTGCCTGTCAACTGTCAAGCGTGTGCAACCCCTTTTTATTAAATAAGATATTTTAACCTTCGATGACAAGTCAAGCCCCAACCATGGAAATGACGGCGCCGATGAAACCGATCCTGGAACTCGTTGACATTCAAAAACATTACCGCCGCCTCAGGGCCGTCGACGGCGTGAGCATGACCATCGGCCAGGGCAGCTGTTTTGGCCTGCTGGGGCCCAATGGCGCCGGTAAAACCACGCTTATCGAAATCATCGAGGACATCATTGACCCCACCGGCGGGACGATTCGATACAAAGGTGCGGGTCGGGCGGCGCAGTTCCGGCAGGAGGTCGGCATCATGTTTCAACAGACCGCCCTGCTTTCGTTTTTGACCGTGGCCGAAACCCTGGAAACCTTCAGCCGGTTGTACGACAACACCGCGTCCATCGACGACTTGATTGAACTATGCCACCTCGATGAGGTCAAAGGGCAACTGAACGATAAAATTTCCGGTGGGCAGAAACAGCGGCTGTTGTTGGCCCTGGCCTTGCTGAACCGCCCAGAATTGGTGTTTCTTGACGAGCCGTCCACCGGTCTGGATCCCCAGGCCCGACGGAATTTGTGGGACATCATCAAAACAGTTAAATCCCAGGGGCGCACCATCGTGCTTACCACGCATTACATGGAAGAGGCGGAAAAACTCTGTGACGACGTGGCCATCATGGACAAGGGCAAGGTGATTGCCCGCGGCGCACCCCTGGCGTTGATTGAAACCCACTGCCAACGGGCAACCCTGTCGGTGCCCAAAGCGCAGTTCCCCGAAATGCCGCCCGACCTGCAGGAATTCATCGAGCAGCGGGGAGACCGGTTTCAGATCCGGACGGAAAACGTCAATGGGGTGGTCTCGCGGCTGTTGTCGATGGGGGTGGATATGCGTGGTGTGAACGTGCAGACACCCACCCTGGAGGATGTCTTTTTAAAGTTGACCGGGCGAAGCCTGCGGGAGTGATCTGGAGGATGCATGCGATTCAAGCGACTGTGGGCTATCTTCATTGCCAGAAATCGGGAATTTTTCAGGGACCGCGCGGCATTCGGCTGGAACTTCCTTTTTCCCTTTCTCATCATCCTCGGATTTGGCGTCATCTTCAGAGGAGACTATCAATCCCAGTTCAAAGTGGGCCTTTTCCCGATCGCGCAGGGCGCATCCGTCCACCCGCCCAACGAAATCCTCCCGGATTCGTTTACCGCATTCAAGGCCATCCGATTGGTGGCTTTCGAAACCCATGCCGAGGGGATGGACAAGCTCAAACACCATAAAATAGACTTGTTGATCGAGACAGGGACCCAACCGATCCGATACTGGGTCAGCGATTCATCCCCTTCCGGGGCAATCGCCGAAAGGCTTTTAAAAGAGGCCCTGCTGCCGCCTGATTCAGAATTTCGATTCGAGAAAAAGGACATCCAGGGGGTGCCGATTCGCTATATCGACTGGCTTTTCCCGGGGGTGCTGGGCATGAACATGATGTTCAGCGCCCTTTATGGGGTCGGTTGGGTGGTGGTTCGCTATCGCAAAAACGGGGTGCTCAAACGGCTGAAAGCGACTCCGCTGACCGCTTTTGAGTATCTCACCGCTCAGTTGCTGTCGCGGATTTTTCTGCTCATGTTCACCCTGGTCATCGTCTGGATGGGTTGTGATTGGATCCTCGGCTTTGAGGTGCACGGCAGCCTGCTGAACCTTTTCGTGGTGTTTCTGACGGGCAGCACCTGCATGACATCATTGGGTCTGGTGGTCGCTTCGCGCGGGACCAGCGAAGAGTTCACCAATGGCCTGCTCAATTTTATATCCTGGCCGATGATGTTTTTATCCGAAGTATGGTTTTCCATCGAGGGGGCACCGGCGTGGCTCCAGGCCTCGGCGAAGATCTTCCCTTTGACCCACTTGTTGAAGGCGGCCCGACAGGTGATGAACGAAGGGCAGGGTCTGTTTGCCGTGATGCCGGAGATCGCCATCTTGTGCGCCATGACCTTGGCGTTTCTATTGGCCGGGGCAGCCTTGTTTTCCTGGAATAAATGAAAACCGAATTGTGGGATTGGGAATTGAGGAATTGAGAATACTGGAATGGTTCATCCCTCAAGTCCTCAATCCTCGAATTCCTTAATTCACCAAACTGTGGATTGGCGATGGAATCAGCCCGCCGCGTCGCAGAAACCGGTTTTCGCCGGTGGCGTTGTTTACCGGCATGATGATGGATTCGCCCAAAAGGCCGCCGAAAAAGGCGTGGTCACCGGCCTTTTTACCGGGCACGGGGATCAGGCGGGTGGCGGTGGTCTTCTTGTTGATCACGCCGATGGCCATTTCATCGGCGATGATCGCCGCCAGGGTCTCTGCGCTGGTGTCCCCGGGGATGGCCACCATGTCCAGTCCCACACTGCACACACAGGTCATGGCTTCGAGTTTTTCGATGGACAAATGGCCCAGCGCGGCCGCCTGGGAGATGTTCAGGTCCTCGCTCACCGGTATGAAGGCGCCGCTCAGGCCGCCCACTTTTGAACTGGCAAAGGCGCCGCCCTTTTTCACCGCGTCGTTTAACAGGGCCAGCGCCACCGTACTGCCGGGCACGCCGATGCTGGCCAGTCCCAGGCTCTGAAAAATCTCTCCCACACTGTCGCCCACGTTGGGGGTGGGAGCCAGGGAGAGGTCCACCACGCCGAACTTGATGCCCAGTCGCTGGGCCACTTCGCGGCCGATGAGTTCGCCGATGCGGGTGACCTTGTAGGCGGTGTGCTTGATGATTTCGCTGATCTGGCCCAGGTTGAGGTTCGGGTTGGATGCCGTTGCACGGTCGATGGCTTTTTTGACCACCCCAGGGCCGCTGACGCCCACGTTGATCACCGCATCGGCTTCGCCCACGCCTAAATAGGCCCCGGCCATAAACGGGATATCCTGGG
Source organism: Desulfosarcina sp. (assembly GCF_041551955.1). Classification (GTDB taxonomy): domain Bacteria; phylum Desulfobacterota; class Desulfobacteria; order Desulfobacterales; family Desulfosarcinaceae; genus Desulfosarcina. The sequence continues at coordinate 5,887 of NZ_JBFELV010000267.1, forward strand.
GAATGTTGGCAAATACGCAAAGTTTGGCACAGGCCAGACCATCGCGATCGGCGGTGCGTCGGGCGGCCTCTTTGATGGTTTCGCCCATCAGCAGCACGGCATCGATGTTGATGCCAGCCCGGGTGGAGGCCACATTGACGGATGCGCAGACCCGCTGTGTGCCGGTCAACGCCTCGGGTATGGCCTCGATCAGCGACCGGTCGCCCCTGGCGATGCCCTTTTCCACCAGTGCGGAAAACCCACCGATGAAATCCACCCGGGCGGCGCCGGCCGCTTCGTTCAGCGTATCGGCCACGCGCAGCATCTGCTGCGCATTGAAGGGGGCGCCGGCCACGGCAATCGGGCTCACCGAAATGCGCTTGTTGACCACCGGGATCCCGTACTTGTCCCCCACCTCGTCGCATATCTTCACCAGATGTTTGGCCGCACCGGTGATGCGGGCATAGATGTTGTCCGTGAACCGGCCGATGTCGTCGCTGGCGCAATCCAGCAGGTTGAGACCCAAGGTGACGGTACGAACATCCAGGTTTTCATTTTTGAGCATCTCCACGACGGAGAGGATTTCTCGTTGAGTGAACATGGCAACCGTCTTTCTCCGCGCCTTAAACGCGATTGATCGCTTCGAAAATCAGTTTGTGCTGGATGGATATGTCCAGGGACAAGGCCAGGGCCTTCTCCCGCAGGTCCCGTCGCAGGGCCTGGTGATTGGCATCGCCGGGGATGTCGACCTCATAGATCATGATGTTGGCATTGGGGTCGTCGCCGCCCTTGAAAACGGCCTGCAGGTTGGTCACATTGACCCGGTGGGCGGCCATGATGGCGGTGATGGAGGCCACCAGGCCTTTGCGATCCGGTCCCTTGGTGACCACCACGAAGGGTTCGCTGTCAATCTCCGCCTGGGAATCATCGTCGGTGGACAGCCGCTTTTCATAAACGTGCAACCCCATGGGAGAAAGCCCGGCCTCCAGGTGCCGGTGCAAGCCCTCGTCCGACAGCACGTTCGGGACACTGACGATAAAAATGCCGGAGAATTCGTTTTGAAGAATGGTCTGGCTGACGTTTTCGATGTTGCAGTCCTGTTCGAACAGAATACGGGTGACGGCGGCGATGATGCCGGGCCGGTCTTTGCCCAGGACCGAAATGATCATTTTCT
>NZ_JBFELV010000268.1:0-7036 GCF_041551955.1 Desulfosarcina sp.
AACGTCAAGACCAAGCAGATGCGGGTGGTACCGGTATAGAAAAGCATCTCCGCAGGCATGACGGTGACACCCTATGAGGCGGCCGAAGAGATCATCAACAAGCAATCGAAAATTGTCGTCTCCCCATGCATCTGCCGCAAAGAACAGAAGATGGTCGGCAAGGGCTGCGACAAACCCGAAGAAGTGTGCCTGGCCTTTGGCGCGGGCGCCTATTACTACGAACAAAATGGTCTGGGCCGATCCATCGACAAGGCCGAGGCACTGAACATACTCAAGGCGGGTGTCGACGCCGGGCTGGTGCTCCAGCCGGGCAACCAGCAGAAGCCCTTGAACATCTGCATGTGCTGCGGCTGCTGCTGCGGCATTCTCAAAAACATGAAGACCTTGGACAAACCGGCCCAGATGGTCCACACCAATTACTACGCTCAGGTGGATGAAGACCTGTGTACGGCCTGCGAAGCCTGCGTCGAGCGATGCCAGATGGACGCCATCACCGTCGATGAAGCAGCGCTGGTCAACCTGGATCGCTGCATCGGCTGCGGCCTGTGCGTCACCGACTGCCCCACCGAGGCCATCACCCTTGGGCAAAAGGCCGAAGACAACCGGTATCTGCCCCCCAAGAATGTATTCGAAACCTACATGAACATCGCCCAGGAACGCGGACTGATGTAGGGAGGCGGACATGGCCCAATGGCATAAAACAGGATGCGTGTTGTGTGCGCAGAACTGCGGGTTGGAAGTTCAGGTGGCCGGCAACCGCATGGCCAAGGTGCGGCCGGACAAATCCAATCCCAGGAGCCGAGGCTACGCCTGCCGCAAAGGACTCAACGTGGGCTATCACCAGCACCACGCCGACCGGCTGACCCACCCGCTGAAACGCACCGACGCCGGGTTCGATCGAATTTCCTGGGATCAAGCCATTGCAGAGATTGCCGAGAAGCTCGGCCGTGTGGTCGAAGAACACGGCCCGCGATCCTATGCCTACATGGGCGGGGGCGGCCAGGGGTGCCACTTCGAAGCGGCTTTCGGCCGCACGCTGATGAAGCTGCTGGGCTCCCAATACCATTACAACGCCGTAGCTCAGGAGCTTACCGGCGCTTTTTGGGCCTGCGGCCGCCACACCGGCCGGCAGACCGACTTTCACATCCCCGATGAACAGCGCGCGGACATGCTGCTGGCCGTGGGCTGGAACGGAGTGGAGAGCCACCAGATGCCCCGGGCACCCCTGGTGCTCAAGGCGTTTTCCAAGGACTCGGACAAGCTGCTGGTGGTGATCGATCCCCGGCGATCCAGAACAGCCGACCTCGCCGACATCCACCTGTCTGTCAGGCCGGGCACCGACGCCTTGTTGGTGCGGGCCATGATCGCCATCATCTTGGAGAACGGCTGGGAAGACAGGGCATACATTGATCAATACACCACCGGTTTCGCTCAGATCCGCCCCTGGTTTGAGAACGTAGATGTAAGCCATTGCCTGGCCGTTTGCGGCCTGGATGTACAGGCGGTGGTCGACCTGTGCCGTGAACTGGGACGCCGCCGCTGGTGCCTGCACACCGACCTGGGCGTCTATATGAACCGCCACAGCACCCTGACATCCTGTCTGTACAACCTGCTGCTGGCCGTGTGCGGGCGACTGTGCGTGCCAGGCGGCAACGTCATCCCGGGAAAGTTCATGCCCATCGGTTCCCACACCGACGAGCGGGACCCAAAACACTGGCGCACGGTGAGCACCGATTTCCCCATCCTCATGGGCTACTCGCCGCCCAACGTGCTGCCCGAAGAGATCCTGGGCGACCACCCGGACCGCATCCGATCCTTGATCGTCTGTGCCAGCAACCCCCTGCGTTCCTATGCGGACACCACCGCCTATGAAAAGGCATTCAACCGCCTGGACCTGCTCGTCACCATCGAACTGGCCATGACCGAGACGGCCAGGCTGTCACACTACGTATTGCCGGCGCGCTCCGGCTATGAGTCCTGGGACGGTACCTTTTTCACCTGGACCTGGCCGGAGGTCTACTTCCAGATGCGTCGACCACTCATCGAGCCCGAAGGCGAACCGCTGGAGTGCGGAGAGATCTTCACGCGCATCGCCGACGCCATGGGACTGATTCCCACGCTTCCAGAAGCCCTTTATCAGCTTGCCCAAAAGGATCGCTTCGCCTTTGCCGTTGAGCTGATGACTCTGGCCCGGTCCAACCCCGGCTTGATGAACGCCATCCCATTTGTCCTGTCCAAAACCCTTGGCCAGGAGCTGGGGTCCGGCAACCTGGCGGCCTTGTGGGGACTGCTGTTCACCGCACCGGAAAAATTGCGCAAAGACGCCCTGCGGGCCGGATTGACCGTGGAAGGCTGGGGGGAATCCATCCGGTCGGCACCAGACAAATTGCCAACCATTTTAAAGTCAATGGTCAGGAACCGCAGTGCCGTTCCCCTGGCCGGCCTGCATCCCCGCGCCGCGTTCGGGGAAAAGCTGTTCCAGGCCGTCATGGACCACCCCGAGGGCTTGTGGCTGGGCAAATCGGATGCAGCGGCCAACATGGCGTCCATCCGGACGCCCAGCGGCAGGATTGACCTTTTCATCCCTGAAATGGACGCCTGGATGGCTGACCTCAGTCCCGAAAAGGAAACAGCGGCCCTGGCCCCAGATCCCGACTTTCCGCTGATTCTCATGGCTGGTCGCCATGTCCGCACCAACGCCAACACCTTGATGCGCAACCCCGAATGGAACCGGGGGCGCCGGGCCTGCACCCTGGCCATGCATGCCGACGACGCTGCGCCGCTCAAGCTTGCCGACGGCCAGCAGGTGACGGTTGTCACCGCCGCCGGCCGGGAGACCATCGAATTGGAGGTCTCTTCCCGGGCCAGGGTCGGCCATGTGGTCATGCCCCATGGTTTCGGGCTGGATTACCAGGGCCGGGTTACCGGGGCTAACGTGAACCGGCTGACCCAAAACACCCACCGGGACCCGCTGGCTGGCACGCCGCTTCACCGGTATGTGCCGTGTCGGGTGGAGGCGGCTTAGTGTTGAATTAAAAAGGGCATCTCTCGGCCCAGGCCGGCGTTCTCGTTCAGCTGAGCACGTAGTGAAGCTTCTGCGCTATCCTCGACGTAGCGCTGCTACGCCTCCGGTTTCAACTTCGCTGCGGCCTTGTCCTGAACCAAGAGCTACCCTTTTTGAAGTTTAGCAGCTCGAAGAAATGAATGGGACAACTCTAAATCAGGAGCAGTAAATGAAATTTCTGAAACGAATTTTAGGCATCTGTGAAACCCCGCTGCCCGGCGACCCGCAGGCCTGGTCCGCACAGAACGGAGTCGTTCGCATCGACCTGTCCCGGATGCCGGAATTGAAGACCCCCGGCAGCGGTGTGCGCCTGGAGGGCCAGGGGCTCGATCCGCGTCTGCTGGTCTTGCATGGCGACGACGGAGAATACCACGCTATCGCCAACCGCTGCACCCACATGGGCCGGCGCATCGATACCATCGCCGGCAGCAACACGATCGAGTGCTGCAGCGTATCCAAGTCGACTTTCACCTATGACGGCACGCCGGTGGGCGGTGCGGCGAAAAAACCGCTAAAGGCCTATCCGGTAGCCCAGGATGGCAAGACGCTTACCATTTCTCTGTCCAATCAAGGATAACCGTTTGTTCAACGACGACTGAACCGTAAACACCCCTCACCCCGGCCCTCTCCCCTCGATGGGAGAGGGAGACGTGTATTGTTGAACCATCCCTTAGATGTACCCAATAGATGCACCAAGGCGAGGTTAACGTCCCCTCGCCCCTTTGGGGAGAGGGACAGGGTGAGGGGAAATATTTGCAGGAGGTAAAGATGACTAAAAGCCCTTTGTTTGAGACCAGCACCATCAACGGCATGAACCTGGCCAACCGCTTCGTCCGCTCAGCCACCTGGGAGGGCATGGCCACCCAAGACGGCCGGGTGACCCCTAAATTGACCGACACCATGGTGAGCCTGGCCACCGGCGGCGTGGGATTGATCGTCTCCGGCCATGCGTATGTGTCTGAAATAGGCCAGGCCAGCCCCTGGCAGCTGGGCATCTATGACGACAGCCTGATCGACGGCTTGAAATCCATGACCGATGCCGTCCACGCGGCCGGCGGCCGGATCGTGGCCCAGTTGGCCCACGCTGGCCATTTTGCCCTGGAAAAGGCCATCGGAAGGCCGCCTGTGGTGGCATCGAATTTCGAGGGGCTGGCCCAGACGCCACGGTCAGAACTGTCCGTGGCGGACATCCAGGACCTTAAAAACGTCTATGTCGCAGCCGCCCGACGGGCCCGAACTGCCGGCTTCGACGGCATTCAGCTGCACAGTGCCCACGGCTACCTGTTCAGCCAGTTTCTTTCACCCTGGTTCAACCGGCGAACCGACGATTACGGCGGAACAATCGACAATCGCGTGCGTATTCATGTGGAAACCATCCGGGCGATTCGAAAAGCGGTAGGCAATGACTGGCCGCTGCTGGTAAAATTGAACTGCCAGGATTTCGCGGAGGACGGACTGAACGTGGCAGACAGCATTGCGGCGGCGGGGCAGATGGTGGCGGCGGGCCTGGATGCCATTGAATTGAGCGGTGGCCTGCTTACCGGCGGCAAGCTATCCCCCAGCCGGCCCAACATCAACAAGGAAGAAAAAGAAGCCTATTTCAAGGATGCCGGCCGGGCCTTTAAAAAGGAACTGGATGTGCCACTGATCCTGGTGGGCGGCATCCGCTCTCCAGATGTGGCCGAACGGCTGCTCGATGCAGGAACGGCCGACTACTTCTCCATGTCCCGTCCGCTGATCCGCGAACCGGGCCTGATCAACCGCTGGCGATCCGGTGACCGCACGCGGGCGCGCTGCCTGTCGGACAACCTGTGCTTCCGGCCCGGCATGACCGGCAAGGGGATCTACTGCGTAACCGAGGAAAGAGAAAACAAATAAAACCATCCCATAGTGGCCCATATCGTCGCTGGCCGACGGTTTCGATCCTCGGAATACTTACTGTATGCCTGTGGTTGAAATGATCGTTCGCCTTGATCTTGACCAAACTGAAACGTTTTGAGCGCCTCAAAAGAAACGCCGAATTGATCGCCCGTTTTCTAAGGTCTCTTGTTGGATTCCACCTTCAGGCAGGCGTCCCAGACCAGTGTCTGTCCAGAAATGGTAGATTGTGGTGCAGATCAAGGCCGCAGCTTTTTGGAAACCGGAGGCGTAGCAGCGCTACGTCGAGGATAGCGCTGAAGCTTCACTACGTGCTTCAAAAGGCGAGAACGCCGATCTGGGCCGCAAGATGCCGTTTCTGAACGGACACTAATTTTCGATGCCGGCCAGACAGATATACTTCATCTCCAGATATTCATCCATGCCGTATCGCGACCCCTCCCGGCCGATGCCCGACTGCTTCACCCCGCCAAAAGGCGCCACTTCGGTGGAGATCAACCCAGTATTGACGCCCACCATGCCGAACTCCAGGGCTTCGGAAACACGGACAATCCGGCCCACGTCCCGTGCGTAAAAGTAGGCCGCCAGGCCGTAGGGTGTGTCGTTGGCCATGCGGAGGGCATCCGCTTCCGAGGAAAAGCGAATCAGCGGCGCCACCGGACCGAAGGTTTCGTCGACGGCCACCGCCATGTCGGCTGCAACATCTCCGAGCACAGTGGGCTGGAAAAAAGTCCCGCCCAAAGCGTGGGGCTTTCCCCCGACCAGCAGTTTGGCGCCCTTGGCGATGGCATCGTCGATGTGGTGGGACACCTTGGCCAGGGCCGCCGCGTCGATGAGCGGTCCTTGCTGCACATCAGGATCTAGACCGCTGCCCACCTTGAGTGAGTCCACCGCCGCCACCAATTTTTCTGAAAAGGCCTCATAGACACCCGCCTGAACGAAAAGCCGGTTGGCGCACACACACGTCTGCCCGGAATTGCGGTACTTGGAAATCATGGCTCCCTGCACCGCCTGATCCACATCCGCATCGTCGAAAACGATAAAGGGTGCATTGCCGCCCAACTCCAGAGAAACTTTCTTGATCGAGCCCGCACACTGGGCCATGAGCGTCCGCCCCACCTCGGTTGAACCGGTGAAGCTGAGTTTTCTCACAACGGGGTTGGCGGTGATTTCGCCGCCGATCTCGCCGGCGGACCCGGTAATCACGTTGAAAACCCCGGCAGGAATTCCCGCCCGGTGGGACAACTCGGCCAGGGCCAGGGCGGTCAGCGGGGTTTGGCTGGCCGGTTTGACCACGATGGTGCAGCCGGCGGCCAGGGCCGGTGCCGCCTTGCGGGTGATCATGGCCGCCGGAAAATTCCATGGCGTGATGGCCGCGCACACCCCCACGGGCTGGCGGATGACGATGATGCGCTGGTCGGCGCCGGCGGCAGGAATCGTGTCGCCGTACACCCGTTTGGCCTCCTCGGCAAACCACTGGACGAATGCGGCGGCGTAGGCGATCTCCCCTTTGGCTTCGGCCAGGGGTTTACCCTGCTCGCTGGTGAGAATCAGCGCCAGGTCCTCCTGATGGGCCATCATCAGGTCGTACCATTTGATTAGGATTGCCGAACGCTCCTTGGCCATCAGGCTTCGCCATTGGACCAAGGCTCTGTCCGCCGCGGCGATGGCCGCACGGGTCTCTTCGGCCGACAAAGACGGCACGCTGCCCACGGTGCTGCGGTCGGCCGGATTGGTTACGGTGAGGGTGTTGCCGGAACGGGCATTGATCCAATGCCCGCCCACCCACGCCTGCTGGCGCAGCAAATCATTGTCGTCGAGTCTTTTCATCGTTGATGCGTTCCTTTCAAAGGGCAACATGTTCATATTGACATAGCCGATAAAATAACCGCGTCAATTTAAAATTCAAGCGAAAAGGGATCTGTGCCGCCGCGGCCGGGCAGTAGTTACTTGATAAAAAAGTGCTCGTGGCCACCTTCGTTAAAATCACGCCCCGAAACGTGTTCGTTCAGAAATGGTAGCCTGCGTTTCAGATCAAGGCCGCCGATTTTTGGAAACCGGAGGATTAGCAGCGCTAGGTTGAAGATCCTGCTG
>NZ_JBFELV010000269.1:0-7033 GCF_041551955.1 Desulfosarcina sp.
ACTGCACCGATCCAGTAAAACGATAATGCGTCTCACGCAACGGCGCGACGGCGCAACGAAAGCTTAAGAAAAAAGAGATCAAAGGGAAAGCAACAAAGGATGAATCTAACTGTCGCGGCGTGGCGGCGTGGCGTGAGAGGATAAAATCTCACCAAACGGTGCGATGACGAGATGAAAAAAAGGAGGACCGATCGATGAACCAACATGCAAACAGGACGCGAACCAAGTCACGCGGCTGGCTGTGGAAGATACCGCTGGGAATAGTGGTATTGCTCCTGATTGTCCTTACCGTGGCTATCTTGAGTGTCAACACCATTGCCCACAATCAGATCAACGGTGCAATGAATGATTTTCTCACTGAAGGCGGTAGTCTGAAGGCAATCGACATTGGCCTGCTGGCTGGTCGTGTCGAACTGAACGGCCTCACGGTCAATCCACCCAAAGACCACGGCACCGATCCGCTGCTTTCAATGGGGAACTTGGTATTGGATGTCGTCCCCACTTCATTGTTGAGCGATGTAATCGTGGTCGAGGAGGTGACCCTGAAAGGGATGTCGATCAACCTGGTGAGGGACAAGCAGGGCCGCTTGGGCCTGGACAAACTGGTCAAAGCAGAAAAACCAGCGGCCGAAAAACCCGATGCCGCCGCCAAAGAAAAAACACTGCCGATCGTTCAGGTGAATAAAATCCGACTCGAAGACGGTTCGATCACGGTTCGGGACAGCGCCTTGACGGGCGAGCCGATGGTGTTTCCATTGACCAGGATCCTGCTGGCGGTGGATCGGCTGCGCCTGTTCGACGAAAACAAGGCTGCCGATCCGTCGGCGGTGTCGGTGTCTTTCCAATTGAAACAGCCCGGCAAGCTGCCGGCCGCCCATTTTGGAACCGTCGCACGGATGGGCCCGGTGGGGCGTGGTATTCCACCGGTCAATGCCCAGATTCGCTTGATTGGCCTCAAGCTGAAAACACTGGGGACATTGCTGCCACCGGCCACACGTACCGCTATAGGTGGCGACGGCCTCGATTCCGGTATGGCACTGGCACTCAACGATGGCCGCATCAGCCTCGACGCCCTTGCCTTGACCGACCGCAATGTGCGCTACGACACGATTCACGTGCGAGGCACACTGGACGCTCCCGTCGTAGAGATCGCGCCGGTCCTTGCTGGGGTGTTTCGGGTCAAAGATGGCGTACTCAACCTCGGCAAGAGTGGTCTGGGTGCGGGCATCAGTATCGCCGAAAGCAGCGTCGATGTGGCCAAAGAGGTCGGTTCCGGCACCTTGAAGGTTGGAAAGAAGTTGCTGGGCGGTCTTTTCGACACCACCAAGGGTCTGGCGACGCTGGACAAAAAAAAGGTGAAAAAAGGGTTGGTTGGTTCCACGGTGGGCACGATCGATCTTTCATTGGACACGGTTGGGGGGGCCGGCAGTGCCGCAGGCAGTGGATTGGGTCAATCGGCTTCCAAGCTCACGGGAGCGGCCGCTGTCCAGGCGTGGGATAAAGACATTCCGGCACGCTATCAGACGGCCATGCAGCGAGCGCAGGATGCCCTGGAGAAAATGCCCTATCCGCCGGTGATCGACGCGCTCAAGGATGCCTCGATGAAATAAACAAGATTGCAGTTTCATCGACACATTGTTGAACGGAGTCCACTCAAAAATGAAGCCGTCTCTACCTGCCCCGGCCCTCTCTATTGAGAAAAGTGCGGGGCAGAACAAATGATGAAGCCCTGAAAAGAGGTTGAATATCCCATCCCGAAAAATCATACTGGTTCTGGTCGTCATGCTTGGGTTGGCCGTTGCTCTGAATTGTGCGGCCGCCGAAGTAAAGGATCGCGTCGAAAGCATCGGCAGGGATGCGTCCGCGGCCAAGGCGGTCAACCAGGATGCCAGGTTGGTCGTGGTGCCCATTCCGGTATCCAACCCGACCGTCGGGGTCGGATTGACGCTGGCCGGAATCTATATGCACGGCAAGACAGACGCCAAGGAAGGCAGCCCGACCAGCACCTCCGGTGTGGGCGCCATGCTCACCAGCAACGACAGCTGGCTGCTGGGCGCCTTCCACGACGGCTATTATTTTGACGACGCCATGCGGCTCCGGTTGGCCGGCGGTTATGGCGAGCTGCAGCTCAAGTACTACGGCACCGGCAATGATTCGCCCTTGCAGGACAATCCGCTGGAGTTCGGTGCCACGTCCACGGTATTCACGCCCAGGCTCTTGTTCGAGCTTCCCTATGAGAATTTTTTTCTCGGATTGGAATATCTGTATGTGGGCATTGAGAACGCACCCGACCCGTCCGGACCGTCGGTCGATCTGCCGGAGTTCTCCTTTCGCACGGAAACCGCCGGATTGGGCTTGGTGGGTGTATATGACAGCCGGGACAGCAACATCTGGCCCGCCGCCGGAACGCTGCTTGAAGCCACCGCAACGAACTACGGCGGCCACTTCGGCGGCGACTACCACTACAACAAAGGCGTTGTCAAGTTTACCCAATACCACCGCATCGTCGATCCCCTGGTGGTGGTATACCGTCTCGACGGCCAGTTTATCGGCGGCGACGCACCCTTCTGGGACCTGGCCCAGATCAATTTGCGCGGTTTTCCATTCGGGCGCTACCTGGACAAGCACTCCGCCACCGCGCAAGCCGAAATCAGGTGGCGGGTGTTCGAAAATTGGACGCTCACGGCTTTCGGAGGCGGCGGCCGCATTGCCGAAAGCATCTCCGATATTGGATCATCACCCACCCGCTGGGCCGGCGGCGCCGGGGTGCGCTACAATATCGGCGGCGATCATCAGCTCAATATCGGCATCGACGTCACCGTCGCCGACGATCAGGTGGAAGTCTATTTTCAGGTTGGCGACTGGCTGTCGAATTGATCCAACACAGCGGTGGAGGTCGCCTGGATTCATCGAATTGAATGATCAGCTAAAATTAAGAGCGGCCTATCATGCCGTCTGCCGGATGCATCGGCGAACGTTAGGCAACTCGGAAAGAAATGGCGATATGAGAAACCAACGCATGCAATGGTCATCCTTTTTTGTATCGACGGTGCTGCTGCTGGCGATTTTTGTCAACATCTCATCGGCAGCCGACTACCGTCCCCTGGTCGGCCGCTGGCAGCGCACCGACGGCGGCTATGTGATTGAAATCAAACAGGTGGCGGCCGACGGTGCCATACAGGCCGCCTACTTCAACCCCCGGCCCATCAATGTATCCCGGGCCACGGCCTCTGAATTCAATGATCATCTCAAGGTCGAGGTGGAACTGCGCGACACCGGATATCCCGGCTCCAGCTATACGCTGCTCTACAACCCGGACAAGGACGCACTGTTCGGCTTTTACTACCAGGCCGTCCAAAAGCAGAACTTTGACGTGGTGTTTGTGCGTATGCAGTAATAAACTGGTCTGTACCAGGCCTTTGAAGAGTATGATGGGAAACTGTCTGCCGCGTGAACAAGAATTCAGGAGACAGGAGTCAGTAGCCAGGAGAAAATTGATGAATACCCGATATTGCCGCAATCGAAAGATTCAGATACTGCTCATCCTTATGTTTCTGCTCATCAGTGCCTGCACGGCCATCGGACCATCCACGGTGGCCCGGGACCGGTTCGACTATGTCAATGCGGTTTCCGACTCCTGGAAACGGCAGATGCTACTTAATGTGGTGAAGCTGCGGTATTACGATACCCCGGTGTTTTTGGAAGTCGCCTCCATCATCAACCAGTACTCCCTGGAAGGGGAGGTGAACCTGGGGGCTTCCTGGCTCGACGCGGATGGGGCCGGTGGATTGATCGGCGGCACGGGCCGATACGCCGATCGGCCGACCATAACCTACGCGCCGTTGACCGGCGAGAAGTTCGCCCGCAACCTGATGACACCCATCCCCGTTCGGGCAGTGCTCCATCTTGTCCAGGCCGGCTACCCGGTGGAATACGTGTTCCGCATTATCGTGCAGTCGATCAACGGCGTGGAAAACCGGTTTGGCGGGCAGCTCATGCAGCGGGATGCAGATCCAGACTTTGCCGAGCTGCTGACGCTCATGGGACAGATACAGAGGTCCGGCGGACTCGGTATGCGGGCGCGGGATGCCGATGACGAAAAGACCGTTGTCATGTTTTTCCGCGGGGCGAAAGAAGCCGCAATAGAGCGTGAAATCGAATCGGTGGGACGAATTCTCGGGATCGACCCGGATGCTGAGTCATTTGACATCGTCTACGGTTCGATTCCTTCCAGTGACCGGGAGATCGCCATCGAGACCCGATCGATATTGCAAATTCTCGCGGAAATGGGATCCCGCATCGACATCTCGCAAAAGGACATCGATGAGGGCAGGACCTATCGAAGCACCATCGACACAACGGACTCCACCGGATTTCATGAGCTCATCCGAATCCACAGTGCAGCGGCACGGCCAAAGGACGCGTATGTGGCCGTCTCCTATCGCGGCCAGTGGTACTGGATCGACGATCGGAAAGTGGCCTCGAAACGCACCTTTGCGTTTGTCATGCTGCTGTTTTCCCTGACCGAAACCGGTGACGATCAACGGGCACCCATTGTCACCGTACCGACGAACTGAGTATTAGGGCTACGGCCGTTCACGTAATCGCCAAATCAGTAGGTCGAGTTATGTTAATCAACCGAATTAAACAACGTGTTGTTCTCTGGGCCTGCCTGACGGGGGGCATGGCACTGATTCTGGCCTGCCCCGGTTTCAGCGCAAAACCGGAAAAGAGATACCTGATCCTCGAAACGGAACTGCAAGCCGAAACGATGGCTTTTGCCGATCGGTTGGCCAGTTATCTTCACCAGGCCCTGCGTGATTATGAACAGTCGCCGGGGTCGGATGACAAGCGCCCGTTGGTCCAGAAAGATGTTGTTCTCACTTCAATCTCAGCCTTTACGATCGCCGCCGACCCGAATCCGGGAACGGCGCTGCTGGACATGGTGGCCATGGTCAGCATGGGACGCTTGATTTATGAGGAGCACTGGCTACCACGCCAGGGAGAAAGTTTCCTGCCCATGGTGCAGGCCTTTCGTAAAGCGGAACGCGAAATCTGGGAACTGTCCGCCAAAATCCTTGACGATGGCCAGCAGCGCACGCTGCGGGAACTCATCACCCAATGGCGCGCCGACAACCCTGACCAGACGGGGTTTGCCTATCTGCGCTTCGGCTACATGGCTTCCGATCCCACGGCCTCAGCATCGGATCGAAAAAAAGCCGGCGGACTGTTTCAATCGGTAAGGGATGCCACCCATCAGGTCGAGGAGGCACGCCTGCTGGCCGAGCGGACCACGTTCCTGGCCACACGAATACCAATCCTGGCTGGCGGGCTCGGCGACTACTGGATGTCGGATCTGGTCAAAAACCAGAACATCAAGACGCTGTTGGCAGACGTTCACCGACTCTCGGCGACAGTCGATCAACTCCCTGAAATGATCGCCCAGGAACGGTCGGCGGCCATCAGCCAGAGCATGCAGGAAATCAATGCCTGGAGCCGGTCCGCCATCGATCTGACCATGAGCAGCATCTCCGCTGAGAGGGAACGAACCCTCGAACAGTTATTCAGTGAATTTAACAGGGAGCGCCAGAACACCTTAGAAGATATGCTGGCGGAAGAAAAAACATACAGCCGGTTGCTGGCGGAGATGCGTGATACCCTTCAAGCGGGCCATCAGCTGATCCTCTCGGCCAACCAATTAGTCAACATGCTCCCGGTCCCGAAAGATGCTGCATCGGCAACGGACAAGGATCAAGCCTCCCCGGCGATGAGCGTCGACGACTATCGCGCCGTTTTGGCAGATGTCAGAGAGACCATTCGAGAGCTGACGAGCCTACTCACCGTGGCGGAGAAAACCGCCGATTCACCGGTTTTGGAAAAAGTCAACCAGCTGATCGCCAACAGCATGGACCAGGCCGGCAAAGAGGGCGAAGAACTCATCAATCTCTCCTTTAAAAGGGGGATGCTGTTGACGTTGTTTGCGATGGTTGCACTATTGTTTGCGCAGATCATTTTTATTTACGTCAAAAATAAGCTGTCGACATGAGATGCCTGTTCGGCAACGAAGATTCCCGATGACTGAAAAACCCACCAGCGAGGAAAAAAGAAAATCCGATCCTTACCTGGACCGGCGTTCGGGTGAAGATCGGCGAAAAGCCTACGACCTGGACCATTTTGCCGACGGCGGTCTCGAACGAAGAGATGAAAAGGAACGGCGTAAACCAAAAGAGAGGCGCAAAGACTGCGTTAAGGTCTCAAATTGGTCCTCCGTCTGTCCGAAAAATGAAACCGACGCATAAGCGGAATAAAGGTACGATCATGAAAAATTTTTTCTCGTTTTTGAAGCTTGCCGCACAGGGCGGCCTGCTGGTCCTGCTGCCCATACTATTATTTATTCTCCTTTTGACGGAGATCGTTCAGATGGTGGTGGGACTGGCTACACCCATTGCCGACCTGTTCCCCGCCATCTTTGACGACCCAAAATACCCGGTGGCCCTGGCGGTGATTTTGCTGTTCGGTGCATCATTGGCTATCGGTATCGTCATGCAATCCAATGCAGCCGCCCGCCTGGGCAATTGGATCCAAGAAAAGACCCTCGACAAGCTGCCGATCTACCGCTTCGTCAAAACCCTGGTAGCCGGGTTGGTCGGAGCTGAAAAAACAGGCAGCTTCAAACCGGCACTCTTCGACGCCGGCAACGGCCAGCGGGAAATCGTCTATGTCGTCGAAGATATCGGAGATGGAGACTTCACCGCCCTATTTCCGCATGCACCCACCGGATTTGCCGGCCAGGTAAAGATCATTGCCAAGGATCGCATAACACCTTCGGACGCCAGCCTGGGTGATGTCAGCCTGGTGATGAACCACATGGGTTTGGGTGCGGGGCGGTTGCTGAAACCGCAGGACTGAGTTTGAAGCTGGTAAGCTGGTAAGCTGGTAAGCTGGTAAGCTGGTAAGCTGGTAAGCTGGTAAGCTGGTAAGCTGGTAAGCTGGTAAGCTGGTAAGCTGGTAAGCTGGTAAGCTGGTAAGCTGG
>NZ_JBFELV010000270.1:0-7032 GCF_041551955.1 Desulfosarcina sp.
ATGTAATAAGTTGATGCTTCCTGAAGTCCTATAACATTTGGTTTGTATTTAGCTATTTCCCCAGCGATGGCTTCGGCACGTTCAGGAAAATCAGTATCCAGCATAGTCGTGAAAACATCAAAAACTGCTAATGGTACTGCTGTTGGATTTGGATTTGGTATTAAATTGCCCTCATCGTCAAGAATGAATGCTGCCTCAACGACCCTGAAAATATCGGCACCAAGATACAGATTCTGAGTCATCACTTTGACGGTACTCTTTTTATTCCATTCTTTTTTTGCTGTAGCTGATGACAAAGGAAAAATTAGTGAAAAAAGGACTAACCATAGCCAGACATATCGGGATTGTTTTTTAATGTGTGCGTTCATTTCCCCCCCTAAGACAATAGTTATTGATACACCATGATGGAAAAACTGCTTAGGTTGAATATGAGATCATCAAGATATGATTATCTCCGATCAAAAATTTTGATGACTGGAATGAAAATTTTCACTGGGTTAAAACTAATGTCCATCCGAAGGACCGAACATGTCAATAAAAAAAGACCCTGCAGGGGGATGGGACAAAGGGGCTAAACCAGGATGGGGTGGAAAGCAGGAAGACAAAAAAGAGGTGTTAAGGACGGCTCACCTGCCAAGGTGATTGCGTGGTTTTCCAAAACCGACACCATTACGACACACTCCAATAAAAAAGGGTCACGGTGAAAAGCCGTAAACCCTTAATAATAGTGGTAGCGGGGAGAGGATTCGAACCTCTGACCTTCGGGTTATGAGCCCGACGAGCTACCAGACTGCTCCACCCCGCATCAATTTTGAAAAGCAAATAATAAGAGAAATTTCTGTGGTTGTCAACAGCCGAATCGGTGAAATAATTAAAAAGGTCATTGACGCCATTGTTCCCGGTTGCTTGGCCGGTCAGGCAGACCAGATGCAGAACACTATGTTTTTACCCAGGACATGATCACCGTTTTGATCGATTCCCGTTCGCTGGCATCCTTCTGGCAATAAACCATGACCTGTTTGTTTCGGCCGGTGTGGCCGGAGACGATGGTCACTGCTGATTTGGCCACGGATAACAGCCCCGCCAGGAATACCCCGCAGGCTTTATTGGCGGCATTGTCCACGGGTGGTGCGGTGAGATTGATCTTCAACGCATCGCCGTATACGCCTGCGACCTGGTTTTTAGAAGACCGTGGCTGGACGCGTATCTTAAAAATCAATCCGTCAGGTTTTTCCTGGATGGTGAAGGGCATGGTCGGGGTTCTGGGTTCTGGGTTCTGGGTTCTGGGTTCTGGGTTCTGGGTTCTGGGTTCTGGGTTCTGGTGGGTTGAAAAGACGTCACTTCCGTTATTCTGTCAATCTTTTAATCCCCTGACACCTCAATTCTCCAATTCATCAATCCTGCATGTTGCCCTTGATCAGGTCACGAATGAAGGCCGGCGGGCGGACCACCTTCCCCTTGCCATTGATAAACGCGTGCCGGGTATACCCAGTGGTGTGGATGACGGCGCCGTCCTGACTGGTTATCGTGTAGTCGAACTGCATGCCGGCGCGAAACCCCGTATTGAGAATCGCTTCGATCACGATCAGGTCATCATAACGCGCGGGAGTGAGATATTTGCATTTGACCTCGGAAACCGGAAGCATGAGCCCCCGGGCTTCGATCTCGCGGTAGGGCAATCCCAAGTGGCGAAACAGTTCGGTTCGACCGATCTCAAACCAGCGCAGATAATTGGCGTGGTAGACGACCCCCATGGTGTCCGTGTCGCCGTAGATCACCCGGTAGGAGGTGCTGTGGGAAAGGGTGGTGGGTTGTGGATTCATGGTTCTGGGTTCTGGGTTCTGGGTTCTGGGTTCTGGGTTCTGGGTTCTGGGTTCGAAAGGCTCCAATCCCGTCGATCTGTCAATTTGTCAACCCCTCAATTCCTCACTTCCGAATTTTTCAATCCCTTTTCAGCATCTTGCCAAAAACGTCCTTTAGTTCGTCGTAGGTTGTGGCTACAGGAAACTGAGGAAACTCATCGATCACATTCTGGGGAGGGCGAAAAAGAAAGCCCTCGTGGGCCTCTTTAAGCATGTTGACATCGTTGTAAGAGTCTCCCATGGCCAGCACGTGGAAGTTCAAACGTTTAAAGGCTTGAACCACCTTGCGCTTGCCGTCGGTCTGCCGCAGGTTGTAATCGGCGATGGCGCCGTTGCCGTCGATGGTCAGGCTATGGCACAACAGGGTGGGCCAGCCCAACTTTTCCATCAACGGCCGGGCAAATTCAACGAAGGTGTCAGAAACAACGATCACCTGGGTGCGGGCCCGCAGCCAGTCCAGAAACTGCCGGGCACCCGGCAGCGGGTCCATGGTGGCGATGACGTCGGTGATGTCCTTAAGTTTGAGTCCGTTGGCGTCGAGGATGGACATCCGCCGCTTCATCAACACATCATAATCGGAAATGTCCCGAGTGGTGAGACGCAATTCATCGATGCCCGTGCGCTCGGCCACGTTAATCCATATTTCCGGGACGAATACGCCTTCCAGGTCTGAACAGATTACATGCATGAAACCTCCGTGGAATTACTCCTGCCCGTTGTCGTCTTCGATGCGGATCAGCATCGGGGTGCTGGCGACCACGTCCAGGGCACCGATTTCAGCCAATGCTCGGATCACGTCAGCCTCCCGGGCGTGGTGGGTCAGCATGACCACGGGCACCGAACCGTTGGTTTTTCTTCCCTTCTGGTGAACGTATTTCAGGCTGATGGCATATTTGCCCAGGATGCCGGCGATTGTGGCCAACACCCCGGGCCGGTCCATGGCATCGAAGCGAAAGTAATAGTGGGTGACGATGTCGTCCATGGGCATCACGGCAATGGTCCGGATCTCGGCCGGCTGGAAACCCATGACCGGCACCCGCCCGGCGCCGTCAGAAGCCAGGTTTCTGGCGATGTCCGCAAGGTCGGAGACCACGGCGCTGGCCGTGGGCATCATGCCAGCCCCGTGGCCGTAGAGCAGGATTTCTCCCACCGCATCTGCCGAGACGCTGACGGCATTCAAAGTGCCGTTGACATTGGAGAGCATGTTGTCGAACGGAATCATGGTCGGATGAACCCGGGCCTCCACGGCCCGGCCGTCGAACTTGGTAATGGCCAGCAGCTTGATGCGGTAGCCGAACTGCGCGGCAAACTCGATGTCCATAGGAGTGATTCGGGAGATTCCCTCGATGTATACATCATCGAAATTGATCTTCATCCCGAAGGCCAGGGCCGAGAGAATAGCCAGCTTGTGAGCCGCATCCTGGCCCTCGACGTCCAGGGTCGGGTCGGTCTCGGCATAACCCTTGGCCTGGGCCTCAGCCAGGGCGGTTTCGAAAACCAGGCCCTCGTCGGTGATCTTGGAAAGGATGTAATTACAGGTGCCGTTGAGTATGCCGATCATGGCGCAGATCCGATTGCCCACCAGGGATTCCCTGACCGTCTTGATGATGGGCATGCAGCCGCCCACACTGGCCTCGTAGGCCAGGTCGACGCCCTGTTCGGTGGCAGCGGCGACAATCGCATTGCCATGTTTAGCCAGCAGGGCCTTGTTGGCGGTTACGACATGTTTGCCCTTACCGATGGCATCGAGAATCAACTGTTTGGCAATCCCCTCACCGCCGATTGTCTCCACCACGATATCGACCGTGGGATCGGCGATGGCCACGGCCGCATCCGGGATCATCACACCGGGTGGCAAGGCAAGGCCCCGTTCCTTTTGCGTGTCTATGTCAGCTACATATTTAAGATTGAGTGTGCATCCGATGCGCTCACGGATGATATCCCCGTTTTGCAACAGCAATCGGGCCACCCCCGTACCCACCGTGCCGCAGCCTAAAATGGCAATGTTGACCTGTTTCATCGTTTGTTGGTTCCTGACGCGTGTTGGCCTTGGATAATCATCGCAACGGGTTATAACCGATTTGGCAATTTCTTATGACCCCAACCGGAAAGTCAATAGAAAAAGAAACAACGTGGTTGATTGGTTCAATTCGTTCGATTGGTTGGATTGGTCGATAGACCGTTTTCGGTGTTACGTGTTAAGTGTTTGGTGAAGCGCGTTTTCGGTCACCCGGTTTTTAACGTAAGACGTTCGTCGTAAGGCGTAAGGCGCGAGTCGCCCTCACGCCCTCATGCTCTCACGAACCTTCAGCTTCGTCCCTCTTATTCTCTGATCTTCTATCCCTTTGAGCTGACCAATGCCTACTGCTTCAATCGTCGGGCCAACCGCCAGGACATGACGGCCACCACCAGCACACCGGCCAACAGCACCGACCACAGCACGATCCGTCGCATCGGCAGCGGTTTCGGAAGCGGCGTCAGCCGCTGGGGGCCGCCTAAAACCATGCGTGAGTCTCGCGGCATCACCCAGCGCTCGAGACTATTATCGCGATGCCGGCCGATGCCGTCGAAAAGGGCGGCCACGTTTACCTTCAGCGGCTCAACTGCGGCGCTGCCGAAAGCCAGGATAAAGGGGCCGCTGCCCCGGGCAATGAAAAATAGGTCGTGGGGACGGTAGCCGAGCTCCAACTGGGGAACGGCGCTGCCGATGGTGCTGTCGCTTGCGTCAACGGTAAGCCGCCAGAGGCGATCCATGGAAACAGGCACGGCCTGAGGGGCGCTGGTTAAAGCGGTATTGTCCACATCGATGCGGTAAAAAAGGCCATTGGCTCGCCGGGTCCAGGCAGCCTTGGCATCATCACGGGATTCGACCACCGCTTCGGCCATGCTGTTGGCTTGGTCGAAGATGAGGTTGACCCGGTCCACCGGAAACACCCCGGTGCTGTGGTATTCGTATACACCCGGTGATTCGGGGACGGGTTGGCCGTCGGTCTTGAAAAAAACACGAATGGCCGTCCGGCCTTCCGGCTTGATCCGGCCCTCGATTCGAATCAGAGAAATCGCCGGCCCGGAATCCATCTGCCGCAGGCGCAGGTAACGCTTCGTGGTCGGATTCAGAGAGATGGTGTTGCTGAGCAACCGGCGGCCACCATGCCGAATGTCCGAAATCGCCGATCGCTGCTGAACCATTGTCCAGTCCACCAGGTCATCGCTGGCATCCACGGCCAGGGTAGCCATCAGATTGGATTCACCCCGTCGCCATTCCAATCGCAGCTGGGCAAGGCTACGCCCGACACGGCTCAAATCAATCAGAAACGACCGCGCGTTTTCCACCGATGCGTTCGAAGATCGGGGATCGACGCGCACCACGGCCCCGTCCGGTCCGGTACGCACATAAACCCGGTAACCGCCGGCCTCTGATGTCGCGTCTGGTGGAAGCGGGAAAAATAAGAGCGATTGCCAAGGCGCTTCAGCCGGCTGGGTCTGGGCATATCGGATCATGTGCGGCACCGGTTCCCCGCTGGCGTTGAATACCCGGACATCTCCCAGATCCCTTCGGTAGGCGCTTTCGTAAACCTCTTCGGGCAGGCTCATGGCGGCAACGGCCGAACCGGCGGGCACGTCGATCTTAATGCCGTAGGCAAAGTCATTCACGGTGGTGTCCGCCATCGACACCGTTGGGGCGAAAAATGCCACCAACACCAGCCACAGCCAATTTCTCATTTATGTTCTCCTTTCAATTCCACCGGAGGCAATGGGGTAAAAAAGCCAATCACCAGCATCAGCCCTCCCACCGCCAAAAATGAAACAATCCGGGAGACGGTGCCCGAACCCGATAGGTCGACCACGAAAAGCTTTGCGACCACCACCGCCAGCAGACCGGTTCCGGTGAACCACACCACCCGTCTTTTCAGGCGATTGGCGGCGACCATGCACCCCAGCGCCAAAAGCCCCCACAACACGGCTATTGCCGCGTGGAACAGATCGGATCGGAACAGAGCATCCCCGTCGTAACGCACGCCGGTCTGGTGGTGGACGGTACGGGCCACGACGGCCGTCAGCCAGAGGAAAATCCCTGCTGCTGGGGTTCCCCACAACACCGTAGGCGGCAGGCCCGCAGCCGGGGCAACCAGCTCACGACTCACCCACAGCACCCAGCTGACGGCAACCAGAAATACGAATATCTGAACCAGGTCCAGGGGGTTGAGCAGCGGCAGGTAGGGCAAAGGCCTGGGATCACCGTTCAGGCCAAGGCCCATCATCGTCCAACCCATCAGACCGAGAACCAGCAAGGTTGGCAGCCATCCACGGTACGCCTTCTGCCAGGGATCGAAAGGCCAGTGGTTTAGATTGCTGAACCGGATCAACGCCACGACGGCGACGGCCGGAAGCCCCCCCCAGGTAATAAAGGCCCAGACCCGGCCACCGCCGGCCAGCTGATTCAGCAGCCATGAGGCTTCCCAGCCCAGCAACCAAATGGCCAGCAGCGCCCCCGCCACGTGCCATCCCAGCGCGATGGTCTCATTCCAGACGGTTTCCATGCGGCGAAGGAGATAAAAATGAACCGCAACGCTTAATGGCCAAACGACGATCCACCACCCCTTGAAAGGATGCTCGACGTCGTATTGACCCAAAAGCGCAGCCGCCGCCAGGACCATGACGGGCAGGAATCCAATGGTCGGCCAGCGCATCCCCTTCCAGTCCAACCGCCGAAAAAGGGCTCCCATGGCCATTGCGCTGAGGGAAATGAATGTCATCGAACCGACCAGTTCATGGCGTCGGACCAACCGGCGATCGATCTCCTCCAATCCGGTACCGAACCACCAGAGCAGGCCCCAGGCCATAATGGCGACCGCAAAGGGCCGTTCCAGCCGATGCAGCCGCGCCCCGAGGCGTTCCAGGAAAAAGGCGGAAAACAGACCCGCGGTGCCCAGCATCATGCCGCCCAGAAATCGACTGTTGAAAACAGCCGTCTCGTTCCAGGCTCCGTGGCTGCCAAGCACCAACATGGCACCCGATCCGATCTGAAGCAGCAGCCCAAATGAACGGGCCGTCCATCGGTTTTGACGGACACCCACCCATACAAGGCCTGCACCCTCAAGGCTCCAGGCCACGGCCGTCCAGTTGCCGGACAACGCCAGTGGAATGGCCAGGCTGCCAAAGATGACCC
>NZ_JBFELV010000271.1:0-7030 GCF_041551955.1 Desulfosarcina sp.
AACCCCGCGGTTTTAAGTTCGTGCGTGTTATAAACGGGGAGCACAAGATAAAATTCCAAAGCTGCTTGCGGATATAGTATCCATGGCGTTCGTGATCTTTTTTACTGAAATTTATGATGATGTTTTCAAACGCTTCCAACTTCTCATCAAGAAATTTCATGAATTTACGACCCTCTGTCTCAATGATTGTTCTCTGAATGTGTTGTTTGATTTCATCCGGTTCTTCAGCATATCTTGAGTCAAGAGAATCGAATAAATTTTTGTAGACATTTAAATCATAAGTTAAATTAGCGGTATATTCTTTGAATTCCGGTTTTATCATATCTTTGTATGCTAAAATCAGCGGAAGATTAAAAAATTCTACCTGCAGTTTTTCAATTTTATTGTCAAAGAACAAGCTATGCAGATCATAGATATCCTTATTAAAAACGATACGTCCCTTGTACCCGTTCCTTATGGCTTCAGGGATAAACTGGCATGGACCGATTTCTACTTTGTTACCATCTTTTTGAAAAACCAGTTTTTGATAGGTGGTCCCTTGATCAGCCTTGATACCGTTAAGAAACCGGACAAAAAGAGAAAACTTAGAGGCGTATTTCGCTTCAATAGATACCTTTTGTCTGCCTTGCAGGAGATGGCCTTTGAATTTTATCGGTTCCCGATTCATCATTTTTTATAACCCCGTAATTTCCAGTCGATAATCCTTGGTTTTAAATACTTCTAATGCCGAAAAGTTTAGCTCCTGCCACTTCAAGGATTTACAATAAACGATGGTTATTTTTGTCATTCCCTTTTTTGCTCTATCCAAAATCTTTATGATAGGCGTAATTGTCGATGAATTCATGTATGAAAGATGTTGAAAGTCCATGATAATTCTTTTGTTAAACGAACTGGCCATTTCTAATACCTTGACCAAAATCGGTGAGATGAACTTGCTGGGTTCGCGGTCAATGCTTTTCCCCTCCCAGTTCACACAAATTGAAGATTCATGCTCAATTACTTCGATCGACAAGTGCGTATTGGTATATTTTTCCTGATTTAACATGATAATTACCTTTATTTCCCTTCGATATTGGATACGACGGACACATTCAGCATGTTATTGTCAGCAACAAAAAAATCCAGCAGCGCTTTGCCTTCATACGCAATTCTTACCAGTCCGATACCGCTTTCCTTGTCATTGAGCGGTTTCTTGGAAACTTCTTTGATTCTTTCTATATACGCTTCAAACGGATCCTGATATCCCCTGATCCATTGAATGGTCTTATCCAGCCTGGATAGGTGATTAAAGGCGTTGTCATCGACCGGATTCAGAACTTCTATTGTGACTGTGTTTCGTTCGATGTTAATGATGACGACTACGCTTTTTTCGATCATCTTAAAGTTGCCGTATTTTATGCCATTCTCGATGAGTTCGCTGATTATCATCGAAAGGGAATGGATGGTGTCATCCGAAAGTTCATGGGATTGCAAAAAACCAATGCTTTCATTTCTAATTTTTTCAATTTCATCCCAATTTGGTTTCAAATTGAACTCTATAGATCGCTTCATTGATATCCGGTCTCCTTGTAAGCTGCATAATTTTTGTAATTTCTACAGTTCGAATGGAAGCATTAAACAGGCCAAAAAAAAGAATAAATAAAAAAAAATTATTAAAAATCAAAAAATTCAGTAGGTTAAAAAATAATTCAGAACGAATAAGGCTATTGAAAGCGAGTCCGGAAAGAGAAACGTATTTGAGAATATTGTTAAACCTTTATTAAAAAAAATATAATTAGACATGAATTCAATAAGTTAGTGATGAGACTATTCTAATGGGGGGATCACAATATTACAAAGCGGTGAACATGGCTTCAATTGCGGTTCGAATGCCAGCGGCAATGCAACATGTAGCCCCTTGGGCCCCATAATGGTGATTGCAGGCTCAGCGAATCATCTTCAATGGAGTCGAGATTCCCTTGGCCAGTTGCATGTCCCTACAGCCGATTTTTACCTGTCTCCACCTTCTTTGATGGTACGAAAGGCTCGACCGCCGATAAACAGAATAGATTGTCGACCCCATAATGTGGTGAAAAAAGTTTGACCGGGTACAAAATCAGAATAATCCTTCGATGGTTGCTCAGGATGGGTGATATGCCGTCAAGATATCGGCAATGGCCTTTCGGCCGGCGTGGATCGGAAGGTTGCCGAACTAGTCTCCATCCAGAAATAGGCAAATTTGTTTGAGATCAAGACGTGCGAAAAATTTTACCGCAGGCATATAGTTGATATTCCGAGGATAAAATTTTGAGCACAACGCAGATATCAGGCAAATTGGTCAGTTGCGGATGGGCACGAACTAACGAAAGAGCGTGTGGACATGCCTATATTCTATTGGTTCCTGATCGGCGCGTTGCTTTATGTTTTTTTCCCGCGCGATTTGATTCCGGATTTTCTGGTCGGCTGGGGGTGGCTCGATGATCTGATCGTTCTCTATGCGCTCTGGCGTTATTACCGCCGTGTGACACAGCTGCGCCGTTCCGGTGACCGCTCAGGCCAATCCCGGGACACGGCCGATGACCGACAATATCGCGCCTCCGATTCCGGCAGGCCGAACCGCCAGGACCCCTACACGGTCCTGGGTGTCGCCCCGGGCGCATCCAGGGAAGAAATCAAAGCCGCCCACCGCCGTCTCGCAGCCAAATATCATCCAGACAAGGTCCAGCATCTGGGCGATGATCTTCAAAAACTGGCCGAAATGCGCTTTAAAGAAATTCAACAGGCCTATGACGAGCTCATTTCCGGGTAAGGAACAATCCCGGCGCATCAAACGGACGTTTAAAAAACTTGACTAAAGTGCCACAATGTAGCAATTTTAAGGTGTAGCACATAACCGACATACACGAGGTGACACCATGATTCATTCTCCATTGAGAAGAAGTCGTCGGCTCGTTCAGGTCGCCATGGTCGCTTCAGTTCTTGTACTGGCAGCAATCCCCGCCAGGGCCTTCGATCCGGTCAACACCACCTTTTTCGGAGTGGCCATCAAAGGCTATGACACGGTCGCCTACCACACCGAGGGTCGCGCGGTGAAAGGCAGCAACACGTTCTCCCACCGTTGGAATGACGCCAAATGGTATTTCGCCAGCGCCGAAAACAGAGATCTGTTTGCCGCCGACCCCGAGCGGTTTGCACCGCAATACGGTGGATACTGAGCGCGAAGTCTTTCGACCACCGGCAAGGCTGCCGGTATCGACCCGGAAGTCTTCAAGATCATCGACGGCAAACTCTATCTCAACTGGAGCGCCGAAGCTTCCGAAGAATTTGAGATCGACGCGCCCGGCAACATCGAGCGGGCGGATGCCAGCTGGGACAATCTGACCCAAAACTGACCGGGGCGATTTTGCGATACCCTGGTCTGGATCGATTTCCATTGGCGCACCATGAAGACCCTTGGCCGGTAGATGACGGATGCGAAGGGAGGTCATTCCAGACCGGCGTCTCGCAATCCCGCTGCAATGGCTATGCGGTGTTCGGCTTGACGGAAGCCTGTGCCGAATGATTCGACTTTGAAAAATGGATCCAAGCGACGCACGGCCGCCGCCTCACGTGCAGCGTCTTCATCGCGCCCCAGCCTTGCATAAACCGCCGCCAGCGCGATGTGGTAGCCTGAAAAATCAGGTCTTCGGGTCAAACCCTGCTCCAATGTGGCTGACGCTTTGCTGTAATTCGCTTTCAGGTAATACGCCATCCCCAGGTGGAACCAAATATTATTGGGGGAAGAAGAATCAAGGCGCAGTGACATGTCCAGGGCAGCAATGGCCTCATCCACCTGGCCGGACCAGAGCAGTGCCCAACCCAGTTCGTTGTAGCTGCCTGAATCGTTGGGATTGAGTTCGATGGCACGCTCGGCCTCATTGATAGCCAATTCATGCTTGTTTTGAAACGTATAGATGCTGCTCAGCAGGGAGTGGGCGGTTGAGTTGGACTCATCCAGTTCAATGGCCTTTTGCACGAATTCAAGGGCTTTGTTTAACGCCTTGTCCGGGAATTCCGTCCAACCATAGCTCACCTTGCCGTATTCCAATTCCCCCAGTCCGACATAGGCCGCTGCATAGAAAGGATCCAGGTCGATCGCCTTGGAAAACATCGTCTTGGCCGTCGCGTAGGCCGCGCGATTGCGTTGATGAAAATAGGCATAACCCCTTAAGAGGTAGTCATAGGCCAGAAGATCCGCCGGTTTTTTTCGCAGCGCTCGGGCTTGCTCATGCCGAAAGGTCTTGATCGCCAGCTTGGCGACGATGGCCTGAACAATATCTCCCTGGAGCTCGAAAAGATCCGTGTACCGCCGATTGTACCGCTCGGCCCAGACATGCGTGCCATTGGAAGCATCGATCAGCTGGACGTTGATTCTAATGTGATCGCCGGCTTTTTGTACGCTGCCCTCCATGATGTAAGCGACGCCCAATTCCCGTCCGACCATTTTTATGTTGACGGTCTTTCCTTTGTACATGAAAACGGTATTGCTGGCGATGACCAGGAGTTCGCGAAACTTGGACAAATCGGTGATGATGTCGTTGGTGACGCCATCACTGAAATACTCCTGCTCGACATCATCGCTCAGATTGGTGAACGGGAGTACGGCAATCGAGGCTTTACGGAAACCCGGGTGAGGGGATGCGCTGCTGTCCGGCGAGACGTTGACTGGCAGTCGACTGTTTTTCTGTTGCCAGAAATACCATCCTGAACCGACGGCCACGATCGTGATTGTTCCCAGCAGGAGAACCAGAACGGCTTTCAAGCGCTTCGGTTTTTTTATTCCGTTGTTCAGGGGCCGGTGGTCGATTTCGGTATTCATGACCACCCGGTAGGTCCTGACGGGATCCGGAATATTTTTGACCTGCTGATCTCCGGTGAATGCGAACCGGTTGGGCAGCTTGTGCTTGACCTGGTCATAGGCGGCACCGGAAACCAGGATGCCACCAGGCTCCGCCAGGCTTTCCAGGCGCGCGGCAACATTGACGCCATCACCGTAGAGCCTTCCTTTTTCCTCGATCACATCACCCAGGTTCAATCCGATGCGAAAGCGCATCCTGCGATTTTCGGACAGCGCAGCATTCCTGTTGGCCAACGCGTGTTGAACCGCCAGGGCACATCTCAATCCATCCACCACACTGGCAAACTCAGCCAGCAGATTATCTCCCGGAGAATCGACGAGTCTTCCATTGTGCTGCATGATGAAGTCCGCAAAAACCCGGCGATAGGATTGAATCGTGCGGACCGTTGCCTCTTCGTCATCGTTCATCAGACGGCTGTACCCGACGGCATCCGCGCTCAGAATGGCTGTCAGTTTGCGTTTGAAAACGTTTTCTTGCATGGCCGCACGTTCGACTTTCGAGTTACGCTCAATCGTGGTGGTGGTTGGGTTACTTATAAATATTATCAATAAGCATAGAAGGTTATCAGGTCAAGGACGAGGATGGCCATGCCTTTCGGCTCGATCAGCGCGATATAGCAACAGTTTGCAATTCAGTATCTCGTGATTAATATAATTTTGCTTTTAATCTCGTCCCGAGAATGAGAAAAAGGCTTGCCCGACTCAATGTATTATTCAACGCCCTATTTTTTAAAGGAGACATCATGAAAATTTTTGGGTTGTTTATCTCTTCGGTCTTTCTGGTTATGGCCGGGTCTTTTTTCAACGTCGCCCATGCCGATAAATATGCGGATACCGTTGCCGTTTTTGCTAAATCGCCGGCGGTGAAGCCTTTTATCGACAATTGCTATGGCTATGCGGTTTTTCCGACAGTGGGCAAAGGGGGGTTCGTTGTCGGGGGATCCTACGGCACCGGCCAGGTGTACGCGCAAGGCAAGCTCACCGGCACCACCAAATTGATCAAGGCGACCATCGGTTTCCAGGCCGGCGGGCAGGCGTTCAGCCAGATGGTTTTCTTTGAGGACAAGCGCGCCTACGATGAATTCACCGGCGGCAACTTCGAATTCGGCGCCGGTGTGTCAGCCGTGGCCATCACCGCCGGTGTTCAGGCAAGTGCCGGTACCGAGGGCGCCAGTGCAGGCGCCAGCGCCGGTCCGGCTACTGGCGTTCAAGCCGAAACGAGCTACCACAAGGGGATGGCCGTGTTCGTCCACGCCAAAGGGGGATTGATGTATGAAGCCGCTGTGGGCGGGCAGAAGTTCAGCTTTGAGCCCAAGCAGTAGAACGCATTTAAAAAAAGCCCAAGAACCCTTGGCGGCGTTGGGTAACTGCTCAACAGGCTCACATACCACATGGATGCTGGGTTTTCTCGCCGCTGCAGGCCTGGCCCCGAACCCAATCCATCGATTACTTCAATTGGCTGTCTTTGCTCCCGCGTCGATTGAATCCACTGTGCGTCGTCTGCTGTTTTTCGAGCGCTGACTGGCATCTGACGCACAGGCGTACCCCTGGAACGGCCTTGCGGCGAAGGTCCGGGATAGCTGTGCCGCATGCTTCACAATCAGCCGACCCTTTTTCGCCGTCTGGCAGCCGACTCCTGGCCAGCTTCACCGCGTCTTGCACGCTGGCGTCAATTTGATCCTGCACCGCCCCGT
The DNA here is from genome assembly GCF_041551955.1 of Desulfosarcina sp. Lineage (GTDB taxonomy): Bacteria > Desulfobacterota > Desulfobacteria > Desulfobacterales > Desulfosarcinaceae > Desulfosarcina. Next base: position 6,571 of record NZ_JBFELV010000271.1, read on the forward strand.
CACGGGACCAACCACCAGCCATCATTTGCTCCTGTTTAAACCTATTCCCTTAATGGGTTGGCATCTATTCGGGTCCCATTAAAACCACCGTGTTCACCGCACCACCCGGCCACGGAAAACCCAAGCAGCCCGGCTACCGGCACCGTTTTTATTTCCGCAGTTCCTCTATGACGGCCGATCCAATTCTATCCAATGAATATGGCTTTCTGACATACGCGCCGGCACCCAAGTGCTGGGCATTTTTCACCCGGCCGGTTTCAGAAAACCCACTGACGATAATCGCTTTCTGATTCGGTTTAATCTCGCGTATCTGCTTATATGTTTCAAGACCATCGATGCCATCGTGCATGATCATATCCAGAATAATTAAATCGAACGTTGCTCCTGAGGTTACCAAATGTACCGCTTCCTCACCACCCGATGCCACCGTCACATGGTAACCCAGTCGTTTAAGTATTCT
>NZ_JBFELV010000272.1:0-6999 GCF_041551955.1 Desulfosarcina sp.
ACGAACCTGGTCACCGCCGGCGGATGGGTGGAATATGCGGATGCCAAGTTCTGAAACCCGAGGACGGAAGAGCGAGTCCTGAGGACCGAATTCAGTGATCTGAGTTAGGGGTTCCTGGTTCCTGGTTATTGATTCCGGGTTTAGCGTTTTGGATTTAGCGTCTGAGAATTGTCGGAGCGGCCTCCAGCCGAGGTCGGCCCTCGGATATCCGACACTCGAGAAATGACAGGTGGATTGAAATGACGATTGCCGCCTACCTGACACTTGCCCTGCTGCTGGGGCTGTTCATCCTGCTGGTAAAAACCAAGATCCCAGCCCCGGCGGTCTTTGTCGGAGCCCTGGCCGTGGCAATGACCTTGCAGCTCGCACCGACCAAGGAACTGCTGAAAGGCTTCAGCAACCAGGGCATGCTCACCGTGGCCGTCCTGTTCATGGTGGCGGCCGGCATGTACGCCACCGGCGCCATCACCATGATCATGGACAAGCTCATCGGCCTGCCCAAATCGATTGTTGGCGCCCAGGTTAAGATACTGCCCCCTATCGCCGTGGGCAGCGCATTTCTCAACAACACCCCCCTGGTTGCCATGATGATACCGGTGATCAAGGACCTTTCCCGCGCCAGCCGATTGCCCGCCAAGCAGTTGTACCTGCCGCTGAGCTTTGCCTCGATTTTGGGAGGCATGTGCACGATTATCGGCACCTCCACCAACCTGGTTGTTGCCGGACTGGTTATTGACACCATTGCCGTTAGCGGTGCCGCCCTGCCCAACCTCCGGCCCCTGAAAATGTTCGACCCGGCCCTGGTAGGCGTACCCATTGCCGTGGCCGGCATCGCTTTCATGATCCTGGTGGGACGCTTTTTCTTGGCCGATCAGAAAGGTGACAAGGCGGTCGAGGGGGTTATGCGACGTTACACGGCGGAATTCGAAGTCCCTGAGGGGTCGCGGATCGTCGATCGCACCTTGGAGGACACAGGGATTGCCAGCGGTGACAACGTCGAAGTGCTCTACATTCGACGAGCGGATACGATTTTGACCAATGACCTGATGCATGAGCCGCTGGAAGCGGGAGATCTGTTGTCGTTTTCTGCCGATGTAAACGGCATGACCGAGCTGTGGCGAACCAACGCATTGGTGCCGCATCTCACCCTGAACCCCATGGAAACCGAGCGGCACACCCACCATCTGGTAAAAGCCGTGGTCTCCCGGCAAAGCTCGGCGGTGGGCAAAAAGATTCCCGACCTTCCCAGGGATGTCAACGCCTGTCAGTATAAGTTCGTAGCCCTTTCCCGAGACAGCCAACCCCTTGCCGGCCCCTTGGAAGAGGTTGTCATCGAAGCCGGCGACAACGCGGTCCTGGAAGTCAACGACGATTTTTTCTATGAATGCCAGATCGACCACGACTTTGCACTGACCAAAGCGTTGGAAGGCTTTCACCTGCAACGCACGGACCGGGCAGTGGAGGCCAGCTTGATCACGCTGGCGATGATCGGTGTGGTCGCCATGGGTTGGATGAGCATGCTCAATGCCAGCCTGCTGGCCAGCGGGGCCATGATTTTAACCGGCTGCCTGAGCCTGCGCACGGCCGCACGAAGCATCGACTGGGGAACCTTGGTGGTGATTGCCTGTGCCATCGGCCTGGAGTCGGCGGTCACCCGCAGCGGACTGGCCGAGCAGATAGCCGGTCTGCTCACCACCATGGGCGGCGACAACCCGCACCTGGCCCTGGCGGTGATATTCGTCGGCTGCTCTTTCATGACCAACGTGATTACCAATAACGCAGCCGCCGCATTCATGTTCCCCATCGCCTTGTCTACCGCCAACCAGTTGGGGGTGAGTTTTTTGCCTTTTGCCATCACGTTGATGATATCCGCATCTTGTGCCTTCATCACTCCCACCGGTTACCAGACCAACCTCATGGTGTGGGGTCCGGGCGAGTACCAATTCACCGACTTTGTCAAAATAGGAACGTTCATCACCCTCCTCGTGGCCGCCATGACGATCTTTCTTACCCCATTGATCTATGGGTTTTAGCTTGCCGGTCAAAAGCCTCGAAGGGCTTAGTGCATCATGGAAGAAGCTGCAACAGCGAACGCATATGACCCCTTCGTCCAATTATAATCGTAGCTGCTTAAAGACCCGCCAAGCAGAAGTTATACGACGCCGGCAGGGTGGACGAAGCCCTCTTATGATGAACCCTTTAGGACAAAAAAGCCCTTGACTTACTTTTGCAAAAGGGTTTATATGCGGACTTTCTTGAAACGGCAGCCTGCCTTTTTAGGAGCCCCGCCGAGGTAGCTCAGTCGGTAGAGCAGGGGACTGAAAATCCCCGTGTCGGCAGTTCGATTCTGTCCCTCGGCACCAGTAATAATTAACCCACTGTTACAGCAGTGGGTTTTTTATTTCTACCCACCTAATTGAATCAAATTCCATTTGTTACACACTTTACTTACACACTTTGCCGACACGGGATTTGATAATGGCAATCAAAAATGGAAGAACCTCATCCTACCTTGAACGGAATCCCTATTCGTATTGTTTCCGAATCAAAGTGCCACCGGACTTGCAACAACCAGTTGGAAAAAAGGAGTTGAGGTACAGCCTAAAAGCAGGCTACAGAACCATTGCCAAAGAGAAGGCCCACTACCTTGCTGGTAAGGCCTTGTTCATATTCAAGTTCTTACGAAGATACGCAGGGATGCTGAAGATGAAGCTGATGCCATGATCGAAGGCAATGGGATCACCTCCATTGAAAAGAATGCCCCAGAATACAGGAGGCTGTGTGCAAAAATCCTTGACGTGGATATTAGGCTAGCCGGCTATTGAATAAGCAAATTTAATGGTGGAGGGTGGTATTATAAAAATACATATTGAAATCAGTATGGTGGAGTTTTCTGCCGGCGAAAAAGATTATCTGTATGCCAGAAATTTTCAGGATAATTGCGGTAGATTGAAAAATGGTAAACCCTCGCTGCGGAATGGTTTCTGGGAAAGTGTTTAGTGACTTAACACAAGGGTCCGGGGAATCAACATCTCCAATCAGTAGCCCCTCAATCATTCGTCTCGCTGTTGGCCATTTCAAACAGCTGGGTTCTGAACTTGATCTGGTTTCTCATTTCATCAAGGGAAAACACTACCAACAGGTTTCTCGGCTTGTTCAGATCTGGCATAAACAGGCTATAATCATGCCGGAATTTTTCCATCCGCTTCAGCATCTCTAAATAATCGTTACCTACATATTCTGGATTTTCCACCAGCAAGTGTTCCGGGTAAAACTGTATCTTCAAATCCATCCGGTGATCGTTGAACAATAGCGGAGTATGGATCGTAGCCACGTGGCCGCAGTCGGTGCAGTTAAGGACGCTTATTTCGCCGGCCATCAGCTTTTGCACCAGTTCCGGGTTCTCCATTGCATTGATGGTCTGGTAAACGTCAACTGACTGTTTCTTTTTGCATGCCGGGCATGCGATGGTTTCTGTTTCGATCATTGTCATGGCTTACCTGCCTTATCCGCTGATGCGTTTGCCGGCTGGCTAAACTTGGATAACTGTAACATAGGATCTATGCATGAAAAGAAAAGCCCCTGCAGTGGTATGGACCACAGGGGGCTCGGGAGGGGTGAGTGGAAGAAGGGTTATGGCAATTATACTGTAAGCGTTAAAATCCAGATGTTTGAGAATGGTTCCACATCACCTTGATCGCATCTGACATACACATTATAATTTGTAGACAGCCAATCCATTTAACCAAAAGGATGGTTTCAAATTAACAGATATCAGGCCGTGGCACAGATAATGGCGATCTTATGTGAAGGTGGCCGCATCCGAAAAGGAAGCCGGCGATACAGGATAGCCCGCAAGCTGATCGCATCAAAGATTGATAGATTGGGACCAAATGCCGCTTATACCAGGGCTAAATGGAATAAACATGAGCTGCTGGTACAAATTGATGAACTGCATCGGCTGAGCGGGCTGGGAAGATCCGAAATTTCATTTAGGTTTTCTTAAATGATTATTTTACCTTACGCCACGAATGATGTTATCTGTGATTTGACCATGATGGGACTTAATTTCAATACATCTCAGGTCGCTACATTTCTGTGATAGATTCTTTTTCCAAATGTAATCTGCAATGAACTGGAAATTCGGCCACCCAATATGTAGTGGTGCTTGGAATTGGTCTACGATCCAACTACTTGGCGGCATACTGGCAAGAAACAACGCATTTCATTAAACCTGAAAAAGGAGCAACAAAATGTCGTTCAACAGCAATCTACCAAAATTATTCAACGCTGCCGATTATTTTGTAGACCGCAATATCCGTGAAGGTCGCGCGGACAAGTTGGCGGTTATCTGCGAGAATCGCAGGTTCACCTACGGTCAAATTCAAGCCGGTATGAACCGGATCGGAAATGGACTGCGGTCCCTCGATGTTCGTATGGAGGAACGCGTGGCCTTGCTGCTGCTGGACACCGAGGTATACCCCCAGGCCTTTTTCGGAGCGATCAAGATCGGTGCTGTGCCCATCTGCCTGAACACGCTCATGAGACCCAAAGATTACGCTTATTTTCTCAATGACAGCCGGGCGCGGGTGCTGATCGTCGATCACAGCCTGCTTCCCACGATCGAAGCCATAAAGTCGCAATTGACCTTTTTGGAACATGTAATCGTCGTCGGTGGCGGGGAAGGGGCCGGGGAGATCCCTTTGGTGAAATGGATGGCCGCACAGTCTGAGATATTGGAGCTGGCACCCACGACACCTGATGACCCTTGTTTTTGGCTATACAGTTCGGGTTCCACCGGGCTGCCCAAGGGTACGGTCCATCTCCAGCACGACATGGTGGTTGCCGCCGAAACTTACGGACATCAGGTGCTAAAGGTCACTGAATCGGACGTCTGCTTTTCCGCAGCCAAGTTGTTTTTCGCTTACGGATTGGGCAACGGTCTCTACTTTCCCTTCAGCGTAGGGGCGACGGCAGTCTACCATCCGGACCGACCCACCTACGATGCCATGTATGCCACCATCGCTCGCCATCAGCCGACAATCTTTTTCGGCGTGCCGACCCTGTTTGGCAGTATGCTTGCCGAAGAGGGCGACCTGGGGCGGGTGCGCGTCTGCGTTTCCGCCGGAGAAGCCTTGCCGCCCCAAATTCTCAAACGCTGGAAGACACGCTTCGGCGTCGGCATTATGGATGGTATCGGCTCGACGGAGCTTGCCCACATTTTCATTTCCAATCGGGTAGACGACATGCGACCGGGATCGACAGGCAAACTCGTCCCCGGATACGAGGCCCGCATCGTAGACCACGCTTTCCATGATGTCCCTGACGGCGAGATCGGCACGTTGTTGATCAAAGGGGACAGTTCAGCGGCTTTTTACTGGAACAAGCATGAAAAAACCAAAACAACCATGCTTGGCGAATGGCTAAACACTGATGACAAGTTTTTCCGCGACCCGGACGGCTATTTCTTTTATGTCGGGCGATCCAACGATATGCTCAAGGTGGGTGGCATCTGGGTATCGCCCATCGAGGTGGAGGCCTGCATCATGGAGCATCCTGACGTATTGGAGTGCGCCGTGGTAGGGGCACCGGATCACGAAAATCTGATCAAGCCCAAAGCATTTGTGGTGCTGAAAAATGGAAGCCAACAGTCAGAGGATTTGGCGAGCGAGATAAAAGCCTACGTCAAAGAAAAGTTGGCCCATTATAAGTATCCGCGTTGGGTTGAATTCGTTCCTGACTTACCCAAAACCCCCACCGGAAAAATCAAACGATTTATCCTCAGTGAGATGGCAACGTAATCTCCGATGAACTGATATTTAATGATAATTGCGATGGCGTCACACTGGTTAATCTTGAAATCATAGCAAAGGGACTGTCTTCGAAAACCATAGATTCCCCCGGGTAAGCAAGGAGAATAACTGCCACCGGCTCCTGCGCAACAGACCTCACCTCTTCTGACGCAGAAACGTGGTAAAGCTCATTAATTGGTTGCGGGATGAGCCATCCCGGCACCTCCCCCATCCCGCTTAGAACCGGCGCATATTCATGCCCATCAAAGATGTGATTATGGCCGGTTCTCTTTTTGTTTATCATAACGAACCTTCACTAAATGCTGATTACGTATAGCTGCTATTAGGGTGTACCCAGCAGTGACCAAAAAATAAGGAAGACCGAACACTACATCTGGTAGTTCGTCGTTTCCGATGATTAGTTGACTTTCATATTGCTATCACATGCGAAAAGCAAGCGCAGATTCCTTAGATGACTCCAACGACCATGCAGATATCAGCCTTGGTAATTTTCAACGATGTACGAAAATAATCGCAGCGGGCCAAATCTTGCCCAAATAGCGGTTCACGTGGTATCGTAGGGATCACCAAAGCATATCGGCAAATTTAATATAGATTCCAGTTACTAAGATCGTCTCAATATATCAGCACATTGCTCTGCTATTAAAATCGTATTTAAATTTGAATAGAAACACCACAATGTGATACTAAGCCATATTATTTAAAAGGATATTTCCCACTCAAATTGCCTTGACAAATATATCTATATTGATCCAATGTATCTTAGTAATAGTTTACTGTTCTCTGTATTTTTTCCTTCCGCCAAATCATAGTTCAAAATTTTTTCAGGATTTTACTTTTGATGCACCCAAAGGAGGAAACTGATGAAAAAGCTTACTCAAAACTTAACATACAGGATTTTTGCTATTTGTTCAGTATTCTTTGTACTCATAAGTGTGGCTTCTATTTCACATGCTGCTTTATACACAGTCAACCAAACTGTTACGTCAAGTCTTGGAGATGGCTTTCAAATACCAACTTTCGGCACCGTTCAGAATTGTGCTGGGGATTGTGGACTTAGCGGTGATGCTGTAATCGTCTCATTCTATTTTAGAGACGTAGCTCCTGAGTATGACCAAGCTATTCTTCAAGTTCGTACATCTGGTGGTGTTAGACTGGTTCCTTTAGGGGCAGGGTATATGTCAGG
>NZ_JBFELV010000273.1:0-6975 GCF_041551955.1 Desulfosarcina sp.
AATGTCAGGAGCGGTGCCTTGGTTCTCATCGGCACGATCGTTTGCGGTTCGCTGGCATTTCCCGTCCATACCCAGCGCGGTTTTTTCACCCGTTTGGTCGACAGCCTGAAATCCAAACCGAAAACCGTAGAAGACCTGATCCGTCAAATTGTCGTATTGGCCCGCCTGCAGCGGGTCGCCGGTCTGGGTGAGATGAACCGGAAAATCAACGGCGTGTCAAATCCGGTGCTGCGCCGCGGTTTTCAGATGATCCTTGATAATTTTGATCCCCCACGGGTTGAGACGATGCTGGGAAAGGAGATCAATCTGTATCTGGACCAATTGCAGGCGCAGCTCAACATGATCAACCGGCTCGCCAGGCTTGCACCGGTGTTCGGCTTTGTGGGTACGATCATCGGCCTGATCAATGTGTTGAACCACATCGGCAGTTCCGCGCAAATCGGACAAGGCATGGCGACTGCCTTGCTAACCACCTTTTACGGGCTGCTCTTTGCCAACTTTCTGTTTCTTCCGATCGCGGGAAAGTTTGCCGAACACATCAGGCGCGAGGCCTTGATGCTCAATGTGGTTTTTGACGGCGTCATGGGCGTGTGCGACCAACGACCGCCGCTGGAAATTGCCCACTGTCTGAAGTCCTACGCAGAAGTTGATTTTTCAACGCAGCCGCCGGTGCCGGCTCGAAAGGGTAATCGTTGGAATCTGTGGGGTGACTCGGCCAAACAACAGGAACCGGCGAGGTAGCAGATGGTCGACAATGCAGGTCAGTCAATGCGATGGCGGTTCAAGCCCAACGCGGACAAGGGCATCGCGGTCCGATTCTCCCTGGCGGAAGAGGCGAAGTCTGCCGAAGAGGATGCGTTTTTGTGGAGCATGGCCGACCTGATGACCCTCCTGCTCGTTTTTTTTGTTTTGCTGTACACCAATGCGATCAATCGGCCGGAAACCCCTTTGCAGGAATCGGATCAGGCCGTCACCACCGTCGCATCGTCATCGGGCATCCATTCAGACGTTCTCCCGGAGGCCACCTCCACTGCCTCCACGCCGACGGATGAAACCATGGCCCCTAATCCGGAACCACCGGCAACCAACCGTGCATCACACAAGAAGGATCCGGTTGAACCGTTGAACCGGGCAATGATCAACGACCTGAAAGACAGCTTCAGCAATGATTTTTACGTCCGGTGGGACGAGAAACGACCCGTATTTGTTCTGGGGGAGCGTATTACGTTCAATATCGGTGAGGCGATGCTGTTGGCCGGTTCTCAATCGGCATTGAAACGGATTGCCCATATGATCGCCCCGCAGCGGCATTACCAGATCATCGTGTCAGGCCATACCGACGACATTGCCATCCGTACGCAGAGATTTCCATCCAATTGGGAGCTGTCTGCAGCCAGAGCCGCCAGTGTCGCCAAATTTCTGGCGACTCACGGGATTGCCCCACAGCGGTTGATCATTCAGGGGAAATCGGAATTTCATCCGTTGGTGGCCAATACGTCCGACGAAAATCGACGGGCCAACCGTAGGGTTGAAATCTCCCTGGTCAAGGTCGAGCAGACACCGGATCCGTTACAGAAGGGCCTCATATCCGCTCCCAAGCCGTCATCTGGCTGACTGTGTGCTGAAACTTACGCCGGGTTTCACGGATGACGAATTCAACGTCGAGGGGGTTGCCGAGCATCTGAAAGTGACCGGCCAGCATGTCTTTCAGCCCGTCCAGTGTGAAATACGGCTCACCGTCCTTGCGGATGCCGCCCACCCAGTTTTCCCGAAGCGTGAATTCCTCCAGCCAGGTGTAGGGCGAGGTGAGAACCAGAACGCCGCCCATGTTGAGTCGTTCATGAATGCTGGAGAGGAATTTTTTCGGGTCGTAGAGCCGGTCGATGAGATTGGCCGCCAGGATCAGATCGTAGCCGCTGAACTGTGATTTGAGATTGGTGGCGTCGGCCTGGAAAAATTCCACCCGGTCGGAGATGGCGTCCAGGTCGAACTCGGCCAGATGCCGTTCATGATAAGAGACGATGTCTCCCTCCTCCACCCGTTCGTAATGGATCGCGCCTTTTTCCTGCATCTGGACGGCGATGCGGATAAAGCGCGCCGAAAAGTCCAGGCCGTCGACGACGTCGAAGGTCCGGGCCAGTTCGAAGGTGGCGCGGCCCACGGCGCAGCCCAAGTCAAGGGCGCGTTTTTTCGGCCGGTCTTCCATGACGGCCACGGCAAGTTGGGCGCACTGCCGCGGAAAGTTCTCCACATTGAAGTAGGACTCCCCGAAATGGAACTCACAATACTGGGAAACCGCCAGGTCGCTTTCGTACATGGCTTCGGGCAGTTCCACCGGCTGTTCGGATGCCACGTAGCGAAAGCCCGCATGCTGGAAGAAATGACGCCGGAAGGCGTAGCGGGAATCACGCGTGGCCTCGTTGCCGGTGGAGATCCAGGACCCCCCTTTGATCAGATTGTGGCGGGTGTCGAAGGTGGGCGTGGAGAAGTCGTCGTAAACCGGATGGACGGCAAATCCCGCAAATCCGGTGATGGGGGTTTCCGTCCACTGCCACACATTGCCGATGATGTCGAAAAAATCGCCGAAGCGAAAACGGTTCACCGGACACGACGAGGCCCAGTGTTCCAGATTGATATTTCCCGGGGCCAGATCCCAATAGGGCTGGTCGGGGATGTCGTTCAGATCGCGCAGCCGGTACCACTCGTCTTCGGTGGGCAGCCGGATGGTTTTGCCGCGCTTTTGGGACATCCAGTTGCAAAAGGCCTTGGCCTCCAGGTAGTTGACTTCGACGGGCCAGTCCCATGGCATGGGGACGATTCGGGTCATCGTCCGGAAACGCCAGTCGCCCTTTGACGGGATCCAGAAGAGCGGGTGCCGCGCCTTGGAATAGCCGACCCAGTTCCAGCCCTCTTCGGTCCAGAAAGATGCCGTTGCGTAGCCGTCGTCCTTCACGAAATCCAGATACTCCCGGTTGGAGGCCAGATAGCGTGAAGCCTCAAAATCGTGGACATCGAAGGTATGACTGCCGAATTCGTTGTCCCATCCATACAGGGGATGGTTTTTGGGTTTTCCCAGCGCCACCTGACCGCCGGGCACCGGCAGCAGATCGTTGTCCGGTGCCCGGCCGGATTCGGTGCAGATATCCCACAAGGGCATATGGCGGACCTGGTCGATGGGCATTCGCCGGATGATTACCGAGGAGGTTTCCAGGTGAATCCGCTGGTGTTCGATGCCCATCATGAGGGTCCAGAACGGGTGTTCCCAGGTGATGGGCAGCGTCAGCGGAAGGGTGCGGATGACGGTGTCGACGAAGGCGCGCACCTCGTCACGATAGGCCTTTACCGCTTTTACGGTGGGCCAGTCATAATGGGCCTCGTCCAGATCGTCCCAGGACATTTCGTCCACCCCCACCGCAAACATGGATTCGAATGCCGGGTTGATGCGCTGATCGATGATTTTAGCGCTGATCAGTTTGTTGATGTAGAACACGCCGGTGTGGCCCAGGTAAAAAATCGGCGGGTGCCGAAGCGGTTCGGCCCGCAGGTAAAAGGTGTCATCGGATGCCAGGGTGTCGTAGAGCCGTTCATCGAGGGTGAAGGTCTTGTGGAAATAGTCCAGTATTTCTTCGCGCTTTGCTTCGGGCGTGCCCGTGTTCAAAATGGTTGTGCGCGTGTTTCGTAAATCTATCATCACTTTCTCCCCATTAGATAATATGCACCCATGTTGCATCAACAAGGTGGAAAAAGATAGCTAAAATAAAGGTATTATGATGAATATGTCCAAGTTTGATTGCATACGCATGGAATCATATGTTAAAAAACTAAAGCAATCTCTTTAAAAAAGGCTCGTCGCCATGCCCGTGGTACAGATCGCCCTTGAATACTGGTTGTTGCTGATTCCTGTGATCCTTCACGTTGTGGGCATTCTGTTCATTTTCGACGTCATCATGAACGGCCGCACCAGCCAGGGAACCATCGCCTGGGTCATGGCCCTTTTTTTCTTTCCCTATGTGTCCGTTTTCCTTTACCTCATGTTCGGGGCGCGACGCGTCCAGAGCTCCGCAGTCGCCCACCAGTCCGGCAGCACCGCCATCCACCATCTGGGCCGAGATCTCAGGCTGGACGAGCGGCTCGGCTGCCTGATGGTGCGCGATACACCCAAAATCGATGTTCTCAGCGACATTTACCACCTGCCGGTGATGGTCGGCAACCGCTGCTTCCTGTTGATCAACGGCGAGGCCACCTTCGATTCCATCCTGGAAGGGATCCGGTCCTCCCGCAGCTATGTGTTGATTCAGTTTTTTATCGTCCGCAACGGGGAGTTGGCCGATCGGTTAAAATCGGCGCTGATCGACAGAGTGAAGGCCGGTGTCCGTGTCTATTTTCTCCTGGATCAGATCGGCAGTGTGGGCCTTTCCCGATCCTACACCGAGGCGTTGAGGCGTGCCGGCGTCAACGTCGGTATTTTTCGCATGGGCAGTGGATGGCTCAACCGGTTCCGGATCAATTTTAGCAATCACCGCAAAATCGTGGTGGTGGACGGCGCCGTGAGTTGGGTGGGCGGCCACAATGTGGGTGATGAATACCTGGGCAGGGGCCGGCGTTTTGATTTCTGGCGGGACACCCACGTCAAAATGGAAGGTCCGGTGACCTTGGCCGTACAGCTCTGTTTTGCCGAGGACTGGCATTGGGCCTGTGGGAACCTTCCGGATATTTCCTGGGATCCGCCAGCCTGTATCGGCAGCGAGCCGGTCCTTTGCATTCCCACCGGCCCCGGGGATTTGGTGGAAAGCTGTTCGCTGATGATGATACAGGCCATTAACCTGGCCAGACATCGGTGCTGGATCCTGACCCCTTATTTCGTGCCGGATGTGGCCGTGATCAAAGCGCTGCAACTGGCTTCCATGCGCGGGGTGGATGTGAGGATCCTGATTCCCGCCAATCCGGACAAGCGGGTCGTCTGGTGGGCGGCGCACAGTTACCTGTCTGAAGTGGCCGTGGCCGGGGTCCGGATGTACACCTACCGCAGGGGCTACATGCACCAGAAGGTTTTTCTGGTGGACGACACCCTGGCCGGCATCGGCACGGTTAATCTTGACAACCGCTCCCTGCGGATCAATTTCGAGATCACCATGGCTTTTACCGACCCCGACTTCATCCGGCGGGTGGAGAAGATGTGCCTTGACGATTTTTCCCTGGCCGATCCGCTGACCACCGACGATGTCTATCGCCGGTCCCTGGCTTTCCGCCTGGCGATCCGGGCGGCCCGGCTGTTTTCGCCGATATTGTGACGCCTATGATTCAATCAAAAATTAAAATACGAACCAAGTATGTGCCGCCAGGCATCCAGATTCTCTATGAGGATCGAGACATCATCGTGATTGACAAGCGCTCGGGGCTGTTGAGCGTCAAGGCGAATTACGAAGCGGAAAAGACGGCCCATCACCTGCTGACCCACTATGTCCGCAAAGGCAACCCGAAGTCAACGATCAACCTCTTTGTCGTCCACCGGCTGGACAGGGGAACGTCCGGCGTGTTGATCTTTGCAAAAAGCTATAAAATTCGTGAGAAATTTGCCGCGCAGTGGGAACAGGTAGAGAAGAAATACATCGCTGTCGTTCATGGTGCCTTGGCAGAAAAAAGTGGCGTCATCGAATCTTTTCTTGCCGAGGGAGATGATTATAAAATGCGCTCGGTCGAGAATTCAAAAAAGGGAGAATTGGCCAGAACGCAGTATAAAGTCATTAAAGCCTCAAAGCACTACAGTCTGCTGGAAATTCAGCTGTTGACGGGAAAAAAAAATCAGATTCGTGTTCACCTGTCCGAAAAGGGCCATCCCATTGCCGGTGATAAAAAATATGCAAAGGAGGCCAAGGGACGGTTGGCTTTGCATGCATTGTCGATTAGGTTCAAACACCCATTTACGAATGAAGAGATGACGTTTGAAACCAAAATTCCAGACTATTTCTTAACTTTTTTTACAAACCCGACAATCGATGAACGCGTAACAAGTCGTATTCCGACGGATTCGTAAGAAGCCCGAGATCAAGGCTTGCGGGCCGCGAAAGCGAGCTATAGCGAGCGGGCAGTATATAGATCTTCATCATTCCGGCGAACATTCATGTTCCATCCTGAGAATACCGCTATCGCGGGTGCCGAAGGCAGAGTACTGACGGTACGCCACAGTGACGAAGGATGAAGCGTAACGCAGACGTCGGGCTTTTTACGAATCCGTCACAATTAGTTGATGCCGTAAGCCTTGAGCTTCAGCTGCAAAGTACGGCGGCTGATGCCTAACGTCTCCGCCGTTCGCGTCCGGTTTCCGCCCATGTCTTCAAGGGTTTTCAGGATCATCTCCCTTTCCACCTCCTTCAGTGATCGTCCGGAGGCCAGCACCGGCTTTTTGGCTGCTTCATCGGCGTCCTGGTCCTTCAGGGTGTTGGGGAAATGCTCAGGGTCTACCATGTCCCCTCTGGCCATGATCACCGCCCGCTCGATGACGTTCTCCAGTTCACGGACATTGCCCGGCCAGGTGTGACGCAGAAGAAGATCCATGGACCGGGGGCGAAAGCCGTTGAGGCGGCGGTGGTTCTTTTCGGCATACCGCTTCAGGAAATAGTCGGCCAGCAGCGGTATGTCGGCGGATCGATTTCTCAGGGGCGGCACCTTGATCATGACCACGTTGAGCCGGTAGTAAAGATCTTCCCGGAAGCGGCCGGCGGTGATCTCATCTTCAAGGTTGCGGTTGGTGGCCGAGATGATCCGTGTGTCAACCTGCACGGTGCGCGTACCGCCCACCGGCTCAAACTCCCTTTCCTGGAGAACGCGCAGGATTTTGGCCTGGGTGGCCGGCGCCATTTCAGCGATTTCATCCAGAAAGAGGGTTCCCCGGTCCGCCAGCTGGAATCGCCCCTTTTTGGGACCGGTGGCACCGGTAAATGCGCCCTTTTCATGTCCGAATAGCTCGTTCTCCAA
>NZ_JBFELV010000274.1:0-6856 GCF_041551955.1 Desulfosarcina sp.
AAGTCGGAACCGGCTCTGAATGTATGCAGTGTCACATGCCCGAACGCTATTACATGGGCGTCGATTACCGCCCAGACCACAGTTTCCGAATACCGCGTCCGGATCTTAGTATCAAAATCGGCGTCCCGAATGCCTGCAACCGCTGCCATGTGGATAAAACCGTCCAGTGGTCGGTCGATGCCATGGCCAAATGGTACGGCAAGAAAAAACGGCCGCACTATGGCACCACTCTGGCGGCCGGACGGCAGCAAAATCCAGATGCGTTGGCTGAACTGGTCCGTTTAGCCGGGGATCGGCTCTACCCGGATATTGTCCGGGCAACCGCCCTGTCCTTGGCATCGTCCTATCCCGATGAGATCGCGGTAGAAGCGCTCAGGCGGTCCCTTTCCGACGAATCAGCATTGATTCGCTACACGGCGGTCAATCGGTTGGCCATCCCGGACCCGGGGCAACGCTCCACGCTTGTCGGACCGCTGCTCTACGACCCGGTGCGTGCCGTGCGCATCGAGGCCGCCCGGAGCCTGGTCGCTGCGGGGCGGCAGGGATTGTCCCCGTCCCTTCAACAACCATACGAAAAAGCCCTTGCCGAATACATCACGGCCATGGAACGCACCGGCGATTTTGCAGCCTCCCGCCACAATTTGGGCAACGTCTATGCCGACCTGGGGCAGACCGACCGGGCCATCGGCCATTACCGCAGAGCCATCGCCATTGACCGGCTCTTTTACCCGGCCAAGGTTAACCTGGCCATGCTTTACAACGCTAAGGGGCAGATAGATCAGGCCGAGGCGTTGTTGCGTGAAGTCGTGCAGGAATACCCCGACCTTTATGAAGTCAAGTATTCATTAGGCCTGCTGCTGGCGGAAAAAAAGGCCTATGAAGATGCCGTCATTTACCTGGGCGATGCCGCCGCCGGTCTGCCCCAGCGTTCCCGGATCCAATACAACCTGGCCCTGCTGCTCAAACAACTCAAGCAGAATCCACAAGCGGAGACCGCCCTTCAACGGGCGCTGTCTGTGGAACCGAATAATCCGGACTATCTTTCTGCGCTGGCAGTGCTGTATATTGAATGGGACCGGCCGGACGACGCCCTCGAGGCGGCATTGCAGCTGCGTGAAGCCCATCCAACACTTGCCATGGGTCGCGATCTGGTTAATTATATAAGACGTTCCCAAGATGAAAAAAAATAAGCGCATCACGAGAACCGATGCATCGCTCATTTCAGGATTGAAGACACCCTGATAAAAAGGAGTCGCACATGAAACTCATGAAATGGATCGTCGTCACATTGGTGGGTCTTTTGGTTGTTGGCGCTTTTTCCCCGCTTCCGGCTGTGGATGAAGCGCGCCAAGCCTACAATAAAATGGTGGAAGAATCCGTCAAGGAAGCCGACGAATACCTGCAGGAAAAGGAGAGCCAGAAGAAAGCGGCCGACGCACAAACCCAATCGATGCAGGATTCGGCCCTGTCCGAGAAAATCCAGGCTGAAAGCCAGAGAATCCAGGCGGAGATGGACGCGGTGAGCAAGCGCGGTCTCGGCCCCACCTTTTCCCAGGGCATGAAGGACAACCTGCTGGAGCAGTTGCAGGATAAGCTCGATCAGCTGACCAGCGATCCGGAAGGCTACTTTGCGGGGCAATAGACGGGGTAGCGCCAAGTAAAATGCTGCTTTACGGAAGGTCATCCCAATGTGTGTCTCTACCGATTCGAAGCGACGGTCTGATCCCCGCAGGTGGGTCCCCCTATTCTTGTTCATTGGGCTGCTGGCGCTGACGGTTCAAGCAGCGGCAGGTGAAGATCAAGCGCCGCTATCCACCGTCTCCGCCGTCGACCTGAACCGCTATCTGGGCAAATGGTATGAAATCGCCAGCTACCCGGCCTGGTTCCAGAGGGACTGTACCGGCTCCACGGCCGACTATACGCAGTTGCCGGACGGGCGCATCCGCGTGGTCAACCGCTGCTTCAAAAACAGCCTGGACGGACCGCTGAAGGCGTCCAAAGGAAAGGCGGAAGTGGTCGATGCGGCCACCCGCGCCAAATTGAAGGTCTGGTTTTTCTGGCCGTTCAAAGGTGACTACTGGATCATCGATCTCGACCCGGATTACCAATGGGCCGTGGTGGGTGTGCCGTCTCGGAAATACCTGTGGATCCTCAGCCGAACGCCGACGTTGGATGGGGCCGTGTACGACGGGATTCTCCGCCGGGTTATCGAAAAGGGGTACGACCCGACACGCTTGAACCTGACCATTCAACCGAAATAAACAGGCAGTTGTGCTTGTCTTTCGTGGTTCTTAATGACCGGATCCCAAGTCTTCTACCAGGAATATGATAATTTCAAAGGATCCCTATTGGAATTCAGGGCGGCAGTGCATGACCACCCATGGGAGCATGTGGGGATCGGGCTGGGCGTCGACTCGTTGGCAGTCAACGTCGAAGCCGAAGGAGAAGACTGGCCGGGAATCGACCTGAAGGGCAATGTCGAATTTAACTACGCGGGCCTGCAGTTGTGCCTTCGGGTCTTCTATTAGGATAAATCCATGACCCTGAAAATCAAACGCTATCCGTTCTATGTCGGCATTACCACGCTGATCGTGACCATCGTCGTCATATTGACCGGGTTGTTCTTATGGATCAGCCACCGGGAGAGCAAGGCGGCAGCCATCCAGATGGCCGACCGCCTGTTCTCGGAAATCAACGAAAAGGTTCTGGAACGCTACGAGAGTGAACTGGAATCGGTGGCCGTCCTGGTCGGGACAGCCGCACGGATGCCGGCAATGGCCACCTTGCCGGTGGGCGGCGGAATGTCTTATCCGGGTTTGCCGCTGATGCTCGAAGCCCTCTCGTATTACGGTTATCTGTTCTCACTTTACACCGGGTATAACGACGGTAGCTTTATCCAGGTCGTTGCCGTCAGGGACAAGGCGGAATTGCGCCGTCTGTTCGATGCGCCGGTGGGCACCGCCTATGTCCTGCGCAGCATTTCAGTCGATGCGGACGGCAACCTGAAACAGCGCTGGCATTTTTTAAATCGCCAGCGGCAGATTACCGGAACGAGGGCCGACCTGGACCCGGGCTACGACCCCCGCGTCAGGCCCTGGTTCCTCAGGGCCCAAGAGGAGGAAGCGGCCTTTTTCACCGAGCCGTATATCTATAGTTCAACCAAGCTGCCGGGCATCACCTGCGCCGAGAAACTGATCTACGGTGACGGGGTTTTCGGTGCCGACATCACCCTGAACCGGTTCGCCATCTCACTCGAACGGCAGAAAGTCTCGGACAATGGCATGCTGTTTCTCTTCGACCGCGCGGGGCGGATCATCGCTCATCCGACCCAGGACCCCATTCGCGCGGGAAAAAATGAAACCCTGAGCATTTTAACCGGCGCGGAATCTGACGATCCGCGGGTCCGGGCAATTGTCGCCGAATACCAGGGCAACCCGGTGGACAGACTCAACCGAACCCTGGAAATGCAGATCGACGGAGTCGCCTACCTGGTGAGATCGACGGCGTTGAATGCCGCTCTGCGGTTCGATCAGATCCTGGCTTCTGTGGCTCCCGTTTCTGACTTCACCGGCCACATCCGGCGCATGCAGCAACGGGTCTTTCTCTTCTCCGGCCTGGTGCTGCTGGTATTATTGCCGCTGTCCCTGCTGGTGTCCCGTAAAATCTTAGGATCACTCACGCAATTGGAGCTCGAATCCAGGAAAATCCGCCGACGTGATTTCTCCAAGTCCGTCCTCCACGACTCCAGTGTCAAAGAAATCCATTCCCTGACCCAGGCCTTTATCCTGATGAAAAGCACCATCCGGGACTACACGGCCAGACTGATCCAGGCCAAGCAGGACATCGAGCGCCTGTTCACCGCCGTTACCGAGCTGATTGCCGGCACCATCGACGCCAAATCCCCCTATACCGGCGGCCACTGCAAGCGGGTGCCCGAAGTGGCCAGGATGCTGGCCACGGCAGCCCATGCGTCCAAGGCGGGCCCGTTTGCCGATTTCCGGATGGCCTCCGAAGATCAATGGCGGGAGTTCAATGTAGCCGCCTGGCTGCACGACTGCGGCAAGCTGACCACGCCAGAATATGTAGTGGACAAGGCCACCAAGCTGGAAACCATCTACAACCGCATCCACGAAATCCGCATGCGATTCGAGGTCCTGCTGAGGGATGCAGAAATAGACGCCTGCCGCCAACGATTGGCGGGTGGGGCCGATGAAGCGACCCTTGCTGCGGAACTTGAAAAGGTGCGAAAACAGATCGCCGAGGATTTTGCCTTTGTCGCAGAGTGCAATGTCGGCGGCGAGGTCATGGCCGATGAGAAGATCGACAGGCTCGAACGGATCGCCGCCCTGACCTGGACGCGCCACCTGGACGACCGCCTGGGCATTTCCCAGGATGAAGCCACATTGAAAAACCGGCAGCCGGCAGCCACGCTGCCAGTTGTCGAACACCTGCTGGCCGACAAACCGGAGCACATCATTCCCCGGACCGACCCGGACCCCTTCGACGGCAACACCCACGGATTCAACATGATCGTCCCTGAAAACCAGTACAACCTGGGTGAGCTCTACAATCTGAGCATCCGCAAAGGCACCCTGTCGACGGAGGATCGCTTCAAGATCAACGAACACATCATCCAGACCATTCTCATGCTCAAGCGCCTCCCCTTCCCCGACAACATGAAGCATGTGCCGGATATTGCCGGGTCCCACCATGAGACCATGATCGGCACCGGCTACCCTCGGGGGTTAAAAAAAGAAGAGATGTCCGTCCCCGCCCGCATCATGGCCATCGCGGATATCTTCGAGGCCCTGACCGCAGCCGACCGGCCCTACAAAAAACCGAAAACGGTCAGCGAGGCCCTGCGCATCATGAGCACCATGCGCAACGACCAGCACATCGATGCCGACCTGTTCGACCTGTTTCTGAAAAGCGAGGTATACCGGGACTACGCCGAGCAGTTCCTGGACCCGGGTCAAATTGACCGAGTGGATATCAGCCAGTATCTGTCAACCGAGGTGATGGAAGTCGAACATTGATGCACAGCAGGCAGAAACACGACCGGTCGGAGGCGTCGGTCAGGTGCCGAGCAAATATTATGTATTTGACTAAGCCCATCGGGTGAATATTATTTGTCTGTTCGATGGATGCTTAAATTGTTCAATTTTTCTTAAACACGAAATCCCCGCTCAGGCTTTGAAAACGGTCCCCAAGTTTCTCAGAATAACAAGGGTATCTCGTTTAATATCGACTTGTTCTCATTTCTTCGAACCTCGATAGCAAGCTCATTCCCAACGATTTTCCGGAACAATGCTGGGGTCTCGTTCATCGGGGCCGCGAGGATCGGTCGAACCTTTTTGCTGTCCGCTCATTTTCTTTTACATCAGATCGACTCAACCACTCAAACCAGGGAGGTCTCAATGAAACGGCAATTTCATCTTATGATTTCAAGCATCGTGGCGATGGCGATGCTCTTCGGCATCGCGTCTGTTGTGGGTGCCGAGGAGAAACCCAACATCGTCATCATCTGGGGTGACGACATCGGTCAGTCCAACCTCAGCGTTTATACCAGGGGCTTGATGGGTTATCGCACGCCCAACATCGACCGTGTCGCCAATGAGGGCATGCTCTTCACCGACTATTACGCCGAACAGAGCTGCACCGCTGGCCGTTCCGCTTTTATCACCGGCCAGAGCGTGTTCCGCACCGGCCTGAGCAAAGTCGGCATGCCCGGCGCCAAGGAGGGGCTCAGCGCCGATGACCCCACCATCGCCACCCTGCTCAAGGCCCAGGGCTACGCCACCGGCCAGTTCGGCAAAAACCACCTGGGAGACCGCGACGAGCACCTGCCGACGGCGCATGGCTTCGACGAATTCTACGGCAACCTTTACCACTTGAATGCCGAAGAGGAGCCGGAACAGGCCGACTATCCCAAAGACCCCGAATTTCGCAAGCGCTTCGGGCCACGGGGAGTGATCCACAGCTATGCCATGCCCGACGGCACGCAGCGTATCGAAGACACCGGTCCGCTCACCAAAAAACGCATGGAGACCATCGATGACGACGTCGCCGCCAGGGCCGCGTTCTTCATCGAGACCCAGCACAAAGCCGGTAAGCCGGTATTCGTGTGGGTGAACTTCACCCACATGCACTTTCGCACCCATCCCAAGCCGGCCAGCATCGGACAATCCGGACGTTGGCAGAGCGAGTACCACGATGCGATGATCGACCATGACAAGAACGTCGGCACCGTGCTTAACAAGCTGGATGATCTGGGTCTTGCCGACAACACCATCGTGATGTACGGGACGGACAACGGCCCGCACATGAACACGTGGCCCGACGCCGGCATGACGCCGTTCCGCAACGAGAAGAACAGCAACTGGGAGGGAGCCTACCGCGTACCTGCCATGGTTCGCTGGCCTGGAAAGATCAAGGCCGGGAGCATTTCCAATGAGATCATGTCGCACATGGACTGGCTGCCGACGCTGGCGGCCGCCGCCGGTGATTCGGATGTGACCGGCAAACTGCTCAAGGGGTACAAGCTCGGCAAGACCACCTATAAGGTGCACCTGGACGGGTACAACTTCCTGCCCTATCTGACCGGAAAAACGGACAAGGGGCCCCGCGAATCATTCTTCTACTTCTCTGACGACGGCGACCTGACCGGGTTGCGCTACGACAACTGGAAGCTGGTCTTCATGGAGCAGCGGCAGCCGGGCACGCTGCAAATCTGGTTCGAGCCGTATACCCTGCTGCGGGGTCCAAAACTGTTCACCCTGCGCATGGACCCGTACGAGCGGGCGGACGTCACCTCCAATACATATTGGGACTGGTACATCGACCACGCCTATCTGCT
>NZ_JBFELV010000275.1:0-6831 GCF_041551955.1 Desulfosarcina sp.
ATCAGGTTTGGAATTTTAACTTTGGCTATTGTGATTTGTTTGTTATTTTTTTTTGATTTTTGTAGTTTGTTTGCCACTCAAATTTCGTCCAACTCCTGCTTCAAGTCCCTTGTCATCAGCTGATAAAGGGCTTCCTTCGGATCCAAATCATCGTAAAGTACATGGTAGACGGCGTGGGAAATGGGCATGTCGACATCCCGTTCGCGGGACAGGTTGTATACCGAACGCGCCGTTTTCACTCCCTCGGCCACCATGTGCATCCCGGCCAGCAGATCCTTGAGCTTTTTCCCCTCGCCGATCTGTCTGCCGATGGTGTGGTTGCGGCTCAGGTCACCGGTGCAGGTAAGGATCAAATCCCCGACGCCGGCCAAACCGGTAAAGGTTCTCGGCTGAGCGCCCATGGTCAGGCCCAGACGGCGGATCTCGACCAACCCGCGCGTGATCAGGGCGGCACGGGTATTGAGCCCCAACCCCAGCCCGTCGATCACTCCGGCGGCGATGGCGATCACATTTTTCACGGCCGCGCCTAGTTCGGCGCCAATCACATCATCGATGGTGTAGACCCGGAAATAGGGCGTCACAAAAACCTGTTGGACAAATTCCGCGCAATGTATGTCACTGGACGCCACGGTAACCACCGTGGCCATTTCACGGGCCACTTCCTTGGCAAAGCTGGGACCCGTCAGCACCGCCAGCCGGTCCGTCGACAACCCGGGGATAACTTGTGCCAGCACGCCGGACATGGTCAGGTGCGTCTGGTTTTCGATCCCCTTGGACGCGCTGACCACGATGGTGTGCGGCCCGATGGCATGGCTGCAGCGCTCGATCGTCCGGCGGGTGACATGCGAGGGGGTCACCACCAGCACCAGATCCTTTTCGGCCACGACCGATTCCAGGTCCCCGGAGGGATGAAGATTTTCGGGCAGGGTAACGCCGGGCAGAAATCGTTGATTCTCATGCGTCTCGAGCATCTGCGCCTTCACCTCGGCTTCATAGACCCAATGGTCGACGACAAAGCCCTTGACGGCCAGCAGGTTGGCCAAGGCGGTACCCCAGCTGCCGGCCCCGACGACACCCATTCGCGTGGTCTTGACATCCACCGTGGTTTTCATCGCCGCTACTCCTCCTGCAGTTCGTTTGGCGATGCTTCGCCATCCGTCGATTCGCCGCTTTCTTCTTCTTCTGCTGCTTCTGCTTCAGCCAACCCGGCGGCGCTGACCACCCGCTCCCCGGGATCCATGTCCATCAGCCGCACGCCCTGGGTGTTGCGACTGATAACCGATGTACCGGAAACGGGGCTGCGGATCAGCTTGCCCGTATCGGTCACCAGCATCAGGTCGTCTTCGTCCTGGACCAGGATGATGTTCACCACCTGACCGTTGCGCGCGCTGGTCTTGATCGAGATGACGCCTTTGCCGCCGCGCCGGTGGATCGGGTATTCGTCGATGGAGGTTCGTTTGCCGTAGCCGTTTTCGGTCACCGTAAACAGTGTCTGACCGTGTTGAAGCACTTCCATGCCCACTACGCGATCGTCTCTGCTCAGGCGCATCCCGCGCACCCCACGGGCGGTCCTGCCGGTCGGGCGTACATCCGATTCATGGAAACGAATGGATTTGCCCATGGCGGACCCCAGAAACACATTCTGGGTGCCGTCGGAGAGCTTTACCGCAATCAGTTCATCGCCCTCTGCCAGGCCCAGAGCGATAATCCCGCCGATCCGGGGACGGCTGAATGCCATGAGGTCCGTCTTTTTCACCGTTCCGTTGCGTGTGGCCATGAGCACGTGCAGACCCGGCTCGAACCCGGGAACGGCCAGCACGGCGGTCATCCGTTCACCGTCGGCAAAATCCAGCAGGTTGACAATGGCCTTGCCCCGGCTCTGGCGGCCGGCCTGAGGGATGTCGTAAACCTTGCACCAGTATACCTTGCCCAGGTTGGTAAAAAAGAGGAAATAATGGTGGGTGGAGGCCACGAACAGGTGCGAGACGAAATCCTCTTCCTTGGTGCCCATGGCAGTTTTGCCTTTGCCGCCACGCCGCTGGCTTTGATACAAGGTGATGGGATTGCGTTTGATGTATCCGGTGTTGGTGATGGTTACGACCATGTCCTCTTCGGCAATCATGTCCTCGATGGTCAGCTCCCGGGTATATTTCAGAATCTCGGTCCGGCGCACATCACCAAATTCGCCCTTGAGGATGTCCAGCTCGTTCTTGATGATTCCCAGCACCAGTTGTTCGCTGCCTAAAATTTCCTTGAATCGCGCAATGTCCTTGAGCACGGCATCGTACTCTTCAACGATTTTGTCCCTTTCCAGGCCGGTGAGCCGCTGCAGTCGCATATCCAATATGGCCTGCGCCTGGATGACCGAAAGGCCGAAAGTGGCCATGAGCCGTTCCTTGGCTTCCACCGGTGTCTTGGATTCGCGGATTAGCTTGACCACGGCATCCAGGTTGTCCAGGGCCACCTTCAACCCTTCCAGAATATGGGCCCTGGCTTCGGCCTTGTTCAGGTCGAAGCGGGTTCGCCGGATGACGATCTCCTTGCGGTGAAGCACGAAATACTCCAGAATCTGCTTCAGGTTGAGGACCTGGGGTCGATTGTTGACCACCGCCAGCAGAATGATTCCGAAGCTGCTCGCCATCTGGGTGTGCTTGTACAACTGATTGATGATGATGCCGGCCATGTGATCTTTTTTGACCCCCATGGCAATGCGCATGCCCCGACGGTCTGACTCGTCGCGCACATAGCGAAGGCCCTCGATGGTCTTGTGCTTCATCAACTCGGCAATCTTTTCGATCAACCGCGCCTTGTTCACCTGGTAGGGGATCTCGGTGACCGCGATGGTTTCCTGCCCGGTTTGCTTGTCCTCTTCCACCGTCACCCGCGCACGCGTGCGGACAATGCCCCGACCCGTCTCATAGGCATCCCGGATTCCCTGAATGCCGTGAATGATGCCTGCGGTGGGAAAATCCGGACCGGGAATATGAGCCATGAGTTGCTCGCAGGTTATTCCTGGATCATCGATCAGCGCCTTGATGCCTTCAATCACCTCGGAAAGGTTGTGGGGGGGGATGTTGGTGGCCATACCAACGGCAATCCCGGACGATCCGTTGACCAGAAGGGCCGGGAATTTGGCCGGGAGCACGGACGGCTCGGTGAGAGACTCATCGTAGTTGGGAACGACGTTGACGGTCTCCTTATCCAGGTCCTCGAGCATCTCCTGGGCCAGCCGTGTCATGCGGATTTCAGTGTATCGCATGGCCGCCGCCGGGTCGCCGTCGATGGAACCGAAGTTGCCCTGGCCGTCCACCAACGGATAGCGCATGGAAAAATCCTGGGCCAATCGTACGATGGTGTCGTAAACCGCACTGTCGCCATGGGGATGATATTTACCGATCACGTCACCCACGATGCGGGCCGACTTCTTGTAGGGTTTGTTGTAATCGTTCTTCAATTCCCGCATGGCGTAAAGCACGCGGCGATGAACGGGTTTGAGCCCATCACGCACATCGGGAAGCGCCCGGCCGATGATCACACTCATGGCGTAATCGAGATAGGACTTCTTCATCTCCGCTTCGATGCTGATCTCGGGGCTTGGCAGAACGTCGGTTGTGTTTTCGCTCATGGTCGTGAATTATCCTTGCGCTGGCTATCCCGGCGATATGTGAACCACGGGTTCACGGTTACGGCCGGTCTGGTTTGGGTTGGGAGTGTTCAACAAAAGTCTGGTAACTGGTGTGGTAAATATTGGTCAGCGTCAGAAAGGCGGTGGCGATCAGCGGACCGTAGATGATCCCGAGAATGCCGAAGATCTTGAGACCGCCGATGATGGACAGAAACACCACCAGGGTATGCATCTGTACCCGCTTGCCCACCACCCTGGGCTTTAACAGGTATTCGACGCCGCCGGAGAGCAGCAGATAAAAAATTAGAAAAAAAATGCTGGCACCGACACGCCCTTTTAGGAAGAGAAAAATCACCGTGGGAATAAACACCGCCCCGATGCCGATGATCGGCAAAAACGCCAGCAGGGACATGATCACCCCCCATAAAAAAGCGGACTGAAGACCGAACAGCCAGAAGATCATCCCTCCAGCGACGCCTTGAATGGCTCCGCACAGCCCGTTTCCCACGAGGATGGCGCCGGCCATATCGTTGAATTTTCCGATGAGCTGGACGTCCTGGTCTTCGGGCAGGGGCGACAGATCGATGAGAAACTGCACCAGCTTCGGACCATCGATCAGCAGAAAAAAAATAACCAACAGCATGAGAAAAAAACTGGCCAGGAAGGACAAGGTGTTGGAGGCAATGGATCGGGCCTGGTCATATAGAAACAGGCCAACGGCCTTGCCGATGTCAGAGATGGTGTTGTTCAGTTCCTCCCCGGTGATGGCGATATCGAAGCTGTCCAGCAGCGGGTTGATCCGGTCTAGCAGGGCGCTGTTGGTAAAATGGGTATTGATGAAGCTGGAGAGGGCCGGACTTTTAGCCAGCTGGATCAGCTCGTAAGCCTCTTGGGCCAGGACCCCCACGAAAAAAACAATGGGGACAAACAGGATAAAGAAAATCAGCAGGCAGGTTAACAAAGAGGCGACGCCGGGGCTGATTTTTGCGTGGGCCGTGAGCAGCCGGTACACCGGATGAAATGCGCCGGCAACAACGGCACCCAGAACGATGATCGAAAGGAACGGCGACAGCAGCCATCCCATCAGAGATATGGAAATGAGGAAGCAGGCCAGAAAAAACCACAAAATCATATTTTGGGAGGTCCGATCCTCCATGGCTCCTCCATAAACCGGCGGTGGTATCACGATGCCACCCGGCATAACGCAATCTGCGCAAACGCCTGAGTAAAACGGGAAGAGGCATTTGCGCAGAA
This sequence comes from Desulfosarcina sp., assembly GCF_041551955.1. GTDB lineage: Bacteria > Desulfobacterota > Desulfobacteria > Desulfobacterales > Desulfosarcinaceae > Desulfosarcina. Next base: position 4,880 of record NZ_JBFELV010000275.1, read on the forward strand.
TTGATATTAGATGCGTCAGACTCGGATGGTCAATTGTCAGCCGGAAACAGACAGGGGCTTGATGAAGCAGGTTATTTGCTCACAAGGGCGCCGACTGCGAGGTAGAGCAAAATCAAATATACAGCCACCGGAACGTAGCTGCCAGCCACCCCATAGACAATCCCGCCGCCGATAATGGCGGGAACGCCGCAAAATACAAGAATCCCCAACTTCCTGCTGATATCCATATTCTTCAATCTCCTGTCACCGCTTTTGGCGAGGTTTTTTTTACCTTCGCTAAAACCGGATTCTACCTACCAATAACAGCCGAAAAAGTAAAGAAAAAAATCACCTCTCAACGATCATCGCCATGCCCATTCCGCCGCCGATACACATCGTGATCAAACCGGTGGAATAGCCTTTGCGCTTCATCTGGTTCATCCCGCTGACCATCTGCCTGGCGCCGGTGCAGCCGATGGGATGCCCAATGGAGATACCGCTGCCCAGTTCGTTGGGCCGGTCAACCTCGATGCCCAGTTCGCGCATGCAGCCGATAGCCTGGGAGGCAAACGCCTCGTTGAGCTCGATCATGTCGATATCATCGAGAGTCATGCCTGTCGCGGCCAGCACCTTTTTCACCGCAGGTACCGGTCCCAGGCCCATGTAGGCCGGATCCAGTCCGCCTGAGCGGAAGGCCTTAATTTTGACGATGGGCTCGAGGCCGAGGTCTTTGGCTTTTTCCGCGCACATCAGCAGCACCGCCGCCGCGCCGTCGTTGATGCCCGACGCGTTGCCGGCGGTGACGGTGCCTTCTTTTTTGAACGCCGGCCGCAGCTTGGCCATTTTTTCAATACTGGTGTCCATGGGACGCTCGTCGGTATCCACGATCGTATCCCCTTTGCGGGACCTGATGGTCACCGGAACGATTTCCTGGGCGAAGAGGCCCTCGGTAATGGCAGCCCGGGCCCGGGTGTGGCTGAGCACACCCAATTCGTCCTGCTCCTGGCGGCTGATGTTATACAGGCCGGCGATATTTTCCGCCGTCACGCCCATGTGATAGCCATAGAAAATCTCATACAGGCCGTCGAACACCATCAGGTCGTAGATATCACCGATGCCGGTCAGTTCCATGCGGTGGCCCCAGCGGGCCTTGGGCAGGGCCATGGGCGCCAGGCTCATATTCTCCATGCCCCCGGCCAAGACCACGTCGGATTCGCCGGTCATAATCGCCGACGCACCCAGGGCGATGGCTTTCAAGCCGCTGCCGCAGACTTTGTTGAGCGAAAAAGCCGGGGTCTCCTTGGGAAGGCCGGCGCGGATCATGGCCTGCCGGGCCGGGTTCTGACCCTGGGCCGCCTGAAGCACGTTGCCCATAATGACCTCATCGATGGACACGGTCGGCATGTCATCGGTCCAGTCCATGGCCTTGGCCTCCAGTTCGATGAGCCCCTGGTCTTTCAGTGCATCCGGCCCTGCCGACTTCAGTGCGTCGCTGGACTGAGGCCGCAAACCGGCGTTACTAAGGGTCTGTTTCATGACAGTTGCGCCCAGTTCCACCACCGGAACGGTCTTCAACGATCCGCCGAATGACCCCACCGCGGTTCTGGCACCACTGACAATGACGACTTCTCTCATTTCGATTTCCTCCCGTTGTTGATTCTTGGCAGTGCAGCTGATATGGATAAACGAATCAGCCGGTCGTCAATCGTGAAGCAAAAAGCTCCAACTATATCGGTTTAATTGGTTGAATTCGTTATATTGATTGGATTGGTTCAATTGGTTGGGTTTGAACAAAACCAATTAAACCAACCAACTAATCCAACCCACCAACTAACGGTTGTGGTCAATACCACAAAATCCGCGAGGGTGTCCAACACGAAATGAAAAGCCGCCTGTATGCCCCGGCCGTGCTTGTCACCGGTCTGCTGAGCGCTCAAATCGTCGCCACCGCCCATGTCTACCTTTCCAATCTG
>NZ_JBFELV010000276.1:0-6815 GCF_041551955.1 Desulfosarcina sp.
CCAGCGAAGCGGGTCATGAACCAGACGCCGACGATCGCCAGCAGCATCAGCAAGGGCACCTGGACATCGCCAAGCATCCAGTCGTTGGCCCACCATGGCGGTCGCGGGTTGCGCCCGCCGATCAATAGAACCGTTAGCCACAGGGCGGCCAGACAGACCAGTGTGGTTCCGATTAACAGTGACATAGACACCTCCTCGCCGTATGGGTGCACGGCGTAATATGATCCGCTTGGGTTGACTTGCTTGCTTAGACGGGCGGCCTGCGGATCAAGCCACCCGCCGTTGAATTTCCGGCTTCAAGTTCACCTTGCCGGTTTGGGTGTTTAAGGTTCCCGAAAACAGGATCAAGTGGGCATATCCATCCAATGTCGCATAATCGATCACCTCGATGCCCAGCAGGTTGGTCTGGGACGGACTGAAGGCCCGGAAGGCGAAAAGATGATTATGACCGGCGACGGGGCGGGCGACACAGCCAAGGGATCGCACCCAGTCCGATCCGATTTTCAGTTCGTCCACCAGATGGGTGAACAGCGTCCGGGGAAGCGGTCCGGGCGTTGACCAGTTAATCGGCTTCTCGGGTTCCGGGTCTTTTTTCCAGAATGCCCATTTCATGTACGGTTTCCTTTTCGGAAAAGCACACTGTTACGATTAGCAATCCGATGCACGTTGCCATGCAGCATCCATATCATGGAAACATTACGGCATGCTTTCACCGGCATTACAGTTTTGAAAGGATTTGACGGGAGGGGGTAAATTCAGGGTCGGAACCCGATGTGGAGCGCGGGTCAGCCGGCTGGAGGCAGGGAATCGGTAGGCAGGTGAATCTCGAAGATCGATCCAGATCCCGGGGTACTGGAAACCCGCATTTCGCCGTTGTGGGCATTGACCACGGCCTTGACCAAGCTCAAGCCCAGGCCGAGCCCCTTGTGGGAGGAACGGGTGCCACGGTATAGGCGGTCCCAGATTCGCTGGATCTCTTCGGGGTCGATGCCGATGCCCGAATCGGTGACGCGAACGATCACCGTTTGCGCGTGCCTCTCGATGGTCAAGCGCACGGTTCCGCCTTCGGGGGTGAACTTGACGGCGTTGTCGAGCAGGTTGGCCAGCACCTGTCTGATCCGGTCCACATCGGCGTTCAGGCGTGCCTCGGCCGGAAATTCCGTCACCAATCCAACACCTTTTTCGTCGGCCACATAGCGATACATGTCTGCCACGCCTTCGGCCAAGGGCACCAGGTCCAGGGGCCGCGGCAACAGCCGCATGGTGCCGGTTTCGGCTTCGGAAATATCCATCAGCATGGCCAGCATCCTCAGAATCCGGTCTGATTCCTCCACACAGTCCTGCAGGGCCTCGCGGCAAGCGGCGTCCGAGGTTTCCGCCTGGAGGGCCTTTTCGGCATTGTTGCGAAAACGGGTCATGGGGGTGCGCAGGTCATGGGCCACACTGTCCAGGGATCCGCGCATGGCCCGGATCAACTGGTTGATCTTTTCGATCATCCGGTTGAACAGGCTCCCGAGCTCTTCGAGTTCATCGCCAGTCTGGGTGCTGGGTACCCGGGCGTCCATTTTTCCCGATTCGATGGATGCCACCGTGCCGATGAGGTTTCTCAGGGGGTGCAGCACCCGCCGGGATAAAACCGCCCCACCGGCGACAGCCAGCAGGATCAGGGGGACGGCAATGGTCACCAGCGCCTCGCGGAAGCGGTCTAGTACCACCAGTCGGTCCTCGGTGCTGATGCCCACCTGAAAGAGGCTGCCGTCCGGTTGGCTGGCGGTGAGGATTTCCAAAACGCAGGATCCCGAGCGGTTTGGCAGCTGCAGCCAGGTCCCCGGAAGCTGGCCGCGCATCTCCTGCAGAGCCACCAGATCGAAGTCATCCCAGTGATGGGGAAAGAAGACCAGGTCACTGCCGGAGGAGGAAACGGGCAAACGTGTGAAGAAGGGATTATTTTTGCGGGCACGGTTGTTGTCGACAACCGTGCCGTGAAAGGCCTTCCAGCCACCGTTTTCATACTGGCTGCGCAGGCTTTCGATTTCCCCGACGACCATCTGCCTGTCCTGGCGGGCCAACGTGTTTCCCACCAGCAGATAGGCGGTGATCGCCAGGGCCATCAGGCTGAAGAAAAAGAGCACGGTATAGCCGGCTGCGATCTTGACCCCGATGGTCTTACCGAGTTTCCACATGCGGCGCCTTGATCGCATAGCCGATTCCGCGAATGGTATGGATGAGTTTGACGGGAAAGTCCTTGTCGATCTTGTTTCTCAGCCTGCATACCAACACATCCACGACGTTGGTCTGGGGATCGAAGTGAAAATCCCAGATGTGTTCCAGAATCATGGTTTTGGATACCGTGCGGCCCCGGTTGCGCAGGAGGTATTCGAGCAGGGCGTATTCTTTGGGTTGGAGGTCGATGGGCTGCCCGCCACGGTCAACCTCGCGGTGGATCACATCCACGGCCAGATCCCCGCAGACCAGTCGGCTGGCCTCGACGGTTTTTGATCCGCGGCGCACCAGCGCCTGGACCCGTGCCAACAGCTCGGCAAAAATAAACGGCTTGACCAGGTAGTCGTCGGCCCCACGCTGGAGACCGGTGACCCGGTCGTCCACGGTCTGCCGGGCACTCAGTATCAAAATGGGTGTGTCGATGCCCCGATGGCGCAGCGTGCTGACAAGGCTCAAGCCGTCGAGCCTGGGCAGCATGATGTCCACCACGGCTGCATCATAGGTAACCGCCAGTGCCATGTGAAGGGCTTGTTCACCGTCATCCGTGCAGTCGACGGCAAAACCGGCCTCGCGCAGCCCGTTTTCCACGAAGGCGGCGATTTTTTCATCATCTTCGACAACCAACACCCGCATCCTTCTTCACCTCTGTAGTCAATTGGCCGCGGCGTTCCCTCGACAGGCGTAAAGGCGTTGACATGCACGACACCGTGTAGCGACTTCAGGTTACAGCTTACCCGAGCGTACAATCGAAAAAACCAGCCACAAGCCCAGGAAGGTGGCAATCACGTACCCGGAGAATCCCAGCACGTCGGTGACGGAAAGGTTCTGTACACCGAAAAAGTCGACCTCGAAGAGCAGTACTTTGTTGGTGGCGTTGAGAATCAGGGAGGCGGCGATCAGCGAGGCGGCGGTCACCAACCCTAAGGTAAGTCGGTTAATGCCTCTTTCGAATTTGCTGGAGGTGTCTTCAAGGCCGGTGTGGGCGATCTCGAATTTGGGTGTTTCCGTGGCCAGACGTTTGAACAGACCGTGGGCCAGGTGGGGCATCTGGCGCAGGTAGCCGCCAAACAGTTTTGTGTCCCGGCCCACGTTCTTGAACACTTTGTGGGCTTCGTAACCTTGCTGCAACAGCCGCTTGGCGTAGGGTCGGGTCACCTCCAGCAAACTGGCCTCGGAACCCAGGATCTTGCCCAGGGCTTCGGTCTGGATAAAGGTCTTGAAAAGCAGGAGCAGGTTGCGCGGCAGTCGGATGCGGTACTTGTATACCAGCCGCATGGTCTGGTAGTAGACATCCTTGACCGAAATGGTCTTCAGCGAACGCCCGTAAAAGGGCTCGGCCATGTCCTTGAGGTCCATTCTAAAGCTGTTCAAATCCATGGTCCGGGGGTCCACCAGGCCAGCAGCCTCGAAGGCTTCCATGACCATGTCGTAGTCGTGCTCGGCAAAACCCAGGAACAGGTGGGCGATCTGCATCATGGTCTCTTCGTCCAAGTAGCCGACGATGCCGAAGTCCACCAAGCTCACCCGGCCGTCGTGCATGACGAGGGTGTTGCCCGGGTGGGGGTCTGCGTGAAAGATGCCGGCGGCCATCAGCTGGCGGGAAAAAGACCGCAGGCCGATCATGGCCACTTCCTGGGGGTCGATGCCGTGGCGCCGGATCTCATCCACGCGATCCATCTTGATCCCCTCGATGTGCTCCATCACCAGCACCGATTTGGCCGTGAGGTCCCAGTACACCTTGGGGATGTATATTTCATCGATCTCTTTGAAGCTGCGGGTGAAGCGCTCGATGTTGCCGGCCTCGATGAGCATGTCCAGTTCGCGGAAGATCGTGCGCTCGAACTCCTTGACCAGGTTGACCGCCCCGACGATGCGGCCCAAATCGAAGCGTCGTTCGAACCGGGCGGCGAAGTAATACATGAGCTGGATGTCTTTGCGGATGCGCTTTTCGATTCCCGGCCGGATCACCTTGACGGCCACCTTCTCACCGGTTTTCAAACGGGCGGTGTGCACCTGGGCCACGGACGCGGCGGCCATGGCCGTCTCGTCAAAGCTTTTGAAAAGCTGATCCGGCGGTTGACCCAGCTCGGCCTCGATCAGCCGGCGGATGCCCGCGAAGGGCACCGGGGGGACCTGATCCTGCAGTTTGGACAATTCATCGATATATTCCGGGGGAAAGAGGTCGCCACGCGTGCTCATGAGCTGGCCAAGCTTAATGAAGCTGGGTCCCAGTTCCTCCAGGGTGCGACGAATGCGCACAGGATCGGGGAGGCCGGTTTTGATCTTGCTGCCAGTTCTCCCCCTCAGCCGGTCGGCGACTTCACCCAGGCCGTGTTTGATGAGCACGCGCGAGATCAGCCCGAAATGGCGAATGCCGCTGATGCGGCTGCTGGAAAAGGGAAACGGCATCGGATTACCTATTTGCTATTATTCTTAGAAGACGGTCGATTGGCGATGTCTATAATCAATCCTTTTGATCTGCCGTGTCATTCACCGACTTCCATTTTTGGGATATTTTCTTGAGCATGTATTCCTCGGCCACGTAGCTTTCGACCAGGCCGCAGTCCACGCACACATAGTTGTCCAGGGCGGCCATGGCCGTCAGGCTGATGGGGATGGAGTTGCTGCCGAATGGGCCGCTTTTCAGGGGAAGGTCTTCGGCCGAATAGATGTTGACTGACCCGCATTTGGGGCATTTGCCCTGCTTCATGGTGGTTCCTCCCTTGTTGATCGTGGCTGGTTTTTCCGTGGATGGTTGCTCCCGGTGTTATGACGCAAACCGAAGTCGGTGTCAACGCACTTCACCGGCAGGGCAAAGCGCACCCATTGGTGGGCGGGGTTGAGGGAATGCCGGTGCAAACGCCTGGCAAGGGAAGTCACAATAATCGCAGGCCATCTGGCATCCTGGATCTGACGAAGGTTCAACGATCCACTGACGGACACTGCACTTTCAGTCGACGCAGGGCACCTTGCAAAAGCCCGTGGGTTCCGGTACAAGGTCGTGATTCTTATCGGGTGCCGCCAGACGGCGTCCCTCATCCCGTTTTGAGCGGTTCAACGGAGACCGGCAGCACGCATGAAAGCAAGCCCTAAATCCAATTTTCCCGCGTTTCTCATGGTGGCCGTGGCACCCTTGTGCTGGGCAGGCAACATCGTGCTGGCCAAGGGCGTGGCCGAGTTGATTCCTCCGGTTTCGCTGGCCTTCTGGCGATGGATGGTGGCCTTTATGGTTCTCCTGCCCCTGACCTGGCCCTACGTCAAGCGCGACTGGCGGACGGCCCTGGCCGGGTGGAAAATATTGGGGCTGCTCGCCCTGTTCGGGGTGACCATTTTCAATACCTTGCTCTACAGCGCCATGCACACCACCACGGCCATCAACGGTGCCCTGATCCAGACCACCATGCCGGCGGTCATCATTGTCATTTCCCTGATTCTTTATGGAGAGCGGGTCTCCGGGATTCAAGCCGCCGGGGTGGTGCTGTGTGTCATAGGCGCCGGGGTCGTGGTGCTCAAAGGCCGCTGGCAGGCACTGATCGACCTGGCCCTGGCGCAGGGAGACCTGCTGATGATCGTGGCGGTGGTCCTTTATGCGCTCTACTCGGCCCTTTTGCCCAAGCGGCCGAACATGCACCCCATGAGTTTTCTGACCTACACCTTCGGTCTCGGGTGCCTGGGGCTGCTGCCGCTTTACCTATGGGAAATATCCGCCGTCGGGACATTCACACTTACCCCCGGCGTCGCCGGCAGCATCGCCTATGTGGCCCTATTTCCATCCATCGTGGCCTATTTTTGCTGGAACCGCGGGGTGGCCGTCATCGGTGCCAACCGCACCGGCCTGTTCATCAACCTGATCCCCGTCTTTGCAGCCATCCTAGCCATTATCTTCCTGGGAGAAACCCTGAAGTCCTTCCACCTGACGGGCATGGCGCTGATCCTGGTGGGATTCGTGATGTTCAACCGGCAAGGTTGACCGCTTGGGCAACCGACCGAAACATATGCGACCCTGATACAGACGGCAGCGGCGGTAGCGCAATGACCTCATCAATACCACCGGACAGGGAAAAAACGCTGCTCAAGGCCCTTTTCTGGTGCCTGGCGGCGCCCATGATGGCCTTGATGTTTTTCCGGCTTTTTTTCGTGCTGTTCCGATTCGTTTACGGCACGGTGTTGATTCTGTTGCTGGGCCAACAAGCAGCGCAGACAGTCCTGATCCTGTCTGTCGCCACCGCGCTGATCTTTACGGTCGGAGCCATCGGCTACGCTTATAAGCAGTTAAAAATACATATAATTGGTCAATAACGACGTTGATGCGGCAATTGGCCGACCCGTTGAGACCGTGGGTGGGGCCGGTCCTTGAGTCGGGCCAGGCCTCTTACACCCCGTTCACCGCCCGCCGGATACGCCCCAGGGCATCCTGCAGAATCGACCGCGGACAGGCGATGTTGATTCGCTCGAACCCGTCACCTTCGGGTCCGAAGATGAACCCTTCGTCCATGAATATCCGTGCCTTTCCCAGCATCAGGTGCTTGAGCGCCAACTTGTCCAGCCCCAGCCCCCGGCAGTCCAGCCACACCAGGTAGGTCCCCTCGGGC
>NZ_JBFELV010000277.1:0-6735 GCF_041551955.1 Desulfosarcina sp.
CACGCATGTAGTATTTTTCAAACTCCTTGCCGTGGGTTCGCATGTCCATGAAAAAGACGGCCGTATCCAGCTCTTTGTCGCTGTGCTCCTTGGCGATAATCGTCTGCTTGTTGGTGTACATGCAGCACACCGATGAGCAGTAGCTGTGATCCGAGCAGTTGATGTCCCGCGACCCCACACACTGAAACCAGGCAATCTTTTCCGGCTCCTTGTTGTCCGACGGCCGAACCAGATGACCGGCATAGGGGCCTGAGGCAGAGAGGATTCGTTCCATTTCCAGGCTGGTGATCACATTGGGATGGCTGGCGTAGGAGTAAGTCTTATGCTCGGTGGGATCGAAGGGGGTGAAACCGGGTGCCAGGATGATGGCGCCCACGTTGATCTCCTTGTACTCGGCCACCATCTCATGGTTGACCGCATTGGCCAGGCAGGCATCCACGCACTGATAGCACTCGGAGCAGAGCCCGCACTTGAGGCAGCGGTCGGCTTCGATCTTGGCCTCTTCTTCGTCATAACCGAAGGAGACCTCCATGAAGTTGCATTCCCGCGCTTCGGGATCGAGGCACCTGACCGTCGTACGCTTTTTGTTGGGTTCCTGGCTCAGATCGTCGGGTTTGACAAAGTCCCATTCTTTCTGGCGGCCTTCGGTGAGATCCAGGCCGTTGATGAAACGGTGGATGCTCTCGGCGGCTTCCTTGCCACAGGCCACAGCATCGACCACCGATTTGGGACCATAAAAGGCATCGCCGCCGGCGAAAACCCAGTCGATGGGAGTCTGCAGGGTGACCGGATCGGCCTCCAGGCCGCCGGGCCGGGAAATGGCGATGCCCTGTTCTTTGATGCCGTCCAGGTTGGTGCTCTGGCCGATGGCGACGATGATGGTGTCGCCGAAAAAGGGCTGGCACTCCGCCTCGTCGTAGGCGGGGTTGAAGCGACCGTCATCATCGAACACTGCCGTACAGGTCTTGAATTCGATGCCCGACACCCGCTTGCTTTTGTCGATGTAAAAGGATTTGGGGCCAAAGCTGTTGACGATATTGATCTCGCTTTCCAAGGCCTCTTCGATCTCGTGTTCCCAGGCGGGCATCTCCTCGCGCTTTTCCAGGCAGATCAGGGTGACGTTCTTGGCGCCCTTGCGCTTGGCGGTGAGGGCCACGTCGATGGCCACATTGCCGCCGCCGACCACGATAACGTCCTCGCCGAGTTCAATATCCTTGCCCAAGGAGGCATTCCGCAAAAATTCAACGCCCTGGAGCACGCCTTGGGCATCTTCGTTATCCACACCCAGGCTACGGCCGCCGTGCAGCCCGATGGCCATGAAGCAGGCACTATAGCCGTCTGATTTCAGACTTTCCAGGGTGATGTCGGAACCGAAGGTCACCCCGCATTTGATTTCGGCACCCATTTGCCGGACCACGTCGATTTCGCCGGCCAGGATGTCCCGCGGCAAGCGGTACTCGGGAATGCCATAACGCATCATGCCGCCGGGTTCGGGCATCTTTTCGAAGATGGTCACCTGGTAGCCCTGCTGAAGCAGGTAGTAGGCCGTCGTGACACCGGCGGGGCCGGAACCGATGATGGCCACCTTTTCGTCACGCGGTTCTGCCGTGATTTCCGGAATGTAAGTCTCACCGCTTTGTTTTTCATAGTCGGCCAGGAATCGGTGAAGTTCGCGGATGGCCAGCGGCTGGTCGACATCGTTGCGGGTGCAGGCGCTTTCGCAGGGGTGATGGCATACCCGACCGCAGACCGCTGGGAAAGGGTGATCCTGTTTGAAAAGTTTCAAGGCTTCCTTGTAGCGTCCGTCGTTGATCAATGCGATGTACCCCTGGATGCTCACATGCGCTGGGCAGGTGGCCTTGCAGGGCGCGGTGCCGCGCTTTTCGATGGCATAGGCACTGGGCATGCCCTGGGGGTAGAGCTTGAATGCCGCTTTGCGGTCCCGCAAGCCTTCGTCGAACAGATTGGGGGTGTCGATGGGGCAGGCTTTGGCACATTCGCCGCAGGCCGTGCATTTGTCCATTTCGATGTAACGGGCATTCTGGCGCAGCTTGACCGTAAAGTTGCCCACCTCTCCGGTGACCGCTTCGATTTCCGTCAGGGTCATCAGGTCGATGTTCAGGTGCCTTCCGCACTCGACCAGCTTGGGGGAAATGACGCACATGGAGCAGTCGTTGGTGGGAAAGGTTTTGTCCAGCTGGGCCATCACCCCACCGATAGCCGACTTGGTTTCGGTCATGTGAACGTAATACCCCGAATCCGCCAGATCCAGGGATGCCTGTATGCCTGCAATGCCGCCGCCGACCACGAGTACGGAACCGACGACATCCTTGCCTTGGGTATTTTCTTTTTCTGCCATTACACATTCCTCATGAAAAAGTTTGTGTTAGAGGTGTTTTTGTTGATCCGGCGGCACATCTAGACCATATCCAGAAGCTTCTGCAGCTTGTCCTCCCAGCCCATGGCCGAAATCAGAACGCCGGCAAAACCGGCCTCTTCCAACGCCGAAATGGTTTTCGTGGCGATAGAGAGGCTTTCCACGGCTTTGTCCGGGGCCCGCATGAGCCGCTTGATTAGGTCCTGGGAAATGGTCACGTTCAGGTGCCGGTCCAAATAACGGGCCATTCCCACGGATTTCAACAGCATCACCGTGGGAATAATCCGGTTTTTCTTCAGGTCGACCTTTTCCAGAAACGGACCAATTGCCCCCAGGTCGAAAACCGGCGGTGCAATGAAAAAATCCACCCCGGCCGAGGCTTTTTCTGCCATTCTGGTGAGCTCTTTTTCAAGCTCGTCGCCGGTGGCCCGTGCATTGACGGTAGCCCCAACCAGAAACGAGGGAGCACCGGACAGATCATTGCCGGCCAGATCCTTGCCGGTCTGAAGCGCGGAAATGGCCTTGAACAGGGTCATCAAATCGATATCGTTGACCGCCTTGGTCTGGTGATGGTCGCCCAGGCCGGGGTCTTCTCCGGAAACCCCCATGACATTGAGGACGCCGCCTCCATAGGCGGCCAGCAGGTCTGCTTGAAGGGCGATGCGGTTGCGGTCCCGGCAGTTCACCTGCATAATGGTTTCCAGCCCCTTGCCCTGAAGCAGCATGGCCCCGCCCAGCGAACTCATCCGCATCACGGCATTGCCCATTTCCGGCACGAGGAAGGCATCCACCTGGTTCTGCACGCGGACGGCGCTGTTGACCATCGTTGAAACATTCACCCCTTTGGGCGGCTGCATCTCCGCAAGAATGGTGAACTTGCCGACATCGAATTTGTTTTTTAAATGCATAAGCCAATCCCCTTATGGTTGCTGCGGAAAACATGCGGTAACAGTTAATGAAAAAGGTGCGTCGAATCGGTCTCTGGCGCCGGAAGGCAACGACCCCCTTCCGGAATAGCGTGTGCGTAGATTAGGTGCTGGCCAATTTGTTTCATTTTCCTCCCATTATGGAACAGCAAGCCTTGTGCCAGAACACGACAGCAGCGCCGACAAAGCAAAGTTTCCGTATATTATTGGTGCCTTAATAGCTTCTTGGAAGATCAACCCAAACGCTTGCGGATCAAATTAAAAGTGGACAACTATGCCATAATGGAATATAAGTGTCGTAATACAGTAAAAAATTAGCCCCTTACAGGGGGTGGTCCAATATGGCGTGGTCCATTTTGGCACAACCAAAGCGGTGGAGGCCATCGATGAACAGTCATGTCGTTGTCGTAGATGATGACAGAGATTATCTGGAGGTTCTGGGAAGAAAGCTGTCCGACATCGGATTTAAACGGGTCCGCCTGGAAGACAATTCCGTCAAACTGGCGAAAGAGGTGGAAAATGGGCTTTCTTTCGACCTTGCCCTCATTGACATGACGATGCCGGAGATGGACGGCATGGCTTTGTTGGAAAAAATAAAGGCCAATTCTCCGTCCACGGAATGCATCATGGTGACGGCCATCAACGAGGCCCGCATCGCGGTGGAATGCCTGAACAAGGGCGCCTATGATTATCTGGTCAAGCCGGTGGCCACCGAAGACCTTTCCCTGTCCATCAAGCGGACACTGGAGCGGAAACGGCTTCTGGATCTGCTGGACCTTGAGAAACGAGACGATTTGCCGACGCTCGAAAACGCAGAGCCCTTCAGGCCCATTGTCACCCAGTCCAAAAAAGTCCTGCGGATACTCAAGGAGGCGGAGCTTCACGCTTCCAGCCTGGTTCCCGTTTTGATCACCGGCGAAAGCGGCACCGGTAAAGAGCTTCTGGCTCGCGCCATCCACGGCGCCAGTCCCCGTGCCCAGCATCCATTCAGCCCCATCAACATGTCCTCGCTATCCAGTTCTCTGTTCGAGGCTGAATTTTTCGGCCACACCAAGGGCGCGTTCACCGGTGCCGAACACAGCCGGGTCGGCTACCTGGAGCACACAAACAAGGGAACCCTGTTTCTGGACGAAATCGGAGACCTGCCGCTATCCCTCCAGGGAAAACTGCTGCGGGTGTTGCAGGACGGTGAGTTTTCCAAACTCGGATCGAGCGACCGACAGAAGGTGGACCTGCGGTTTATTGCCGCCACCAATGAAAACCTCGAACAGATGATGGCTCAGAAGCGTTTTCGTAAATACCTGTATTACCGCATCCGCGGGGGCTGGCTTCACCTGCCTCCGCTGCGCGAACGCCAGGAGGACATTTTTCTGTTGACCCGTAAATTTCTGGAGAAGTATTACGATGTGAACCAGCAGGGGTTTATCGAAAAGACGGCGCTGGACCTGTTGATGCGCTATCCCTATCCCGGCAACATACGGGAATTGAAATCTATTCTCCAGTCGGCGGTCAACCTGGCGCGCGGCGAACCGATCCGGGAAATACACCTGCCCTCGCATATCACGGCAGCCCTGAAAACGTGTGAAGATCAGGATGTGGCCGCCGCCGATTCACGCATCAAACCGCTTGCGGAGGTGGAAAAGGCGCATATCTTACACGCCTATGCACAATCGGCAGAAAACAAGTCCCGAACCGCCAGACGGCTGGGGATTGGTTTAAATACGCTGCGGCGCAAGTTGACCAGCTATGGTATTCAGTAATAGCCGTTACCGCTCGCCTCGGCGGTAGGGTTCCGCCAGCATGGCAGGGGCATTGAGGCGTCGGCTATCCCGAAGCCCCCCCACCAGAAGCACCAGCAGCGTCGCCAGATAAGGCAGCATGGCTAAAAAGTTCGGAGAAATCCCCAGGGGTTGGAGCATATACTGAAGGACGAAAATCCCACCGAAAAGAAACGCGCCAAGCACGGCCCGCAAGGGATTCCACAAGGCGAAAATGGTCAGGGCGATAACGATCCAGCCACGCCCGGCGGTCATCCCCTCGATCCATGACTTGCTATAGGAGATAGACAGGTGGGCACCGGCCATGGCTGAAAACCCGCCGGCAGCAATCACAGACAAATACCGGATCCTCGAGACGTTGACGCCCTGCGTTTCCGTAGCCTTGGGGTTCTCTCCGGCCGAACGGATGCGAATGCCCAGCAGCGTGTGTTCAAGCATGAACCAGACGCCAATGGCCGAAAGAATCGCCAGGTAAAAGAACGGGCTCTGATTGAAAAGCACCGGCCCCACGACCGGAATGTCCGACAGGAAGGGGATGGGCATGGCGTTGATTTTAACGGCCAGCGGCTTTCCCACATAGGGTTTTCCCAACAACCCCGCCATCCCCAGCCCGAGCATGGTCAGCGCCAGTCCGGAAACCACCTGATTGGATTGAAGGCTCACCGATGCAAACGCATGGATGATGGATATAAACATGCCTGCAAGGATGGCGGCGCAAAGACCGAGCCAGGGGCTGCCTGTATGGTGCGTGACGATAAATGCGGTCACCGCACCCACCGCCATCACGCCTTCCACGCCCAGATTTAGGATGCCGGATCGCTCAGAGATAATTTCGCCGACGGTGCCCAGCAGCAGGGGGGTGCCGGCAACCAGGGTGCGCTGAACCACAGAAATAAGAATCTCCTCCATGGATTAAGCCCTTTCCCCCACCAGAATACGAACCCTGTTCTTGGTAAAAAAGTCGCCCATGATCAGAAAGATCAGCAGGGTGCCGTTGAAAACAGCCACCGTCGCCGCCGGCAATCCGAGTGATATCTGAATCGCGTCTCCTCCCACGAGGATACCAGCAAAAAAGATGCCTGAAAAAATCACGTAAACCGGATTGAGCTTGGCCAGCCAGGCCACAATAATCGCCGTAAACCCATAACCGGAAGAGATGGAGTCCGGATAACTCAAATAATGGTGGATGCCCGCCACCTCACCCACACCGGCCAGACCGGCCATACCGCCGCTGATGACCATGATGAGCATCGTCGTTCGGGAGAAATCGATGCCCGCGTATTTGGCTGCATCTGGATTTTCTCCGATCACCCGCACCTCATACCCGAAACGGGTCTTGTAGATGACAATGGTCAACACCACGACGGCGACCACCGCCACGATCAAGGTGGCCGTGTGAATTCGTGATCCTGGCAGCAGGGACAAAATGGCCGAATCCGGGAGATCGTCGGTGTACGGAAAACCAAACTTTTTGGGACTTTTCCAGGGTCCGACGATCAGCAGGGTGAGAAACTCGGCACAAATGTAGTTGAGCATCAACGTGGAGATCACCTCGTTGATCGAAAACCGGAGCTTGAGGATGGCCGGAATCAGTCCCCAGAGCGCACCGCCGAGAAACCCGGCAAGAAACATCAAGGGAACGATTACCGGAGAG
>NZ_JBFELV010000278.1:0-6700 GCF_041551955.1 Desulfosarcina sp.
AAGAAAAATGTAGCGACTCGGACCTGCGCTGGAGAAGATATCCTCGATCCTCGATAACATCACGCCCACGGCATCAAGTGCGATGATCAAGAACAGCTCGAAGACATTTTGGCGCGAATATTCCCGACCCCGCCCCCGTCCAGGATTTTGATCCTTCAGGCTCAACAGTTTGGCGTCGGCATAAAATTTAATTCGTCTGGCTGTGATTCCGGTTATCGCCTGAACTTCTTTCGGGGAAAACACCCTTGTCATATGACCACCCTCCATTATAAATTAGTTGACTGTTTTATGTTTTATATTAATTGAATTGAGTTGCCGAGTCAACCTTTTCGCATCCACCCGGCCAAGCAGTGAATATGAACGGAAAGATGATTATCCTGTCACCTGTATGCGCCAAAACCTTCGAATGGGTAACGAAAGGACAAAACATGACTACGATCGTGGGAATATCAGGAAGTCTGCGGGAACATTCTTTCAACGCCGGCCTACTTCGGTCTGCCGCGGACGCGGTGCCCGACGGATGCTCGCTCTCTGTCAATTCAATTCGAGGAATCCCCTTGTATGATGGAGATGTGGAAGCGGGGGAAGGAATTCCGCCGGCGGTGACCGACCTCAAGCAGAAAATCAAGGCGGCCGACGGACTGTTGCTGGTCACCCCGGAGTACAACAACGGCATCCCCGGGGTTTTTAAAAATGCCATCGACTGGTTCACCCGACCGCCCGAGGAAAGCATGGGCGTCTTTGCGGGTAAACCGGTGGGCCTGATCGGCGCCACACCGGGCAACTTCGGCACCGCCTTTTCCCAGTACGCCTGGCTGCCGGTGCTGCGCGTGCTGGGCACTCAGGTATGGTCCGGGCGCCTGCTGTGGGTCAGCGGTGCCATGGGCAAATTCGACGACCAGGGCAACCTCACCGACGACGGCGTGAAAAGGCAATTGGTCAAGTACATGGCCGGCTTTAGCGAATTTGTTGGTCGAATGAAGGCCTGATACCCGACCTCAGCGAACCATTGGTTGAGGAAACACCCTTATGTGGATGCCAATGCCTCTATTCCGGTGGCATTACTCCCGCGTGGTCAGCAGCATGCCCAGGCACACCATGACCAGCGCCGCCAAAGCCGGCCAACGAAGGTGTTCGGATTCAATTAGGGCAACGGAAAGCAGGACGGCACACACTGGAATGAGAAACCGGTAGACGGCCATGCTGGAAAGCCGGTTGGCCTTGATCAACAGGTACCACAGGGAAAAAGCGGCGGCAGAGAGAAAACTGAGATACAGCAGCAGAACAAGCGAACGCATGGAAAAGACCAACACCGCCGGGGATTCGAAAAACAGGGCCAGCAGAAACAGGGCCACGGCACCGGTGGACAGTTGATAAGCGCACATCAGCGGCGGATAAACGCGAACGGCGGTTTTCTTGACGACGACCAAGGCCAGGGTGGAAGACAAGGCGGTAAGCAGGATAAAGCCTTCACCGGTCAAGGTCATATGAAAGTTCAGACCACCTTCCTGTAAATTGACCAGGACGATGCCTGCGAAGCCGAGAATCAACCCGATGCTTTTCCGCAGGGTGATGGGGTCGTCCTTGAACCACAGGTGCGAAAACAGGGCCAGGAAAAAGGAACCTGAACCGATGATGATAGAGGCCTTGACCCCGGTGGTGTTGGACAGGCCGATGTAAAAAAAAGTGTACTGCAGGGTGGTTTGCAGCATCCCCGTCAGGACCATGGCACTGTAATCGCGCTTGTGGGATAAAACGATGGATTTTCCCGCGACAAAGACACCGGCAAAAATCATCGCCCCGGCCAGGAAAAATCGGTAGGCGGCAAAGTACAGCTTGCCGCCGGTACTGTGCTGAATATCCAGCATCACAAAGCCGGTCTTTACCATGGGGAAGGCGCTGCCCCACAACAAGGCGCATACCAGCGCCCAGAAAAATACGGCCGGTCGCCAGGTGAATAGGTTTTCGCGGTTGATCATCTTTTCACGGGTTCAGCGTTCAAGGTTGATGGGCTCGTAAAAAGTCACCATTGGTGTCATTCCCGCGAAAGCGGGAATCCATAACCGTTTAAAAATACTGGATCCCCGCCTGCGCGGGGATGAAAAAAAAAGAGGACATTTCGACTTTTTACGGGTCCATCAAGGTTCAAGGTTCAACGGTTACCGTAGTGAACCCGCGAACGATTACGGGAAAGTTTATCCGGGATGGGGTAGCTGAAGTCAAATAAAAAGCGGTGGGAAGGGATTTATGCCACTTTATGGGCATCAAGATAATGAATTTGGCCAGGCTAGAGGAAGAAAGCCGTATTGGTATACTGCGACGACCGATAACGCAGTCCAAATTCATTATCTTGATGCCTATAGCCAGCGGATGCTGTCCGGTCGGTAGGCCAACGTCACAGGCCAGCCCCGGTGAAGGGTCATGGCAGCCAGGTGGGATTCGTCGACCCGCACGACCAGCCTAAGCGAACCGGCGCGGACATCGGCGAACAGATTGCCGCTTTGTTTTTCCGAAGTGATACGGGTGACCGTCCCGTTGACAAAGGCGATATTAGCACCCTTTTGGGTCTCCGCGCTATCGAAAATGCGGATGGCAGCGGGGTCGATAAAAGCGGTGGCATCGGCTTTCGGTGGTGCTGAAACCGTAAAGCGGATGCCGTCGCCGAGCGGTTTCATATAATAGCCGTTTTCATCGGGGACCCAGGGGCCGAAAACCATGTTGCTCCTGCCGGTGCCGGTGGGTATCCCCTTGAACAGGTGGATCACCTCGTCACAGACATCGTAAAGCCATTCGCGATCGTGGCTGGCAATCACCAAGGTGGTGCCCCATTCGCTGCGGGCACGCAAGGAGGCGGCACGGATCAGTTCGCTGGAGGCGGCGTCCACGCTTGCGGTGGGTTCGTCCAAAAGCAGCACCCGGGGTTTCAGCACCAGCCGGGCCGCAAGGGCCGCCCGCTGGGCCTCACCACCGGACAGCTCGTCCCACTGGCGCCGGGCGAAGGTATCCGGGTCCAGGCCGACCATGGCCAACGCATCGTGTACCGGGGGGCCCCAATCCTCACGTGTACCACGCACCTTCAAACCATAGGCGATGTTCTTAAACACCGAACGCTTCATCAGGTAAGGGTCCTGGGTTAGCAGCGTAACCAGAAACCGCACTGATTCGTCGAAGGGAAACGCCGGTTTTCCGTCGAATAGGATTCGCCCCTGGGTAGGCCGGAAGATAAACGCCATGAGCTTGAGCAGGGTGCTTTTCCCGCTGCCGTTGGGTCCGACCAGTCCCAAAATGGATGCCGGTTCGATGTCCAGACGATCGACGGCCAATACCGGATCGCTGTGGTAGCGGTGGACGAGGCTTTCAATCCGATAGATGGGCTGGGACACCGTCATCGTTTCCTTAAAAAGGAGAGGCACACATTCACACCAAAGGCAATGGCGATGAGCACCAGCCCCAAGGCGATGCCGGTGGAAAACATCCCCTTACCGGTCTCCAAGGCAATCGCGGTGGTGATGGTACGGGTGTGCCACTTGATGTTACCGCCCACCATCATGGAGATGCCCACCTCGGTCATCACCCGCCCGTAGGCGGTGAGGCCGGCGGCCAGCACCCCATAACGCACCTCCCACAGGCTGCTGAACAACAGCTGCCGCCGACTGGCCCCCAGGGAGATCAGAAGCGTTCGCAGGTGCCGGTCCATGCTTTCCACGGCTGTGGCACTCAGGGCGATGACCACGGGCAGGGCAAGTATGGTCTGGCCGATGGCGATGCCGGTCAGGGTGAACAGCAGGCCCATCTCTCCCAGTGGGCCCCGGTTGGAGATAAATGCGTAGACCACCAAGCCGATGAACACCGTGGGCAGGGCCAGCGCCGTATCCACCAGCAGCCGCACCTGACGCTTGGCCGGGAAATTCAGATATCCGAGTGCGAATCCCAAGGGGATGCCCAATATCAGACTGGCGGCCATGGAGCCGGAGGAAGCCTTCAGCGTGGCGGCCACCGCGGACCAGGTCTGGCCGTCACCACCGAAAAGCAGGCGGATGGCCTCTATGAATCCCGCAAAGATAAAATCCATATGCCATCATTTTGCATTGGGGACGAAAAGCGGTTTACCCAGCAGCTTGAAATCCCGTATCAGCCCCTGGGCCTCCGCGCCGGCCAGCCATTCCGCAAAGGAGGTGGCCAGATCGAATTTGGCCTTCGTACAGCGCTGTGGATTGATCGCCAGCACACTGTATTGATTGAGCAAGATGTCGTCCTGCTCGACCAGTACTTTCAGCGGCGGATTGCCGCTCATGGTGTCGGCGTACTTGATAAAGGTGCCGCGATCAGTCATGGTGTAACCGTTTCGCTCAGCGGCAATGTTGATGGACGCCAACATTCCCTGACCGGTCTGAACATACCAAAACTCCTTTTCCGGAACAGCCGCACCGGTGGCGCTCCACAGGGAAAGCTCCTTCTTATGGGTGCCCGAATTGTCTCCGCGGCTGACGAACACAGACCCCTTGGCACGTATGGTCCCCAGCGCATCGACAACCGTATTGCCGGTGATGCCGGCCGGATCACTCTCCGGACCGATGATCACGAAGTCGTTGTACATGATCTCCCTGCGGTTGACGCCGAAACCCTTTTCCACAAATGCCTTTTCCGCCGCCGGTGCATGGACCAGCAGCACGTCCACATCACAGTTTTCACCCATTTTGAGGGCCTTGCCGGTCCCCACCGACGTCCATTTGAGCTCGATCCCCGTGGCCTGGGTAAAATGAGGGGCCAGGTAGTCCAGCAGGCCGGTGTTATCGGTACTGGTGGTGGTGGCCATCATCAGTACTTTGTCGGCCGCCATGACTGGAAAAACCATCATCAGGGTCAATGCCACAATTAAACATGCCTTTTCCGCCATCTGTTTTTTTTTCTGCATGGATTTACCTCTCCCTTTGATTGGTCGACGCCCCGCTTCAGGCTGCGGGGAATGTTCTGCCTAAAACGGCAGTGCTGCGCGACACTGTTGGTTGGCTGATCGCTTCGCTCGCGTTGGCTATTCAGACGCTTGAGAGGCCGGAGCGTGCTTCAAGGCTTCAGTTCGACTTCTGCGGCATCCAGTTCATGGGGAAAAATCATTTTGCCGCTCTTGGACACATCGTATCCTTCCAGCTGCTGCGCCGCCTGGACAAATGCCTTTTCGTGGAGCAGGCTGAGAAAATACTGGATCCCCTGGTCGAAAAAACGCTCCCGGGTAACCAGCAGGTCGTAGCGCTCCTGGCGCAGGGGCATAAACGCCAGGCCCAGCAGGGAGGCCACCGGCCGGATCCCCGGTCCGGCATCCGCGCGGCCGCCCAGAATCTCGAGCCCCACATCCATGTGCCGATTCACCTCGCGGTCGTACCCGGCGATTCGCTCCCCGGCAATTTCCGCCCGCTTGAGTTCCCGGTCGAAAAGCAGGCGGGTGCCCGTGGCCAGAGATCGATTGACGATACGGATGCCGGGTTTTCCAAGATCCTTCACGGCGTGAATGTTGCGGGGGTTGCCTTTTTGGATGAGAATTCCCTGGTCCCGCTTGCAAAAATTCACCACCACGGGCATGCGTTCGAACTGGCGCTGCAGGAAATCGAAATTATATTCGTTGCCGTTCTCCTGGAGCAGATGGCTGGTGGCCATATGGCAAAGGCCGCGTCGCAAGGCATTGATGCCGCCCACGGAGCCCAGGTTCCCGAATACGGCCAGATGATCCGGATGGTGGCTGTTGAAGAGGGAGAGAGCCTTTTCAAGAAGGAGGTCATTGCTCCCGGTGATGACCAAAAGCCCCTCATAGGGAGGCAGAACATTGTGGCTCTGGGGATAGTTGACCGTGCTGGACTCGACCCACTGCTCCACCAGATGACGGGGGAAAATCCATTTTCCGGTAACCTTCGAAGCGGGCAGCCCCTTTTCCGAAATCAGCGAATATACCATTTTCTCATTGATCCCAAGGAATTTGGCCACCTCCTTGGTGGATAGCATCTGCGTCATGATTTTCTCTTCCTCAACGGCGTTTTCTCTGACGAGGCTGTCCGCCCATCAGGATGGCAATTAGTAGGAGTCGTGGAACGAAATGTCAATATTTTCTAACATTCAGCGGAACACAGAGAAGTAAACAAACCCATAATTACCAAAAATAACCATCGCCTGTATTTTTTGTGGCCTGCGCATCGATGCGCCCCGGCGCACCTTTTTAAGTTGACGGAGCCGGTGCGTGCCGTATAGATTAGCGGTGAACCGAATTTTTCCGGGAGCGCTGAAACCATGCTCAACGAAAAGCAGAAACTGGACACGCTGATGACGCTGGGGATCGAGCTGAACCGGATCCACGACCTCGACATTCTGTTGGAGCGGGTGCTCACGCGGGCGCGCCAGTTTGTAAACGCCGATGCCGGTTCCATTTATATTCGCGACGGCAACCGACTGGATTTTACCTATTCCCAGAACGACACCCTCCAAAGGCGACTCCCCGCCGGAGAAAAGCTGATCTACTCCACCTTTTCGGTGCCCATCGACGAGACGAGTATAGCCGGGTTTGCCGCTGCTACGGGAAAAATGCTCAGCATTCCGGATGTCTACAAACTGCCACCCACCAAGAGCTATCACTTCAGCAAGAAATTCGACGAAGCGTCTGGATACGTCACCCGTTCCATGCTCACCATCCCGTTGATGAGTTCAAAAAAGGATG
>NZ_JBFELV010000279.1:0-6679 GCF_041551955.1 Desulfosarcina sp.
GGGTTCTCCAGAACCGGAAAAAGTGATATGATCGATCCTATCATTTTGTGAAAGGTACGGGTTCAATTCGTCCTTTACCCGATCCACCGGTACGTATTTTTTGCTATTCATGGTCAGGTGGGTCGTGGCACCACACTCACCATGTACGCAATCCAGATTGCAGGTCTTGTGGGGCACCAGATCCGCACCGAGAGAAATATCCAGACGGCGTGATGGAACCGGCCCGAACAGGGTCTTGTATGTCATAGGGCAATCCGGGCGCATTGTCTTTCTATCGGTTAATTTAACCGCGACAGCGCCGGCTAACCCCGCCGCGAACGACGGGGTTGGCCAGCGTCGTTTAAATCGATGCGTCTATCCACAGGGTGAAGATTCCTCGCGGCCTGTCGCGGGGAGGCTTCAATCGCCACTTGGCTACCATAAAAGGCTATAAACAACAATAACTTATTTAGTTTCAGGGTATTGATGACATTTTGGTCAATCATTGAAAGTTCCCAGTGACCCGCATGAGTTAAATCTCTGCTTCGCTGCGACAAGCTGCGGGTATTTTTCTGCCGGTACCGGCAGTGCTGCGCAGCACCGGAATGATAAAGAATAGCGTATTCCCGTTGCCTCCCAGACCCTGCCGTCCTGGTGCTCGGTATCTCTGCTCCGACCCCGACGGTGGAATCGCCGCTACGCGTCGGCAAACGGTGGGGAATGCGCTCGCGATCACGGTAACACCCGTGCGAACGGTATGGTATACTTGCAAAAATGGAACCAACAGCGTAATATTCTCGCGTTTTAACCATTTAGAAAGGCTGGCATCCACTTGGTTTTGACTGGTAAAATCAACCCGGACAGACGAACGCTGACTATCATCACCAGCCATGTCAATGCGGATTTCGATGCCATGGCCTCAATGCTTGCCGCCCAGAAGCTTTACCCTGATGCATTGGTGGTATTCCCCGGATCCCAGGAAAAAAATCTGAGGAATTTTTTCATCCAATCCATGGTCTATCTATTCAACATCGCAGAACTGGGGAAAATCGACTTCTCAGCGGTCACCAGGCTGGTTCTGGTTGACACCCGGCGAAAAAATCGGATCGGCGACCTGCGCCGGGTCTTGGACAATCCCGGCTTGGAAATCCATATTTATGATCACCATCCCAAACACGACGATGATATTCCCGCCGACAAAGAATATCATCGGCTGACCGGTGCCACGGTAACCATTCTGTCGGACATTATCCGTGAGAAAAACATCCCCATCACACCGGAAGAGGCCACTATCATGTGCCTGGGAATCTATGAAGACACCGGATCGTTTTCTTTTCCCTCGACAACGGAGCATGACTTCAAGGCGGCAGCCTATCTGCTTTCAAGGGGTGCCAATCGCAACGTTATTTCAAGCATGATCACCCGGGAGTTCAACCCCGAACAAATTGGGCTGCTAAACGATATGATTCAAGCGTCCAGGCACTATGTGATCAAAGGGGTCGATCTCGTCTTGACCAGTGTGACCACCGACGACTATTTTCCCGACTTTTCATTTCTTGTCCAGAAAATGGCCAAAATGGAAAACATCGACGCCATTTTCGCCCTTGGACAGATGGAGAACAAGGTCTACGTCGTGGCAAGAAGCCGAACGGATGATGTCGACGTCGGTGATATTCTGGACCAGATCGGAGGAGGCGGGCACCCGTCAGCCGCCGCGGCAACCGTCAAAGGAAAAACCATCGCCCAGACCGAGCAGCTGCTCTTCGAGGCCCTTTACGCCAAGATCAACCCCAGGCGCCTGGCCAGGAATCTGATGTCTTCGCCGGCCATCATGACCAGTGAGGAGACCACCTGCAAGGACGCCAAAGCCCTGCTGACCCGCTACAACATCAACGCCCTTCTGGTTGCCGGAAACAGCTCCGACACACCGGGATTCAGTGGTTACATCACCCGGCAGGTCATCGAAAAAGCATTGTTTCATCATCTCGAGACGATTCCGATCCGCGAATACATGAGCTCCGAAATATCTCACGTGCATCCAGATGCAGATGTCGTTGAGATCCAGGACAAGATCATGGGGAACAAGCAACGAATTCTGCCGGTGGTGGAGGACGGCCGGGTTGTTGGGGTGATCACCCGCACCGACCTGCTCAACACGCTGGTTCAGCAGAATAGACCCGCAAACCAGGAATTTTCACCATTGGACGATAAATCCAGCAACAAACGCTCGCGAATGGTGAACAATTTCCTGCGTGAGCGCCTATCCAAACAGATAATGAAAACCCTCGTCCAACTGGGTGAAACCGCCAGCCAGTTGGACTGCAACGCCTACGTGGTAGGCGGGTTTGTTCGGGATCTGTTCTTGTACAGGAAAAATGAAGATATCGATGTCGTCATCGAGGGAAACGGAATCGATTTTGCCAAGACATTCGCCCAGGCTTTCGGGGCAAGAACCCACACGCATCAGAAATTTGGAACCGCCGTGATTATATTTCCCGACGGCTTTAAAATCGACATCGCTTCTGCACGAATGGAGTATTACCAATTTCCAGCATCTCTGCCGGTCGTTGAAATGAGCTCCATCAAGATGGACATGTTTCGCAGGGATTTCACCATCAATACACTGGCCATTCAGCTCAACCCGGGGAAATTTGGCAGGCTCATCGACTTTTTCTCTGCCCAGAAGGATATCAAGGATAAGGTATTGAGGGTGCTGCACAACCTGAGCTTTGTCGAAGATCCAACGCGGGTATTCAGGGCCCTGCGGTTCGAGCAGCGATTTGGTTTCACGATTGGCAAACTCACCTCGAGCCTTATCGACAATGCCGTAAAAATGGATTTTTTCAAGCGCCTTGCTGGCAAGCGGGTAAATGCGGAGCTCAAGTTGATTCTGAAGGAAGAAAACCCCGCGCCGACGATTTTAAGGCTGATGGACTACGATCTGTTAACGGTGATCCATCCGGGGATTAGGATAGAGAGTGATTTGAAGCACCTGCTCGATACCACCAAGAAAGTGACTGACTGGCACGACTTGCTCTTCATCGATGAACCCTATGAACGATGGGCCGTTTTTTTCATGGCATTGATCCGCCACTGCGATCTGCAGGCCACGCATGAAATCTGTGAACACCTTACCATTGCGCCGCGTTATGCCAAGATGTTCGGCGAATACCGCATCCATGCAGAGAAACAGCTCACGCGACTGGAATGGCATAAACGCATGAAAAGCGCTGACGTCTACAACCTGCTCAAAGCCTTCAAAACAGAAGTGATTTTGTACATGATGGTTTGCACCGGTTCCGAGATCGCCAGAAAGCGAATTTCGCTCTACCATACCCGGCTGCGCCATGTGGCCATCACCGTCTCCGGAAAAGATCTACTGGACATGGGCCTCGCATCGGGTCCCGTATTCAGCAAACTGCTTCAAGCGGTCCTGGAAGCCAAACTCAACGGATTGGTCAAAACCCATGAGGATGAGCTGGCTTTCCTCAGAAGCAACATATCCCGATCCAAAAGTCGACCGTCGCAGTCCTGACGGATCAAATTTTTCTTGATTGCACGCCCGCTTCTGTTTAGTATGCCAGGTTTGAACAATAACCGGCGGCTGAATGCGTTCTGCTAACCGGCAGCAGCCAAACCATCGATCAGGAGATGTTTAGATGAGCTCCAAGAAACGGATTTTAAGCGGTATGCGGCCCACCGGCCCGCTCCACCTGGGCAATCTGCACGGCGCACTGAACAACTGGGTCGGCATGCAGGACGGGTACGACTGTTTTTTCTTCATTGCCGACTGGCATGCCCTGACCAGCGACTACGAAACGCCCGGCGCCATCACCGGCTACGTGAACGAAATGATGATCGATTGGCTCAGTGCCGGTCTCGATCCGGAAAAAAGCACCCTCTTCGTTCAATCGCTGGTTCCCGAACATGCCGAGCTATTCCTTTTTCTCTCCATGATCACGCCGGTGCCATGGCTGGAAAGAAACCCCACCTACAAAGACCAGATTGTCCAGATTGAAAACAAGGACCTTTCCACCTTCGGATTTTTAGGATACCCGGTCCTCCAGGCCGCGGACATTATCATGTACAAGGCCAACGGCGTACCGGTGGGCATAGACCAGGTACCCCACGTGGAAATAACTCGCGAAATCGCCCGGCGGTTCAATTTTCTTTACGGCGACGTGTTTCCCGAACCGGAGGCGATCCTGACCCAGACATCCAAGATTTTAGGGTTGGACCGCCGTAAAATGAGCAAGTCCTACAATAATGCCATTTACCTTTCCGATACGCCGGATGAAATCGCCAAAAAAGTGTCCCAGATGATCACCGACCCCCAGCGCATGCGCCGATCCGATCCGGGCAACCCGGACGTCTGCAATGTGTTCGAATTTCACAAAATCTATTCGGGCCAAGATACCGTGGAGACCGTCGACCCCCAGTGCCGCAGCGCCGAAATCGGCTGCGTCGAGTGCAAAAAGATCATGGCCAAAAATCTGATCCAGGCCATGGAGCCCCTCCACGAACGACGGGCGCATTTCAAAGCCGAGCCCGAACGGGTCAAAGAGATTATCGCCATCGGCAGCCAAAAAGCCCGGGCGGTGGCCAAAGAAACCATGGAACAGGTGAGGGCGGCTATAAGGATTAAAGACTAAAAGGTTTAAACCACCCATGCCAATGATGATGGACAACTTGATAAATGCGGCACACGATGAATCGGAAGACGATCTTTACCGGGTCAGGCTCCTGGATATTTTCGAAGGCCCCATGGACCTGCTGGTCCATCTGATCAAAAAAGCGGAAGTGGATATTTACGACATTCCGATTGCACAGATTACCGAGCAGTACCTGGAGTATCTGGAATGGATGCAGCAGATGAATATCGACTTCGCCGGCGATTTTGTCCTCATGGCATCTACCCTGACCCATATCAAATCCAGGATGCTGCTGCCGCCACAGGCGGGTGAGGAAGAGGAAGAAGATCCCCGGCTGGAGATCACCCGGCCACTGCTCGAGTACCTTCGGATCAAATCGGCCGCCGAGCAGCTGGCGGAGCGCAATTTGCTGGGGGATAAGACCTTTACCCGAAAGCCGGACGCCGATCTCCTGGACGGTGTGGAAGATGATCAGGTGATCCGTATCGGCCTGTTCGAACTGATCGATGCGTTTCAGAGCATTCTGGACAAGGTAACGCCGGGCCATCGGGTCGACCTGACCAGGGACCGCATCTCTGTCCAGGACCGTATTGCCCAGTTGGCCGAAATGCTCGAGGCCAAGGAGTCGATGACCTTTGACGAGCTGTTCGCCGACGGCCACCAGCGGTCAGACATCATCGTTACCTTCCTGGCCCTTCTGGAAATGGCCAAGCTCTGCCTGATCCGCATCGCCCAGCACGTGCCCACGGGGATTATCCGGATATTCTATCAGTAGGTGTTATGGCGGAAGATCTTAAATACATTATCGAAAGCCTGCTCTTCGTCTCGGAAACCCCGCTGACGATGGACCACCTCAAAGGCATTATCGAGGGCGAAGAGACCGCCGCGATCCGCACTGCCCTCGATGAACTGATGGCGGAATACGAGCAGCGCGACGGCGGCTTCGTGCTCAAGCAGGTGGCCGGCGGCTACCAGCTCCGCTCGCAGGGCCGCTACAACGAATGGATCAAGCGACTGATCAAGCCCAGCACACCCCGCCTGAGCAAGGCCGCCCTGGAAACCCTGGCCATCATCGCCTACAACCAGCCTATCATCCGCAGCGACATCGAGCACATCCGCGGCGTGGACAGCGGCGGCGTCATCCGTATGCTCATGGAGCGCAAACTGATCCGCGTGCTGGGACGCAAGGAAATCCCCGGGCGCCCGCTGATTTACGCCACCACCAAACACTTCCTCGAAGTGTTCGAGTTGAAGGATCTCAAGGACCTGCCCACCCCCAGAGAGATCGAAGAACTCAGCCGATCGCGGCTCGAAGAACAGACCAATGTCGACGATCACGCCGAAGACCACCCGCTTGCATCCCCTCTGCCTGCCGAAACGCCGGAAGCCGACAACCATTTTGACAATCAGGACTAAAATTGGATCGCATGCGCATGCATCGCAAGCAGAAAAAAGGTTAGGCTCAGCTGCGCTATTTAACACCTTTCATTGCGTGAATTGCGCCACCACCGGTCCTTTCCTGTTCGCGTATGGGCTCAACGACCAGATTGGCCGACATTCCATGTGAATTCGATCAATTCAACCCAACTCATGAGGAAAAGAACCTAAGCGCGGACTGTAAAAGGCCTATATCCATTATTATCATATACATATAGGTACCGCAAAACGTTCGCCAAATGACCCCCTTTCGCTGGAGCGATACGATGATGAAGGTTTATCGTATCCATCAATTAAGAAATAAAAGTTACAATGCAAAGAGATGCCCCATCATTATGGGTAAACCATTTCATAACTTAAAATCTGACCGATCAACAAGCAACCTCCACCTGACCGCAACCATCTGTTTTTTTTGTATTATTTTTTTGTCACGACAGAATGCATTATTGGCAACTATTTTGCTTTACTCTATCCCCAAGGAAGAGAAAGGATGGATACCATGAAAATGCCAATTATAGCATTTATTCTTGTTCTAATCGTGCTGGGTGGAATGCCCACAAGTTCTGATGATGCCGCGCCCGGGTTGATTTCCAATACAGGCACCGAACTCA
>NZ_JBFELV010000280.1:0-6646 GCF_041551955.1 Desulfosarcina sp.
AGAACCCAGAACCCAGAACCCAGAACCCGGAACCCAGAACCCAGAACCCAGAACAAGGAGTTCTCTCCCCTGACGGATCATCGTTCCACCGTATCAAGCGAGACCTCAAAATTTCCCACCACCCCGGCGGGGCTTTATATTCATGTCCCTTTCTGCCGGGCCAAATGCCCTTACTGTGATTTTTACTCCATTACCGACTCTGGCTTGATTTCAGTCTACATCGAGGCCCTGCTTGACGAGCTGAACATGCGCCGACACCAGATCCCTCGGGCGGACACCATCTATTTCGGAGGCGGGACGCCTTCTCTCCTGACACCGCTTCAAATTAAGCGGATTCTCGACGGTGTCCATGCCTGCTTTTCGGTGACAGCCGATGCGGAGACCACCCTGGAAGTCAATCCGGAAACCGTAAACCAGGCGTCTTTGGCAGCATACCGGGCGGCCGGCATCAATCGTCTGAACATCGGCCTGCAATCGCTCGACGATGAGACCCTGGCCTTTTTAGGGCGGATCCATACGGCAAAAAAGGGTGTCGATGCCTACGTCTGGGCCCGGGCGGCCGGCTTCGACAACGTCGGGCTCGACCTGATCTACGCGGTTCCCGGGCAGACCCGAAGCCGCTGGGAGGCGGAAATGGAAAACATCGTCCAACTGGCTCCGGATCATCTTTCATGCTACACCCTGACAATGGAGCCGGGCACGCCCATGGCGCAACAGTTGCGAAACGGGCAGATCAAACCCCTGGATGAGCAGACTGCCGGAGGTCTTTTCTCTGCCACCGCCCCCTATCTGAACCGCCACGGTTACCGTCAGTACGAAATATCGAACTTCTCTCGATATTCTGCCGGGGACAACCGCGACTGGCGATCACGTCACAACCGGAAATACTGGATCGCTGCGTCCTACCTGGGATTCGGACCGGCTGCACACAGTTTTCTGGACCACAGGCGCTGGTGGAATCATCGGTCCCTAAACGATTATCTGGCGGACCTGCAGGCCGGCAAACACCCTGTGGCGGATACGGAAACGCTGACCCGTGAACAACAGATCATGGAATTTGTCTACCTCGGCCTGCGGCAGACGGACGGCATTGACACGGCTGAATTCGCGTCGCGTTTTAATGAGGATTTCTCCGGCCAGTTTGGAGCTGAATTGAGTCGTTTGGTCGGCCAAGGTCTGGTGGAGCAGTCGGCAGTGTGGATTCGACTGACCCATCGGGGCATGCGCTTTCTTGAGCATGTTGTCGATCGGCTGATGGGTTGAATGTGGGTTCGGGGTTCAGGGTTCAGGGTTTTCAGACATCCGACCTCAGTCTTCTGGCATCCGGCTTCAGTCCGCCCGCTCCACCGTTCTTTCAGCTTCCAGCCTTGAGCGATCGGTGTTAACCGACTATGTCGACAAGGTCTTGATCAGTTGCCCGATGTAGAACCGGGCGTGGCTGATGGGGGCCGCCATGTTGGCACGGTGATTGGCGAAGATACTGCTCAGGTTGCGATCCAGCACGATCCACGGGTCGAGTTCCGCGGCCCGCTGGCAGGAAACGATGGCGTGATGCAGCAGTTCAGCCGCGTTGCGCGACTCCAGGGTAATGAGAAAGTCGTGGTGTACGGCCTCCAGCACCGTGGCCATGGAACTGGCTACGCCCTGGGTGTAATAGAAGTAGTTGTCCGCGTCAAAGAAACTAATTGTCGTACCGTCTTCGTTGGTCTCTTTCACTAGGTTCTCGTCGCAGCTGCCCAGCAGATCTTCAAACGAGGCCAGCAGCGGAATCAGATTGTCCGAACGGGTGTAGAAAGTGGCGTTGCCCGCCTTGAGTTTTTCAAGGTAGGCCTGCAGTTCTTCCAGGCCTTCTTGGTATTTCGATTCGGCAGAGGGGAACCAGTAGCTGCTGGCTTTGACCATGAACCAGTTCATGGCGTCTTCCAGATTGGGATCCAAGGCATCGGTGACGCCGGTTCTGGAAATGCGTTCGGCCAAAGCCACCACGGTACGCCGGGTTACCTCCAGCACGCCCAGCTGGTATCTGTTTACGTTGTCCGTGAACTCGATGATATCGTTGGGTCGCCATCCCCACCAGCGTTCCTCCAGTTCAACGCTCAGGGGTTTAATGGTCGCCGCGACGAAGGCGACGCCCTTTGGCGCGGGTTTGTGCACCGGGGCAGCACCGGCCGCTGCCGGCATGGCATGCCCGCTGGCGCCCTGTTTCGCGGTAGTTTGGCTGGTGGCACCGTGACCGCTTGCCTGCTCGCTGTGGCCAGCACCGTCCACTGGCAGCCGCTGCCTATCCGTTTGCCGGGCCGTCGCCGAACCAGTTGTTTTTGCAACGGTGCCCTGGGCGGCAGTTTGGCCGGCAGCAGGGGCCTGATGACTGCCGTCGGTTTTCTGGTCAGTACTTTTTGAATGGGTCGTGGCGCCCAGTCTTGTTGCCTCCGAGGCCTCATGGGGGGCGCCTGCGCGGGTAGCCGTGGTCTTGCGGGCAGCCTCCTTACCATGGCTGCCTGTGGCCGCCTGGTCGGTGCTATCAGCAGAGGCACGCTGTCTTGTTGACCCGGAGGCCTCCTGTGTGGCGGTGCCGACAGCGGCGGTGGTTCCATGAACGGCAGTCGTATCCTTCCCGGCCGCGTCAGCCGAGTGGTCTTTGGCGGCACGGGCCGCTTCAGATGGGTGTTTCACCAGCGTCGTTTTGCTCCGGCCGTTGCTGCCGGCCGGGGAGGTGGCAGTGGCCGAATCAAGCTGGCGTATTGACGTTTCCTCTGAAGTGGGGGCTTGCGGGGTACCGAAGATAATAGAGAGGGCCCACAGGATAATTATCGCTATGGCGATGCCGCCGATGATGCGCGGGGTCGCAAATTTCTTGAACTCGAATCCCTTGGCATTTTTTTCCATGACTGCTCCGTCTTCGATGTCGTTCCGTACGGCTGGAGTTCTCCGCAGGAGGTGGTATTGGGTTGAGCTATTGGCGCTTCCTGAGTTTCCGGATATCCCCCACCCGGATGGTGACATTGGTGGCATCGAAATGCTCAATTAAAGGTATCACATATTTGCGGGAAGCTCCAGTCATATCCTTGAACGCGGGGGTGGATATCTCACCCTTTTCCAGGATGTACGCCACCAATTCATCCTTCAGTTTTTCGATGGTCACCCGGTCATAGTAGAGATCTTCCTTCACTTTGACCAGCACCCCTTCACCGACCAGCAGTTCCAGAACGCCTTTGGCTGACTTCGGGTCCACTTCCAGACGTTTGATGACTTCCCGGAAATAGGGTGGCGTCAGGCCGCTTTTGGCGTAGATGTCGATGATCTGCTGCTTTGAGGCCTTTTGATCCACCTGAAGGGATACCGTGTGAGTAGCTAGCCGAACCGTATCGTCCGCGAGGATCAATTGTTGGTCTTTGATCATCCGGTTGAGCACCAGGGTGAAAAGCTTTCCGCTGGCCTGCCGCGGAAACTTCGATTTCAATTCCTCTTTGGAGATGCCGGGTTTCAGTGGGTTGTCGCGGTGGTAACGTTCGAGCACCTCCTGGCTCAGTTGTTTCAAACCATCGAAGACGGCCAGGTGAATGTACCTGCGGCTCTCCTTGTCGGCCAGTAAAAGGGTCTGACTGTTGAGCATGGCGCCGATGGTTGAATCCAGTTCCTTTGCCGGCAGGTTGGTCATCAACAGCAGTTCGTCGAAGGTGACGCCGACCGGGCCGGCCATGCGCGCGTGGTGGTCGATGATGCCTTCGGGCACTGCATCGACCAGGCCCATCAGGCCGTCGATGATCTCCTGATGGAACCGTTTATGCTTGACGGGTATGGGGTTGAGCAGTTTGCCGCCGCCGATGGTGCGCACCGGGGAGTAGCTGCGGATTACGAATCGGTCGTCGCGGATCAGGCTGACCGGTTCATCCAGACGGATCTGTACCTGACAGGTTTCTCCGGGCACCAGTTCATCCCGGTCCAGGAGGATCAGGTTGCCCATGGTCTCGCTGGTACCGGTGTGGAATCTGACTTGGGTCCGGCTTTTGATGGGCTTTTTGTTGCTGGGGAGAAAGTGGAGCTCCAGGTCCACCATGTAGCTGGGTATCAGCGTGTTTTCCCGAGCCAGAATATCGCCGCGGTTGATGGCGGTTTTCTCCAGGCCCTGGAAGTTGATGGCGGTGCGCATGCCCGCCTCGGCGGCCTCCCGGCCCTGGTTATGAACCTGAATGCCCCTGACTTTTGAAGTGGTTTTACCGGGGTAGATCATGATCGTGTCTCCGACGCCGACCTTGCCTGAAATCAGGGTGCCGGTGATCACCGTGCCGAAGCCCTTCATGGAGAAGACACGGTCAACGGGAAGCCTGAATAGCCCAGTGGTTCCTCGCTCGGGAACCCCATCGCACAAGGCGTCCAGTTCTTCGAGGAATTGGGGGATGCCGTCTCCGGTTGCCGAGGAGACCGCTACGATCGGTGCTCCTTCGAGAAAGGTTCCCACGGTAAAATCACGTATATCTTCGGTGACCAGTTCCAGCCACTCTTCATCCACCATGTCGATTTTGGTTAAAACCACCATGCCGTGCCTGACGCCTAAGAGGGCACAGATCTCCATGTGCTCACGCGTCTGGGGCATGACCCCCTCGTCGGCGGCGATGACCATGCAAACGATGTCGATCCCCGTAGCACCGGCGACCATGTTCTTGACGAACTTTTCGTGGCCGGGCACGTCGACGATGCCCAGGTGGCGCCCGCTGGGAAGGTCCAGAGAGGCAAATCCCAATTCGATGGTGATTCCGCGTTTCTGTTCTTCTTTGAGCCGGTCGGTATTGGTTCCGGTGATGGCCTTGATCAAGCTGGTCTTGCCGTGGTCAATATGTCCGGCGGTTCCGAGGATAATCTGTTTCACGATCGATACGCTCCATCGGGTTGTCCAGGGTTGCAGTAGTTGGCCTGAATGAATCGGTTTTGGTTACGATGGTTTCGATGGTTCGCGAAAATGCGGAAGCCTCCCCTTGCCAATACGCCAACGGCGGTGAGTGTCCCATTCTTCACGATTTAACACACACCTGCTATTTTTTTTTTCGATGTCTGAGGTATTCCGCAAAATAAGCCAGCCCCACGAGGATGATGCCTAATCCGGCCACATAGATGATATTGAAATCGGTAAAGAACATGCGGGAGAGGATTACGGCAAAACCGGCCCCCAAGATGGCCCTGATGATGAAAATGTGAAACTGGGTCAACATGTTACCTCTCTTCAATCGGATGGTTCAGCAGGGTGTTTTATTGCGGAGCCAGGGTATATTAGAAGCCTAATCAGGTCAATACTTATGGGGAACATATTGGTTTTTCAATATCTTAAATCCTGCCACCGGTGCCCGACAATTCGTGCTTGAAACATTAGACCGACTTTTTACAGCTCGCTGAAAATTTCAGTTGAAATGGGACAGGTGATCTGTTAGAAAAAAGATTCTTACGGTGGGTGTAGCTCAGTTGGTAGAGCATCAGGTTGTGGCCCTGAGGGTCGTGGGTTCAAGCCCCATCACTCACCCCATAAAAATCAAAAGGCCGCGGCAGCGCATACGTTGCCGCGGCCTTTTTGTTTTTTTGCTATTTTCATCAAAATTGCATGGACAACATTGACGAACTCGTAAAAAATCGTTTTTAGGCGGTTTCGTAGAAAGTCCGAGATCGAGGCTTACGAATCCTGTGGAAGGCGTAACGCAGATATTTATCCGCCTCAGGCGGATCGGACTTTTTACGAAAGCGTAGGGTTAAAATGTGCGTACTTCACCCGGCTGCATGACGATGACGTCGGAGGCAAACCCGCCCAGGCTTTTTGTCAATTGCTCCGGGGTGCCTTTGAGCGGCTCGAATGTGCCGTAGTGCATGGGCACCACCTTTTCTGTCTTGAGGTAATTTCGAATGGCGAAGGCCGCATGGTCCGGGTCCATGGTGAAGTGTCCGCCGATGGGCAGCAGCGCCAGGTCGGGCTTGTAGTAATACCCGATAAAGGCCATGTCGCCGAATACCCCCGTGTCGCCGGCGTGGTAGATCGTAAAGCCGTTTTCCAGCTCGATGATATAGCCGCAGGGTTCGCCACCCGGGTGAATCGTCTTTTTCTTGTTCTCCGGGTCGGTGTGGACCACCTCCGAACTGTGCTCCGCGTGAACCATGGTAATTCGAATGCCATCACCCAGCGGCATGATCGGGCCGCTCTTGTTGAAGCGAATCAACCGTTCGTAAGGCACCCAGCCCAGGGATGCAAAGGTGTGCCCCATGTCCGCGTTTAGGGCCACCTTGGCCCCATAGATTTCGGAGATGGTGGCGGTGTCGCCCACATGGTCCCCGTGTCCATGGGTGACTAAAACCAGATCCACCTGCTTGAGTTTGCCCAGGTCTTTGAGATCTTCAGGTGTTTTGGGGTTTTGGGTAATGAAGGGGTCGATCAGGATAACCTTGCCCCCTGGTGTTGTGATTTTAAAAGCCGCCTGGCCGAACCATTGAATTTCAAATGCATGGACCGACGAGACGTTCAGCACCGCGAGGGCGGCGGCAACCAGTATGTATGCGTAAAATCGGTTTATTTTTTTCATGGGTGTTGCTCCCTTATTTTTTAGGATTGCCGAATCAAATTCGAATAACAATTGACATAATGTTAAGCGTTTAAAGGCTATTGTCCATA
>NZ_JBFELV010000281.1:0-6623 GCF_041551955.1 Desulfosarcina sp.
ACCGACGCCGTTTTACAAAGCAAGGGGAATCATCATGCTCATCACAGAAATTCTGGCCAGAAATGCCCGCATGTACGGACAGGAGACCGCCCTCGTCGAACGGGAACCAGGAAAACACCGCCGGGTGGAGATCTCCTGGAATACCCTCGACGACCAAGCCAACGCCATTGCCCAGGCCTTGATCGCCAGGGGGGTAAAAAAGGGGGACCGGGTCGTTCACCTGATGATGAACGGCATCTTATGGTTGCCCGCCTATTTTGGTATCCTGAGAACCGGAGCCTGGGCGGTTCCATTGAATTTCCGGTTCGTCGCAAAAACGATCGCCAAGTGCACCCGCACCGCCGAGGCAAAGGCATTCATCTTCGGCGAGGCCTTCATCGACCGGGTGACGGAAATCCGGGCCGAGATTGAAAACTGCGTCCAAACATTTATCTTCGAAGGCCCAAAAGACAAGTGCCCCGCCTGGGCGGAACCACTTGACCGGCTCATTGCCGGCCATCCGGCCGAAGACCCGGGGGTGGCCATAGACATCTGCGATGACGCGGCGCTTTACTTCACTTCGGGTACCACCGGCACACCCAAGGCCGCCCGCCTGACGCACCGCAACCTGGAGCACGCCTGTTATGTGGAGAACCGACACCACCACCAGACCCACACGGACAATTTTCTGTGCATCCCCCCCCTGTATCACACGGGAGCAAAAATGCACTGGTTCGGCAATTTCATCGTGGGAGCAAAAGCGGTCATTCTCAAAGGCATAGAACCCCGATGGATTTTAGATGCCATCTCCGAAGAGAAAATAACCATCGTCTGGCTACTGGTGCCCTGGGCCATGGACCTGCTGTTGGCCATCAAAAGCGGCGAACTCAAATTGAAAAACTACCGTCTGGACCAATGGCGGCTCATGCATATCGGCGCCCAGCCTGTCCCCGCAAGCCTGATCAAGGAATGGCGCACGGTCTTCCCCAATCACCAGTACGACACCAACTACGGCCTCACCGAAAGCACCGGCCCCGGCTGCATCCATCTGGGAATCGAAAACATGCACAAAGTCGGAGCCATCGGTTCTCCCGGGTTTGACTGGGAGTGTCGGATCGTCGACGACCAATTCCACCCGGTCGCGCAGGGAAACCCCGGAGAACTGATCATCAAGGGGCCCGGCGTCATGAAGGAGTACTATAAGAATCCCCAGGCCACGGCCGCTGCGATCGTGAACGGATGGCTGCTCACCGGTGATGTGGCCCGGCAGGACGAAGAGGGCTTCATCTGGCTGGTGGACCGAAAAAAGGATGTGATCATCACCGGTGGAGAAAACATCTACCCGGTGGAAATCGAGGATTTTCTCATGAATCATCCTAAAATACAGGATGTGGGGGTGATTGGTCTGCCCAGTTTGAGGCTGGGAGAAATCACCACAGCCATCATCAAGGTAAAAAACGGCTGCGACCTGACCTGCGCGGAAGTGGATGACTTCTGCATCGCCCTGCCCCGCTATAAACGCCCCCGCAAAATCATTTTCGGGGACGTGCCGCGAAACCCCACCGGCAAGATCGAAAAGCCCAGATTACGCAGACAATATGCCGGGCAGGCGGAAAGTTTTAAAGCGGTTAGATAGTTTGATCAAACCCGCAGCTCCTTCACGGTCGCCGTCGTACACGGGATCAATCTTCAAACCTGTTCAAGTTGACTTGCAGCTGGACCGGCCCCGCTTTGGTTTTTCAGAAAAAGAAAACCCGCAGCCGGCTAACGGTGCGGGTTTTTTCAATCTCTGAAGCACGGCCCTGCCTTTGCCTCAAGCGCAGGTCTATTTTTTGTCTTTCACCTCTTCGAAATCGGCATCCACCACATCGTCATCTGCACCGGCACTCCCTGCATCCGCGCCGGCATCGGGGCCCGGACCGTCCGCACCGCCGGCCCCCGCCTCGGAGGCCTGCTTGTACATGGCTTCGGCCACCTTGTGAGATGCCTGGGTCAGCTCTTCACTCAGCCGCTGAATCTCACTCACATCATCGCCTTCCATGGCCTTCTTCAGCGCTGTCGAGGAGGCTTCGATTTTGCTGCGGGTCTCGGCATCCACTTTCTCTCCAAGATCCTTCAAGGATTTTTCAGTCGTATAGATGAGCGTATCGGCGTGGTTCCTGGCTTCGACCAACTCCTTTTTCTTCTTGTCCTCATCGGCATGCAATTCGGCATCCTTAATCAGCTTGTCGATATCCTCTTTAGAAAGGCCGCTGGAGGCCGTAATCTGAATGGACTGCTCTTTGCCAGTGGCCGTGTCCTTGGCGGAAACATTGACGATACCGTTGGCATCGATGTCAAACGTCACCTCGATCTGTGGAACGCCGCGGGGGGCAGGCGGGATGCCAACCAGTTCAAACCGTCCCAGGGTCTTGTTGCTGGCGGCCATCTCGCGTTCGCCCTGGAGTACGTGGATGGAGACCGCCGGCTGGTTGTCCGCCGCCGTGGAAAAAACCTGGCTTTTACGGGTCGGGATGGTGGTGTTTTTTTCGATGAGCCGCGTCATGATGCCCCCAAGCGTTTCGATCCCCAGGGACAGCGGTGTGACATCCAGCAACAGCACATCCTTCACATCACCCTTGAGCACGCCACCTTGAATGGCTGCACCCAGCGCCACCACTTCGTCGGGGTTCACGCCCTTATGGGGTTCTTTGCCGAAAATACGCTTCACCCGGTTATGCACTGCCGGCATACGCGTCATGCCGCCCACCAGAATGACTTCGTCGATGTCCCCGGTGGACAGGCCGGCGTCTTTTAACGCGGTCCGGCATGGGGGCTCCAGCTTGTCCAGCAGATCGGCAACCAGCCCTTCCAGCTTGGCTCGGGTGATCTTGACATTGAGGTGTTTGGGACCGCTGGCGTCGGCGGTAATAAAGGGCAGGTTCACATCGGTTTCCATGGAGGAGGAAAGTTCCATCTTGGCCTTTTCCGCCGCCTCTTTGAGCCGCTGCAGGGCCATCTTGTCACTTCTCAAATCGATGCCTTGATCCTTCTTGAACTCGTCTGCCAGAAAATCGATAAGCCGCAGATCGAAGTCTTCGCCGCCCAGGTGGGTGTCGCCGTTGGTGGCCTTGACTTCAAAAACACCTTCACCGATCTCGAGAATCGAAATATCGAAGGTGCCGCCGCCCAGGTCGAATACGGCAATCTTCTCTTCACTGCGTTTGTCCAGGCCATAAGCCAGGGAGGCGGCCGTGGGTTCGTTGATAATGCGCAGCACATTGAGCCCGGCAATTTTTCCGGCATCCTTGGTGGACTGGCGCTGGCTGTCGTTGAAGTAAGCCGGCACGGTGATCACCGCATCCGTCACCGTTTCACCCAGGTAGTCTTCTGCGTATTTCTTGATGTGAGCCAGGATAAAAGATGAAATTTCTGCCGGGCTGTGGAGTTTTCCCCTTAAATCGATGCGGACATCGCCATTTTCAGCCTGCTTGATATGGTAAGGGAGTATTTTGATGTCATTCTGAACCTCGGCAGATGAATACTTTCTGCCAATAAGCCGCTTGACCGCAAAAACCGTATTCTCCGGGTTGGTGATGGCCTGCCGCTTGGCGATCTGCCCCACCGTCCGCTCTCCACTCTCGCTGACGGCCACAATGGAAGGTGTGGTGCGGCCACCTTCCGGATTGGTGATCACGTTGGCGTCGCCGCCTTCCATAATGGCCACACAGGAGTTGGTGGTCCCGAGATCAATTCCGATAATCTTGCCCATCTGATGTTCCTCCTTACCTTCGACGATCCTTAGAAATAGTATTGATTTAAGCGTTCGTATTAATTGTTTGTTCGGGTGCCTGTCCGCTCTGGGCGGCCTTCGAGACCACCACCATGGCCGGGCGAAGCAGCCGCTCATGAATCAGATATCCCTTTTGAAATTCCTGCACCACCGTGTTGGGCGGCTGATCGGTGCTCTCCTCCTGGCACATGGCCTGATGAAAGGCCGGATCAAAAGGCTCTCCCAATGCTTGAATGGGGCTGACGTAATGTTTTTCCAGAATTTTCATGATCTCTGCCAGTGTCAGGGCGACACCGTCAACCAGACTCTGACCACTTTCGTTCTCCGAATTGGCCGAGGCAATCGCCCGCTCCAGGTTGTCCACAACCGTCAGCAGCTGCCGAATCAGGTTCTCGGTGGCGTATTTTTTAATGTCGTCCAGGTCCCGGGCAGCCCGCTTTTTATAATTTTCCAGTTCGGCGGCCATCCGAAGCATGCGGTCGCGGTTTTCACTGGCTTCAGCCTCCGCCGCCGCCAATTTTTCTGTAAGATCCGTTGGCGAATCAGGGGCGTCCAGCGGTTCATCGGCGGCATCGTCTGGGTTCGAAGGTATTGATGGGGGGTCTTGCGGCGTTGTATCGTTCTCGTCTTCGATCACAATTTTTTTCTTTTGTGCCATCAGCTCCTGTATCTCCTGGTTTCACTGGATTTTCTCATCTTCGCGGCCGGTGGGCTCCCGGTCCGTCCGAAAAGCTTGAATGTTAAGCAGTTGACTTCAACCGGGTCCGCAAAGTTGACAAAAAATAAGACCAGATGGTGGCTTGTCAAGGACCCGTCCGGCCTTCTCTGATTAATAATAATTAATTGTAAATTTGATAGGTTGGATCAATTAAACGGCGGGGCAGCGCAGCAGGACAGATGAGATGGTTGTGCACCCCCCGTCGAGCTGATCCGAAAAATCTGAGCCAAAACATGGCCGGGATCGATCCACGACACAGACCGCATCCCTTATCGCTGCTTCCTTCCGGACCTGACGAGGTTCGAGACCGTCTGTTGCGCGGCGGCCGGCCAAAATGGCCTGATTTTCTCGGGATTAACCCTAAGGGGGGAATTCAGCCCCGCATGAAGCGGATTTCGGGTAAAGGGCACCGCTGGCTCCCCGCCTAGCACAACCGGTGCCCCTATAGTATGATCCCTGCCCCTTTTTCAAGAGATAAGTGCACATCTTTATCAATTGATTTACAGGGAAACCCATGGCCACCGGTCACCCTGTCGAGTCTGCGGTATTGACTTCCCTTTGGTCATGCAATAAGTCAAGGGCTGCAGCTTACTGAGAACAACCCTTACAACAGATTTGGAGGAGCCGATAATGGCACGAACCATTACTGCGATCACCTTACTGGTCGCCCTGCTTTTCACGGCAGGCTGCGCAGCCATCGTTGTTGGTGCCGGAACAGGAGCCGGCGTTTACACCTGGATCAAGGGAGAATTGATCCGTTCCTACGCCAAGGACTTCACCCACACTGAAAACGCAACCATCCAGAGTCTAGATTACCTGAAGATCACCATCGATGAGAAAAACCAGACGGGCAGTGAAACCACCATCACGGCACGCCAGAACGACGGCTCTCCGGTGAAGG
Organism: Desulfosarcina sp.; assembly: GCF_041551955.1. Classification (GTDB taxonomy): domain Bacteria; phylum Desulfobacterota; class Desulfobacteria; order Desulfobacterales; family Desulfosarcinaceae; genus Desulfosarcina. Next base: position 5,371 of record NZ_JBFELV010000281.1, read on the forward strand.
TAACCATTCGGACAGTGCGCTACGACATGACCGAAGTGGCGGTCAGAAGTGGTTATGTCGGCTTCTGGGATCGGAAAAACGCCGAACTGATCCATGCCACCATTCTCAGCAACATCTGAGACAACGATCCTTCTGGCAACGGTCGAACAGACGCTTGCCACCCACCATATGACGGCTCCGGGAGATCGGGTGCTGGTGGGGGTATCCGGCGGCCCGGATTCCATGGCACTGCTCCACCTGCTGAGCCGACTGGCGCCCGACCTGAAAATCCGGCTGGGCGTGGCCCATCTGAACCATTGTCTGCGGGGTGCATCGGCAGACAGGGATGCCGAGGTGGTGCGTCAAGCGGCCCGGGCATTAGACTACCCTGTCCATATCGCCCGCGGCCACGTATTAAAGGTAAAAGAAAAACTGGGTCTCTCCCTGGAAGAAGCCGCCCGTCGGGTTCGCTATGCGTTTTTTAGGAAAATCATGTCCGATGTCGGCTACGATAAGCTAGCGCTTGGCCACCAGTCGAACGACAACGCCGAACAGATGCTCATGGCCCTGTTGCGTGGGACCGGCCCGCGCGGACTTTCCGGCATCACACCGGTGCGGCAGGCATGCATCATCCGCCCCCTGATCAATGTCGGCCGCTCACAGATTGAAACATTCGTTGCCCAGGCGGGCATCGCCTTTGTTCTGGATGCATCCAACAATGACCTCCGGTTTGTGCGCAACCGCATCCGGCACCACCTGCTGCCACTCCTGGCATCCGATTACAATCCGCGCATCGAGGCGAACCTCAATCAGCTGGCCGATGTGATGAGAACTGAGGAAGCGTGGATCGAGGACATTACGGCCGCCGAGTACAAAAAAGCAGCGCTTGAGCGCACTGATGGAACTATCACACTCTCTGCCCAAGCCATCCGCCAGACGCATCCTGCCCTGGCCCGCCGTATAGTCCGAAAGGCCTTGGCGAATCTTACCGGTACCCTGCGACGGATCACCTTCGCCCACGTCCAATCCGTGTTGCACCTGTTGACGGACGGCTGCGGGGTAAAGGAGCTTCATCTGCCCGGCGGTGTCCGCGCCCGTCGCGCCGATGATCGGCTGACGCTGATAATGGCAGACAGCTGCCGCAGGAGCGCCGGTGAACCGGCAGTTGACGGCCGGCCGGCGTCCACGACGCAAATTTCCACCCCTTTCCCCGCTACGGTTGAAATTAAAAAAATGGGCATCGGTCTGCGATTTTCCACCTGCCGGCCGGACCA
>NZ_JBFELV010000282.1:0-6570 GCF_041551955.1 Desulfosarcina sp.
AGGTTCGACCGTTGTCGTAGCCCACCCAGACCCCGGAGATGAACCGGGGGGTGTAGCCGACGAACCAGGCATCCTGAAGGTCGTTTGTCGTTCCTGTTTTTCCGGCCACCGGCCGGTTCAATGCCTTGACCCGCTTGCCGGTTCCCTCTTGCACCACACTTTCCAGCAGGCTGGTCATGATGTAAGCCGTTCTTTTGTCGATGACCCGTTCCCTGGACGGGTTCATCTCTTCAAGAATATTGCCGAATCGGTCCTCTATCTTGGTGATGAAAGCAGGCTCCACCAGATAGCCCTGGTTGGCGAAAACGGCGTAGGCATTGACCAGTTCTAACAAAGAAACACCTGAGGAACCCAAGGCGATGGAGAGATCCCGGGCCAGGTCTGATTCAATGCCCAACCGTCGGGCGTATTCGATACAGTAGTCGATGCCAATTTCCTGAAGGATTTTAATGGTAACGACATTGCGTGATTTGACCAGAGCCTCGCGAAGCAGGGTCGGACCGTAGAACTTCTTGCCGTAGTTTTTCGGCTTCCACGTGAAGTCATTGACCTCGTCCTTGAAGACGATGGGGGCGTCGATGATCTCTGTTGCCGCGGTAAACCCCTTGTCCAGCGCGGCAGCGTAGATGATCGGTTTGAAGGCGGAGCCCGGCTGGCGTCGGGACTGAATGGCCCGGTTGAACTGGCTCTCCATGAAGTCGCGCCCGCCAACCATTACCTTGACCAAGCCGGTTTCGGCTTCGATGCACATCAAGGCGCTTTGGGCATCGGGGACCTGGTCCAGGGAAACCTCCCACAGGTCCCCGGCCGCCTGCTTTTTAACCACCCGCACCAGAATGACGTCTCCGGTCTCGAGCACCTGGGTGACCTTTTTCACCTGGGCCTGGTAAAATGCCAGCTCCGAGTTGGGTTTGCGCGCCCAGCGCAAATCTTCAATTGAAATGGTCCCGCGAGCATCACCCATGCGAACGGTGGCAGTCCCCTCCTTGTCATTCACATCGATGACCACCCCTTTGGTCGATGTCCCTTCGGCGAGCGGGGTCTCCTGCAGCGAGATCTGGAGTTCATCGCTGAAACGCTCAATTTCCTCGGGAGCCAAATGCGCTTCAGGTCCCCGGTATCCAATCCGTCGGTCCAGTTCACGCAGGCCTTTTTCGACCTCCTGTCGGGCGGCCCGCTGCATTTCGATATTGACCGCCGCGTAAATCTTGAGGCCTTGGGTGTAAAGGGCGTCCTGGCCGAATTTTTTTTCCACGTACCGCCGGATGTGCTCCGTGTATATGGGAACCTCTTCTATGTACCAGTTGCGGCGGGGCTTGATGTCCATCTTTACATCGATGGCCTCGGTCACCTCGTTGTTGTCGATGAACCCTTCTGCCAACATTCGGTTCAACACATAGATCTGTCGCTGTTTGGCCCGCTCGGGGAAGCGGAAGGGGGAGTATCGGCTCGGGGCCTGGGGCAGTCCGGCCAGAATGGCACATTCAGCCAGGCTCAGTTCGCTGACCGATTTTCCGAAGTAGTTTTCAGCCGCGGCTTCAACGCCATAGGCGCCGTGGCCAAGGTAGATCTGGTTCAGATACAGGTAAAGGATCTCTTCCTTGGTGAAGGTCTTGTCGATCCGATAAGCTAAAATGGCCTCTTTGATCTTTCGCTCGTAACTGCGCTCGGGGGTGAGCAGAAAGGATTTGGTGACCTGCTGGGTGATGGTGCTGCCCCCCTGGACGATGGTGCCCGCCTCGATATTTTTAATGAAGGCTCGAATGATACTGAACAGATCGATGCCCTGGTGTTTGTAAAACCGGGAATCTTCAGCGGCGATGAAAGCCTGTTGGAGTTGGATGGGGATCTTTGACAGGGGAACCACAATGCGCCGTTCCTTGTAAAATTCGGCAATTTTACGGTTGTCGTCGGAATAGACGGTGGTGATGATGGACGGGTGGTAGTCGGTCAGCGACGTAATTTTAGGCAGGTCGTCACTCAAATAGAAATAGACGCCGACCATGGCGGCGGCACCCATGAACATCAAAAAGACGGTCATGATCAGCGACCACTTGGCGAGCCGGCCAACAATCGCACCCGGTTGATGGCGAGCCCGTTTTTTCAGAATCTGTGAAGCGCTTTTTTCTCTGGACATGGCAGATTTTGAAACCTGTTATAGTGTTGGCATCAGCCCTGGCTGTGCCAACGAACCCCTTGGTCTGCGCCCGGACGTAACAATCGCATCACCCTAACAAAGTAAATAATTTTTCGCAAGATTATCCCGCAGTTGCAGAAAAAAGGGATTGACTACCGCAGGTGATGTGGTTAGATAATCCGGATTTGCATCAATGTTTGAAAGCCTCGGACGCGGTCGTTTTGACCGTCATAAACGGAATGACTGCGTTCAACTACGGAGAGAAAGCCAATGATTGAACTGAATTTTGAAAAAATGGGCGGACTGATACCGGCCATTGCCCAGGACCATAAAACCGGAGAGGTGCTCATGCTGGCATTCATGAATCGGGCCGCCTGGGAAGAGACGTTGAAAACCCGCCGGGCCACCTACTACAGCCGGACCCGTGACGCCCTTTGGGTCAAGGGGCTCACCTCCGGCCACATACAACATGTCAAGGAAATCCGGGTCGACTGCGATGACGATGCCGTGCTGTTGAAGGTGGATCAGGCCGGGGGGGCAGCCTGCCACACCAGATATGCCAGCTGTTTTCACCAGAGAGAGGAAGGCGGCGATCTGGTTACCTTCGGGCAGCTGGTTTTTGACCCCAAGGAGGTTTATAAAGAATGACGACACCCCTGAAGCTGGGTATTCCCAAAGGAAGCCTGCAGAATGCCACGTTTGCCCTTTTTAAACGATCCGGCTGGATCATTAATGTCAACGACCGCAGCTATTTCCCCGAAATCGACGACGACACGATCGAGTGCACGATCTGCCGGGCCCAGGAGATGTCCCGCTATGTGGAAAACGGCACGTTGGATGCCGGACTCACCGGCAAGGATTGGATTGCCGAGAACAGCTCCGACGTTCATGTGGTTGAGGACCTGATCTATTCCAAAGTCAGCGCCCGGCCCGCCCGGTGGGTCTTGGCCGTGCCCTATGACTCTCCGATCAAATCCCTTGACGATTTAAGCGGCAAGAAAATTGCCACCGAGCTGGTGGCCTTTACCAAGCGCTATTTCGAAGAACGCGACATCTCTGTGAAAGTCGAGTTTTCATGGGGTGCCACGGAGGCCAAGGTGGTTTCCGGTCTGGCGGACGCCGTGGTGGAGGTCACCGAGACCGGCAGCACCATCAGGGCCCATGGCTTGCGCATCATCCACGAGCTCATGCGGACCAACACGCAACTGATCACCAATCGTCGGGCGTGGGAGAACCCGCCCAAGCGGGAGAAGATCGAACAAATCGCCCTTCTGCTTAAAGGGGCCCTGTTGGGTGAAAAGATGGTGGGCATTAAAATGAATGTGCCCCACGACAAGCTGGAGCAAGTCGTGACGTTGCTGCCCAGCCTAAATGCCCCTACGGTGGCGTCTCTTTACCAGTCCGACTGGTTTTCTGTGGAGACGGTTGTCGGCACCGGGGTGGTGCGGGATCTGATACCCGTACTGCTGAAAAACGGCGCCGAAGGTATTATTGAATATCCGCTTAACAAAGTGATTTAACACTAATCTGCACCAGAGAGAATGCAATGGCATCGAAACGCACCGAGGAGATGACTTCTTTCATCGTCATGGATGTGCTCGAACGGGCCTGTGCGATGGAGGACGAAGGCAAGCACATCGTCCACCTGGAGGTGGGAGAACCCGACTTCGACACCCCGGAATGCGTAAAAGCCGCGGCCTGCAAGGCGCTGACGGACGGATATACGCACTACACCCACAGCCTGGGCCTGCTGGAGCTGCGCGAAGCGATCTGCGAGTATTATCATGACACCTATGCTGTCCGTGTAGATCCGGGCCAAGTGGTTGTCACCTCAGGCAGTTCGCCGGCCATTTTCATGACTTTCGCGGCGCTGCTTGAGCCCGGGGACCCGGTGATTCTCTCTGATCCTCACTACGCCTGCTATCCCAATTTCATCAAATTCGTCGGCGGAGAGCCGGTGAGGGTGCCGGTCTTCGAGGAAGACGGATTTCAATATCGTCCAGAGGCCATCCAAGAGAAGCTCACTGACCGCACCCGGGCCATCTTCATCAACTCTCCCTCCAACCCCACGGGAAACCTGCTCTCCAAGTCACGGATGGAAGCCATCGCCGGCATGCCGCCCTGGATCGTCTCAGACGAGATCTACCACGGGTTGGTGTATGAAGGAAAAGAGCATTCGATCCTCGAGTTCACGGACCGGGCGTTCGTGCTCAACGGGTTTTCCAAACTATTTGCCATGACCGGCCTGCGATTGGGCTACCTCATCGCACCCAAGGCGTTCATCCGCCCCATTCAAAAAGTGCAGCAGAACTTTTTCATTTCGGCCAATGCCATGATTCAAAAGGCGGGCATTGCCGCCTTGAGGGAATCCGGGGAAGACGTGGCACGGATGAAGCGCATTTACAACCAGCGACGGATCTTCATGATCCGACGGCTCAGGGAAATGGGGCTGGGCATCACCGTGGAACCCACCGGCGCGTTCTATGTCTTTGCCAACGCCCGGCACATCTCGGAAGATTCCTACGCCCTGGCATTTGACATCCTGGAAAAGGCCTGCGTGGGGGTGACGCCCGGCATTGATTTTGGACAGCACGGCCAGGGATACCTGCGTTTTTCCTACGCCAACTCCATGGAAAACATCGCCGAAGGCATGAACCGCCTGGAGGCGTATCTAAAGGTGGATCGATGAACCGGGATCAGCGGCATGATTGTTAAATCGGCAGACTTTGTCACCAGTGCGGTTAAACCGTCCCAATATCCCGAGGCCCGATACCCTGAGGCGGCCTTCGCCGGGCGCTCCAACGTCGGAAAATCCTCGTTGATCAACACCCTGGTCAACAGAAAGCGGTTGGTAAAAACAAGCTCCACGCCCGGTCGAACCCAGCTGATAAATTTTTTTACGGTCAACGACCGGGTTTCGCTGGTGGACTTGCCCGGATATGGTTACGCCAGGGTTCCCGCATCGGTGAAACGCAATTGGGGACCCATGATCGAGACCTATCTCAAAGGCCGTGAAACCCTGAGGGCGGTGGTCTTGATCATGGACGTCCGCCGGACTCCGGGCATCGAGGAACAAAACTTCATCGACTGGCTGGTGCATTATCACAGAACGCCTATTTTTGTGCTGACCAAGGCGGACAAGCTTTCCAAGTCCGCTCAAAAAAAACAACGGCAGGCCATCGGCGCCGCCATCGATGTGGACGAAGCCGCCCTGATCCTTTTCTCCGCCAAGACACGGCTGGGAAAACCGGAGGTCTGGTCGGCCATAGAAAGGGCCGTCCTTGATGAACACCACAGACAAACCTGACCCCAACCACGCGTTTAGATCCGGCTTTGTGGCCATTCTCGGCGCACCCAATGCGGGAAAGTCCACCCTGCTCAACCGGTTGTTGGGCCAGAAAATTTCCATTACCTCCAAAAAGCCCCAGACGACCCGTAATCGGATCCTTGGCGTGGCGCACCGGACGGGGTCTCAGATGGTTTTTCTGGACACACCGGGTATTCACCGGGCCAGGACCCCGCTCAATGCCCGAATCGTCGATGCCGCCCTGTCTACCCTGTCGGAAGTGGATCTTGTGCTTCTGGTGGTGGATGCTCAGACCCCGGACGAACCGTCGGAACGGCTGCTGCTGGACAAGCTTACCCAGCAGCGACTCCCGGTGCTGCTGGCCCTCAACAAGATCGACCAGGTTCAGCGCCCCGCCCTGCTGTCCCTGATCGAACGCTGGTCCGGGTTGATCCCTTTTACCGCCGTCGTTCCCATCAGCGCCAAAACCGGCGAACAGGTGGACCGGTTGATGGATGCCATGGAGGCGCTCCTTCCTGCCGGGGCGCCTTTTTTTCCACCGGAGAGCTTGACGGACCTGCCGGCGCGGTTCATTGCCGCCGAAATGGTCCGGGAAAAGGCCATCCGGCTTACCGGCCAGGAAGTTCCCTACGCCGTGGCAGTTACCATCGATTCTTTCAAGGAGGAGAAAAAAGGTTCACTGATTCGAATTCATGCCACCATCCACGTGGAACGGGACTCTCAAAAGGGCATCGTTATCGGTAGGCAGGGGACCAAGTTAAAGCAGATTGGCGAGGCGGCCAGGCTGGATATCGAGGAGATGCTTGGCGCCAAAGTCTTCCTTAAACTCTTTGTGCGGGTTCAGAAAAACTGGACCCGGGACACCAAAGCATTGCGCAAATTCGGGTACTGATGATTCTCTCTTTTCACCCCTGCTTCGAGGCCGACAGCAATCTGCTTTGTGCCGGCAGGGATCCGGACGAAAACGATCTGGCGGCCATCGTCGTCGCCGATGCCGTCATTCTTCCCCAGGGATGCAAGGCATCTCTTTACCGCATGGTCAGGCGAAACTGCCCCCATGTCTTTCCCGACTATGATGCACGATTTCAATATCCAGGAAAAACCGGCCAGGCCAGACTTTTTCAGG
>NZ_JBFELV010000283.1:0-6527 GCF_041551955.1 Desulfosarcina sp.
CCAATCCCAGATCTTCTCGATAACCTCTTTGATTTCATCATAGGGGTCTTCCGCCTTGATAAAGGGGACCAGCAGTGAGCCCATCTGGGCACCATCGAGAATCGGCGCCTTGGCGCCGACCAGCATGGAGAGGCCGCGGTCGTCACCGATGTGCAGGGCCCGAGGCATGACGTTGATGCAGTGCATGCAGCGCGTGCACTCTTTGTTGTCGATCTTCAGCTTGCCGCCGTCCATCCACATGCACTCGGTGGGGCACAGGCCGATGACCTCTTTTTGGATGTCGAACTTGCCCCAGTCGCGGCCGCTGTGAGCGCCGCCGTTGGGGGGGAATTCACCGCCGATGTAGCCGGCGACGGCTTCCTGATCGATTTTGATGTCGTCTTTCCAGGTCCCCACGAAGGAGATGTCCGCCCGGGCGATGGAGGCCACGCAGCAGTTGGGGCAGCCGTCGAACTTGAACTTGAACTTATAGGGGAAGGCCGGTCGGTGCAGTTCGTCCTGGTACTCCTGGGTCAGGTCGTAGCAGATGGCCTGGGTGTCGTAGCAGGAGTATTCACAGCGCGAAGAGCCGATACAGTCGGACGGGGTGCGCAGGTTGGAGCCGGAGCCGCCCAGGTCCTGGCCCATGTTGTGGGTCAGTTCGAAGAAAATCTCTTCCAGCTGCTTGGTGGAGGTTCCGATGAAGATGATGTCACCGGTGGAGCCGTGCATGTTGGTGATGCCGGAGCCGCGGAATTCCCACAGGTCGCAGAGTTTTTTCAGAAAGTCGGTGGTGTAGTATTTACCGCCGGGCTGGGCGACGCGCATGGTGTGAAAGTGAGCCACGCCGGGAAATTTTTCAGGCTGGTCGCAGTAGCGGCCGATAACGCCGCCGCCGTATCCGAACACACCCACGATACCGCCGTGTTTCCAATGGGTCCGGCCGTGTTTGAAAGAGAGCTCCAATACGCCCAGAATGTCTTCCACACAGTCCTGGGCGACCTGAAATTCTACGTTGTTCGGGTTCTTGGCCCTGTGCGCGGCTTCCTGCTTCAGGTCCGACACGAAGCTCGGCCACGGACCGGACTCAAGCTGGTCCAACAAAGGGGTTGCATGCTTTGCCATCTTTTACCTCCATTTAAATTGATATTAAACCAACCTGCCAATAAAATAAGAACCGTCCCCGACGGGGGGGTTAAAAGTCACCTCCTCTCGAATTTTTTTTCATATATTGTCGGGATTGTTGAAATCACTTGGTTTTCATCATTAAAACTGCAAGGAGCAGATATAGAATTAATCATGGGGCTTGTCAATAAAAAAGCCTGGTTTCGCGCAGTTAAGCTGCAGGTGCCATTCGTGGTTGGGCCTTCATACAAAATGTTGTGCACCTTATCGCCACCATCTCTCCATGTGGTGTTCGAGCTCCGTTTTTAATCGACTGAACACTGTGGCCATCATCCGCTTGTGCGGGGCCTCCTGTCGGCGGTTTCAGCAGGCCTTGTCGTCAACCCGACAACAGTCGGCGAAGGCTCTGCATGTGACGGGCCAGGTGGCGGGCGATGAGACGGTGTTCTTCAGTCCGCCGATCAAAAAAAGTCTCGGTGACCCGGCGAGCCATGTTTCGAAGGGCATCATCGTCATGGTGGTTGAAAAAATGACGGAACGTATCGGGAACGGTTTCCGGAAAACCGTTCATGCGGGCGGTCAGGTCCAGCCCCATGAAAAAACCGTCGACCATGGGCGCCAGGCAGCGGTCCGATGCCCAGGCCATCTCTCCTACCCCGTCGAGACGGTCCAAGCGTATGCGCAGGGACAGGTGGATGAAAAAAACCACCAGGGCCTCCAAAATCGACCGTTCGTCGTCCGGTTCATCGGTGCTGTCGGGAATGGAAACATAATCCCTGACCGTGATCAGTCTGACGGCTACGCCCTCTCCTGCGACCCGGACCACAAAGTCGCCGGCGGCATGATGCCAGGGAAAGATCTGGCTTGAAGTGATCGGATCGTAGCAGGCGGTCAGGATCATGGCGGTATTGCGGTACAGACCGGCCGCCTGCGTTTCTGAAAGCAGGCAAGGGGGAGCGGCCCCATCCCAGACAACGATGGCCGCTTTATCGTTGTCGGATCGTCGGGTCAGGTGAAATTCATGGAATCCCTCAAACCAGTCCCCCAGGAACATGGGCAGTTCGTCTGGCGTGAAGCTGTAGACCCGGGGAAACCAGCCAAAAGGCCGCTGGGCGTTGAGATGTTCCAGTGCCTTGACCTCGCGGGCAAAGGCTTTCCGCCCGTGGCTGGAAACCGCCACGTTGACCACAAAGGAAACCGTCCAGTCCTTGACCGCCACCTGGAGCCGGGCCGGGTGGTAAAAGGCCCCGTGCTTTTCCAAGAAAATATTCAGGTCCCCCAGATCTTGTTCAACGACAGGCTGATTTAATTGGCGGGAAGCGGCCGTTAGGATCCTGTCCCAGCCGCCGGCTGTACAAAAGTTGGAGACCGCTGAAAAATACCGGCCATAGGTAACGGCCGCGGTATCGACACAGTCGGGTTTTTTTGCTGTGGAATGCCGATTGTCGGGCAGCGGGCGATGCCACAAAGGGTGGTCCCGATCAATCGGGTGATCGGTTGTGGATAGAAAGCAAGATACGGTCGACATGGGGCGGACATTACCGGAATGGGTCAATGTTGTCGCGCGTCCGGACCTTCGGCAGGCGCGGTCCGGATGTCCGACGGATTCGATCAGGCGCGGAAGGATTCCAGTTCTTTCAGGATTTCCGGTGCCACCTCATAGCCCAGGTTAATCGCTTTTTCGGCGTGTTCCACGGCAAGTGCCGGCTGCCCGTCTTCCAGGTAGGCGATGGCCAGGTTGTTGTGCGCAACGGCAAACTCCGGAGAGAGCTTCAAGGCCTTCAGGTTGGTCTCGATGCTCTCCTTGACCTGGCCGTTCATCAGGTAGGCGTTGGCCAGGGTGGCAAAGGCCTGGATAAACCGGAAATTGAACATGGTGGCCTTTTCCAGGGCTTTGATGGCGCCTTCTACATCACCCTGCTGAAGCAGGACAAAGCCGATGTTTCCCCATCCTTCGGAAAAGCCGGGTTTGGCTTTGACGGCCCGCTGGTTCCAGTCCAGGCAGCCATCCATGTCGCCGCGTTTCAGGCAAATGCCGCCTAATTGAACGTAGGCTTCGGCCAGGCCGGGGCTGCACTCGATGGCCGTAAACAGGGATTTCTCGGCTTCTTCGATCTTTCCCTGGCCCAGCAGGGCGACGCCCAGGTTGTAGTGGGAGGTGCCGCAGTCGGGGTTTGAGGCGATGGCTTTTTTCTGCTGGTCAATGAACGCTTCTGCATTGGGTGCTTTTTCCATGTTCACATCCTTTTCCGGTGGTCTCACCGATAGTAATTTCCTTTGAAACCAAAATGGGTAACGTGACTGTCTGTCCGTGTCAAGGAAAATAATCGCGGCAAAGCCGCTTTTCCCTTGACATAAAACCCTAACTTCCTTAGTGTTTTTTAAAAAGGTGACATTTTCAGGAGGTAGCATGAATTCAGGATGTTATACCGCGATGGTAACGCCTTTCGACGGCGCGGCAGTCGATGAAACGGGGCTCACCCGCCTCGCCGATTTTCAGATTCAAAACGGCATCACCGGCCTTCTTGCCGTGGGCACCACCGGTGAAAGCCCCACCCTGGCCTGGCAGGAGCACCACCGGGTGGTGCAGATCATTTCGCAGCATGCCAAGGGCAAATGCCTGTGCATCGCCGGGGCGGGCAGCAACAACACCAAAGAGGCCCTGTCCGCCACGCGCCATGCCGCCGAGGCGGGCGTCGATGGGGTGCTATTGGTGGACCCCTACTATAACGGTCCCAGTTCGCTTGAGATCAGGAAAGAATATCTGTCACCGGTGGCTGCGGCCTTTCCCGATTTATCCATCATTCCCTATGTCATCCCGGGGCGCACCGGCGCCCAGCTGCTTCCCGAAGACCTGGCCTTGCTGTTCAAGGCGCATCCCAACGTGAATACGGTCAAGGAGGCCACGGGAGATCTTGGCAACATGCGGCGAACCCGCCAATGCTGCGGCCCCGAATTCACCATCCTTTCCGGCGACGACGGGATGACGGTTGAAATGATGACCGATCCGGAAATTGCCGCGGCAGGGGTGATTTCAGTGGTTTCCAATATCGTCCCCAAGGCCATGAGCGATCTGGTTCGCCTGTTGACACACAAAGCCTTCGACCAGGCGACAGCGTTGGCCGAGGCCCTGGCACCGCTGTTCGGGTTGGTGACGGTGAAAACCGTGGAAAAATCCCCATACGGCGACGTGGTTTGCCGGGCACGGAATCCGCTGGCCTTGAAGACGCTGATGCAGCTGCTGGGAATGCCTTCGGGACCCTGCCGCCCGCCGCTCGGTAAAATGAGCCGGGCTGGCCTGGACGTGGTGGTCAACATCGCCAAGACAGTTCAATCGAAAAATCCGGAGCTTTTTTCGCCGCTGGCGGAATGCTTCGATGTGGACATCGATGCGCGGCTCAACGATGAACGGCTGTTGGAAGGGTTGTACTACCCGACGTATTAATCATCGCCCCTCCGAAACGGGTATCTTTCGGCCTTGGCCGGCGTTTTCGATCCGTTGAACGCCTCTTAAACGAAACCGCTCACCCTGAATAGATCAGGGCGGGCGGATTGATTTAGAAGCACAATAACCGTTTTTTCAGGCGGGATTTTCTTTGTCTGTGAAATTCGACGCCTGCTGTTCGGGATCCGTTTCTCTAAACAGAATACCTTTTAGCCATTTCAGCCCGAACTTGAGCAGTTCGATTTCATCCTTTTTTATTTTTTCCACGGTGGCGGCGTCTACCTCGACGCGCTTTAAAAATGAACTTTCAAAGACAAACTGCTTGAATTTGTCGATGTCGTAGCTGACCATGAAAAACATTTGTTTTGCCTTATCCGTCAGCTTGATGCTCGGTGGAAAAGAGCGTTTCCGCACCACCAGATCCGTCCACTCTCGGTTGATGTCGTCCCGCAGATCCACCTCTTGATCTTCCCGCCACTCGGCTACCGTCCAATCGCCGTCCTCCTCGAAGCCTTTGCAGTGGGGCTCGTTGATGAAAAAGAAAAACCCCTCGTCGTCAGCCCCATCCTTGTGCTGGAGGGTTGCCGTGCCCAATGGATAATAGCGGCAGGACGTGGGACGATCCTTATAGATGATGCATCCCTCTTTGTCCTTGACGAAGGGACAGGATTCGCGCTCGTCGTCGAGCAGCTTGAGCGTGACCATGGGCAGATCGGTCTTTTCCAGCAGGTGGGGTACGGTGTAAATCGCCAGAAATTCCCGGGAAGAGAGGCCCAACCGGTTTTTCATCTGGAGGATATCGTAGGGCGTGAGAATGATGTTGATGCCCCGGCAGCACATGGTAAAGCACGATACGCCCGGGTGGCATTTAAATTTGAACTGGCTGCCGTATCCTAAGCGCACCGGCGAGATACAAGCGGTGTTATCTGCATCGTTCATGACGTGTCCTTTCCTGATCGTTCCTTGGTTGGGCCGTATGTAACCAAGGCCGTGGCCAAAGTCAAACGGTAATCCCGGCGCCAAACGTTTACCGACGGGATGATGGCAACCCTTTTGTCCAACCATGGAAAGGCTGACGGTACAGCCGATACGGGACTCGGACAGGCGTTTTTAAATGAATGGGGCCGGTCCAGAAACGGGCCGGCCCCAGGTGTGTCGTTTTAGGTATCGCGTTGGGTTATTTCACCTTTCCTGCGCGCCAGGCCTCGATCAGTTTGTCGTAATCGACTGTTTCCCCTTTGGGTTTTTCGTTGGCCAGCTTGGCTTTGGGGGATCCGGTTTGGTTCAGCCAGTAGGCTTCATCTTTCTCCGGATTCAGCTGGGGGCCGCACTCACCCTGGGTCTTGGATCGGGCGATGCGCTCCAATACCCGGTCCATCTCTTTGGCCAAGTTGTCCATGGCCGTATCCACGGTGACTTCGCCGGAAACCGCCTCGCCGATGTTCTGCCACCACAACTGGGCCAGTTTCGGATAGTCGGGTACATTGACGCCGGTCGGCGTCCAGGCCACGCGGGCCGGGCTGCGGTAGAATTCCACCAGACCGCCCAGTTTGGGCGCCCGTTCGGTGAAGGATGCATGATTGATGTCGCTGTCGCGGATAGGGGTCAACCCCACATGGGCTTTTTTAAGCGAGGTGGTCTTGGCCACGCAGAACTGGGCAAACAGCCAGGCCGCCTTGCGGCGCTCGAGCGGCGTGCTCTTCATAAACGTCCAAGAGCCGCAATCCTGATAGCCCAGCTTCATGCCCTCTTCCCAGTAGGGGCCATGGGGTGAGGGGGCCATGCGCCATTTGGGTGTACCGTCCTCATTCACCGTGGGACCCGGTTCGACCATGCTGGGCAAAAAGGCTGTGTACCAGAAGATCTGCTGGGCCACGCTGCCGTTGGCCAGAAATGGCAGATAGGTGTAAAAATCCATGCCCAAGCTGCCCGGAGGGGCGTATTTTCTCAGCCAATCCATATATTTCTGAAGCGCGTA
>NZ_JBFELV010000284.1:0-6519 GCF_041551955.1 Desulfosarcina sp.
GCAGTTGAAGAGAAGGTAACCGATCCGGTTTGTGGTATGAGCACCAAATCGCCTGACGAGTACATCCCCCACGATCACGAGGGAACAACTTTTTATTTTTGTAGTGACCACTGCCTGGAAAAGTTCAAGGCGGAGCCGGATGGTTATCTGTCTTCTGAGGCAGAGAGCAAACGTAGAGCCTCGGAAGCGGTTAGCGCAAAGGGTGCCGTCTACACCTGCCCCATGCATCCGGAAATCCGCCAGAACGGCCCAGGAGACTGCCCCAGGTGTGGTATGGCGTTAGAGCCAGACACACCCGCCATCCAATCAGAAAAGGTGCAATACACGTGTCCGATGCATCCCGAGGTAGTTCAGGATGACCCGGGGGAATGCCCTAAGTGCGGCATGTCCCTGGAACCGAAAACCATGGCGACTGACGAGGAAGAGAGCCATGAATACCGGTTCATGCGCAACCGCTTCTGGTTTTCGGCGGCACTTTCGCTGCCGGTGATGATCATCGCCATGAGGGATTTCTTTGGTCTGGGCAATTTGGAGCAGGTCTTCGGAAGCGTTTTTCTACACTGGGCAGAATTCGCGTTGGCCACGCCGGTGGTGTTGTGGGCAGGATGGGTATTTTACGTGCGGGCCTGGAAGTCAGTCGTTTCCTGGAATCTGAACATGTTTACCCTCATCGGTCTGGGTACCGCCGTAGCCTATGTATACAGCGTCGTGGCGGTAATGTTTCCTGATATTTTCCCTGGTGCTTTCAGGGCGGATGACGGCACAGTGGGGGTCTATTTCGAGGCATCAGCGGTGATCGTCACCCTGGTGTTGCTCGGCCAGATGCTCGAACAAAGGGCGCGCAGCCGCACTGGCGCCGCCATCAAAGCGTTGCTCGGGCTGGCGCCCAAGACCGCACGGCGCATTGAGGAAGACGGTACAGAAAAGGACGTGCCCTTGGACGAAATCCGGGTAGATGACCGGCTGAGGGTACGGCCTGGTGAGAAAGTACCGGTGGACGGCACGGTGATCGAGGGTAAAAGCAACGTAGATGAGTCGATGATCACGGGAGAACCGATACCCATCGAAAAAAAAGAGGGCGATTCGGTGATCGGGGCCACGGTCAACGATAAAGGGGCACTGGTCATCCGGGCGGAGAAGGTCGGTACGGACACCGTATTGTCCCAGATCGTCAAGATGGTGGCCGAGGCCCAACGGAGCCGGGCCCCCATTCAGAAACTAGCCGATGTCGTCGCCGCCTATTTCGTTCCGGCGGTCATCGGCATTGCGGTCGTCTCCTTTCTGGTGTGGTCGTGGGTTGGACCGAAACCCAGCATGGCCTACGCTCTGATAGCGGCCGTGTCGGTGCTGATCATCGCCTGCCCCTGTGCATTGGGTCTTGCCACCCCCATGTCGATCATGGTGGCCACCGGAAAAGGTGCCATGTTGGGTGTCCTGTTTAAAAACGCCGAGGCCATCGAGACGATGCGCATGGTTGACACCCTTGTGGTAGACAAAACCGGAACCCTTACCGAGGGTAAGCCGAAGCTGACAGACGTCATCGTTGCCGACGGGTGGAACGAAAAGGATCTGCTCGCCTATGCCGGCGGTCTGGAACGCAGCAGCGAGCATCCGCTGGCCGCCGCCATCGTATCTGGTGCCGAGGATCGTGGGGTGGATTTGAAAAAGGCGGAAGATTTCGCTTCCCACACCGGTAAAGGGGTTTCCGGAATTATAGACGCAAAAAAAGTGCTGCTGGGAAATCGAAGACTGCTCGAGGAATTCGAGGTTGTTCCCGACAACTTGGACAACGAGGTCCGGAAACTGCGCGATGAAGGTAAGACAGCCATGTTCGTGGCCATCGATGGTGAGGCTGCGGGGATCGTCAGCGTGTCCGACCCAATCAAGGAAACGACCTCCGAAGCCATGGAAAAGCTCCACGAGGAAGGCATCCGTATCGTTATGCTCACCGGTGACAGTGAGGTCACTGCGGCTGCTGTTGCCAAGAAGCTGGGGATCGACGACGTTGTCGCCGAAGTAATGCCCGAAGACAAGGCCAATGCCGTCAAACGTCTCCAGGATCAAGGTAACATCGTCGCCATGGCCGGCGACGGGATCAATGACGCTCCAGCATTGGCGCAGGCCCAGGTCGGCATCGCCATGGGGACTGGCACTGATGTGGCCATGGAGAGCGCGAGCGTGACGCTGGTCAAAGGAGATCTTCGGGGAATTGTCAGAGCCATAATGCTTTCCAAGGCCACTATGCGTAACATCAAACAAAACCTGTTTTTCGCGTTTTTCTATAATGCACTCGGTGTTCCCATCGCCGCAGGGGTCCTTTATCCGCTTTTTGGTTTGTTGCTATCGCCGATGATTGCCGCAGCGGCTATGAGTCTGAGTTCGGTATCCGTGGTGGGCAATGCCCTTCGACTGAGGCGGGTTAAGCTGTAGCGATGCGAATATACAAGCAAACTTTCTATCTATTTCGGTGTTGCATTTAAATTGGTTGATCGCTGATTTCAGTGGACTGCAAGCTTTCCAGCCGCTGAATCAGGCTGTTATTCACTCCATGCAAAAGGAGATTAAATTGAAATATTATCCCGGAAATCATCCGCTGGGCACCATGACACGGCGCCGATTTCTCACGACGACGGGTTCGGCTGCCCTGACCGGCTACTTGTCTTTAATTGGATCGGCTTGGGCCGCACGTCCCGGGATCGAGAGGGCAGGCCAGTTCGGTGCGTTGGACGCTACCGCAGCCGGCGGCATCGACCTCTATATCGAAAACCGCGACATGCTTGTAGGAGGTCGCCCCGGCCGCGGTATCGCCATCAACGGCTCGATCCCCGGCCCGGTTATTCGCATGCAGGAGGGCAAGAACGCGCTGATCCGCGTTCACAATCGCCTGTCGGAATCGACCTCGATCCATTGGCACGGCATCCTGCTCCCGTTTACCATGGATGGGGTGCCGGGCATCAGCTTCGCCGGAATTCCTCCAGGCGAAACCTTCACCTACCGCTACCGCGTCCGCCAGAATGGCACATACTGGTATCATAGCCACTCAGGCATGCAGGAGCAGCTCGGGCATTACGGCCAACTCATCCTCGAACCGGCTGAACCCGATCCGGTCGACTACGACGTGGAGCATTCGATCATCCTGTCCGACTGGACGTTCGAGAATCCTCATCGCGTGCTGTGGAAGCTCAAGACCATGGAGGGCTATTACAACTTCCAGCGCCCGACCCTGTCCAACCTTGACGACCAGATCAGTGCGACCGGCATGTCGCTGACCGAGGCGGTCGGCAAATGGTTGGCGTGGGATCGAATGCGCATGGACCCG
Organism: Desulfosarcina sp.; assembly: GCF_041551955.1. GTDB lineage: Bacteria > Desulfobacterota > Desulfobacteria > Desulfobacterales > Desulfosarcinaceae > Desulfosarcina. The sequence continues at coordinate 3,320 of NZ_JBFELV010000284.1, forward strand.
ACCGACATCGCCGACGTCACGGGAGCGACATACACTTACCTGATGAATGGCAAGGCGGCGCACGAGAACCCGACATTTGTTGCCAGAGCCGGCCAAAAGGTGCGACTTCGAATCGTCAATGCCTCGGCACTGACCTTCTATGACTTCCGGATTCCCGGCTTGCCGATGACGGTCGTGCAGGCCGACGGGCAGAACGTCAAGCCGGTGGAGACCGACGAGCTTCGCATCGGCGTGGCCGAGACATACGACGTGGTGGTAACGCCGCCGGATGATCGGGCGTACACGCTTTTCGCTGAGACGATGGACCGCAGCGGGTATGCAAGAGGCACGCTGGCGCCACGCGAGGGAATGTCTGCCGCCGTGCCGATGCAGCGACACCGGCCCATGCTGACGATGGCCGACATGGGCATGATGATGCACGGGGGTATGCAGAGCATGCAAGACAACGGAAAGGGCGGAATGGATCACGACATGTCGATGCCTGACGAGCACAACATGGCCGACAAGCCGCACCATGCGACCATCGGCAGCGAACTGCCCACCGAAAATCTGCCCGATCGCATCGCGCACGGTCCGGACCATCATGGCCCGGCCAGTATTACCATGGCCCAGACGGCCTACCGGCGACTCGACTACCCCGGCGCGGGGCTCGGAGACGACGGCTGGCGGGTTCTGACTTACAGCCAGTTGCGTGCTCTGGATCGGCCGTACGGCCGGCGGCCGCCCACGCGCCAATTCGACCTGCACCTTACCGGCAACATGCACAAATACATCTGGGGGTTCGACGGTAAGAAATGGTCCGAGTCGGACATGATCAGTTTTCAGTATGGCGAACGTCTGCGGATTAACATGATCAACGACACGATGATGAGCCATCCGATTCACCTACACGGTATGTGGATGGACCTCTACGCAGGCGGCACGCTGGATGACAATCCCCGCAAGCATACGATCAATGTCCAGCCATCTGAATTGCTGACCGTGGACATCACCGTTGATGCGCCGGGTCAGTGGGCGTTTCACTGCCATATACTCTACCATATGGAAGCGGGCATGTTCCGTACCGTTGCTGTGGTCCGCTCGCTGAAAGGAGGCCCCATCGATGTCGACGCTTAAACTTCAAAGCATACTTGTGGCGACCATCATCGCACTGAACGTACCGTCTTTTGCCCAGGAAGAATCGAACCTGCCGATCGCCGCGAATCGCCCGATGCACCAGGAATCGGCCGCGCAACACGAAAGTCAGCCTTCGCCGTTCCCGGGAGGCGAAGCGCCGCCGCTGCCAGAAGGTATGACACTGGACGAGGTACTTGACTACTCGGCCAGCCCGCCGCCGGATGATTTTCCCGAACCCGTCCCCGATGATCAGTTGTATGTCTTCACGCTTTTTGAACAGTTGGAGTATCGCCTATCCGCCGACGGTACACCCGACCAGCTCGGCTGGAAGGCGCAGGGATGGATCGGCGGCGACTTCAACAAGTTCTGGTGGAAAAACGAGGGTGAGGCTATCTTCGAGGGACCTGATGAAGGCGAGACCGAAACCGACCTGCTATACGCCCGCCTGATCTCGCCGTTTTGGAACTTTCAAATCGGGGCGCAGTACGCGAACGGTTGGAACCCGAATGATTATGAAGATCGCTGGTCCGGCGTGATCGGTCTTCAGGGGCTGGCACCCTACAAGTTCGAGCTGGACAACTCACTATACATCTCCGAGGACGGTGATGTGACGTTTGAACTCGAAGCCGAGTACGACCTGCGCCTTACCCAGCGGCTGGTGCTTCAGCCCCGCACTGAACTTGGCTTCGCGTTTCAGGACATCTCGGAGCGAAATCTTGGAGCAGGTATGACCGATGTCAATCTCGATATGCGACTGCGCTATGAAATCAAGCGCCAACTGGCTCCCTACATCGGCCTCCGATACCGGTTTCTTGTCGGCGAAACCGACAACATCGCCAAGTCTACCGGAGCAGACACCGAGCAGCTGTTCTTTGTGACAGGGATTCGCTTCGCCTTTTGAGTACAATGGGTGTGGGATAAGCGATAAAACTCGAATGCTCAAAACGCATTCGGCAACCGGGCGCAGATCGTTCTAAGATTATCGGAATATATAACTTATAATTCTCGCGAGGTAGTATTCTTCGACATGGCGTGGGTTGCCTGAAAGAAAAACCGGAGACTGAAAATCATGAATCTTTTCCTGCAATCATGGGTCGATGCGGCCTGGACGAGCGTTGGCTTCTTCTGGATGGCCCTCTGGGCTTTCGGCCTTCTTCACCTTCATTGGCTCGATGGGCAACATCCCTTTGGCAGCGCTTTTATATGATCGCGGCGTTATTTTCGCTGGCGTGATGGCGTTCATTTTCTCTGATCTGGTTGTGTTGCCGGTGCTAAGGATAAACGCCGAATATTATGGCTGGAAGATGGCACTGTACATCATGGGACTGCTGCTGTCGTGTTTGGTGATCACCTCGCTGCTGATGCACTATGGCTTCCAACTCTTGGACCTATTGCCCGACAGTAGCGGGGGAAAAGCGATCACTAACAGATCGTTTTTCAAACTGAACTACGGTTTGGTGCTCCATATACCTTTCATCGTTTCGAGCGCAGTGCTCGGTTGGCTCTGGTGGCGCCAACAAGCGGGGAATGACCACCATCACAGCGACGCGGAAGCGTCGTTGACCGTCCGGATTCTTCAGGCCCTCTCCGTACTCGCCGCTATTTGGCTGGCAGGCGGTCTTGTCGTTAAAGCTATCGGCCTATATAGTGGTTAGGGCGGTTTCTGACGAATGCGAGCATGGTTATGGGAATTGGATCGACCTCTATTCTTTGATGGCCTCGTAAAAAGTCCCGAATGTGTCATTTCCACGAGGCGGGAATCTATAACTATTCGAATTTTCTTGATTCCCGTTTTCGCGGGAATGAAAAAATGCCTGAAATTTAGACATTTTACGAGTTCATTATCCTTTAATAGGTAACGATTTTCAACTTTGAAAATAATGATATTATCATGGCAATATGAAAATGGTAAGCGTATTCGGAGTCATTTGATACCGCCATGTTACAGATCGGATCGTTGTGTATTTATCTGAATTTAGGACTGTCTTCACACAGTTCAATCCCTTTGGATGGTTTGCTAAAAACGATCATGCCAGCCTAAAAAACCCCAGTACCCGTTCAAACACTATTTATAAACCTCATCA
>NZ_JBFELV010000285.1:0-6367 GCF_041551955.1 Desulfosarcina sp.
AAACGAAGGGTTCAAGGAGTCCAGGATTCAAGGGGTCGAGGGTCTTTTTCCCGGCGACCGTATCCAAGCACACAGCATCCGGATTACTTTTGACAGGCTGGCTTTAAGACGCTCCAATTCTTGGTGCCACACTTGACCCCTTGGACCCGTTTCAAAAAAGCATCCCCACATACCCCACGAAACTGTCTCCCGGACTTTTCTCGTAACTGGTGGCGTAGGCCAGCTGGTGGGCCTTTTGGGCACCCAAGGCCTTGCCGACGGCGATGGCGGCGGCGGCGGCCCCGCAACAGCAGGCATTGTCATTGGCAAGGCCCTCGCGGATTACCGCTTCCGGGTCCATGCGGATCATGGCATCGATCACGCGCCGATCGTTTTCGTCGCGCACCCACTCCACAGCTCTTGAACCGGCGCCCTTTGCGGTGAAACCATAGTTGGGGCCGTAGTGGGTCAGATCCGTTGACCCGATGACGGCCATGCTGAGACCCAGTTCCCGGGCCGTCTCGACCACTGAATTGGCAAGCACCAGGGTTTCGGCCGTCGGCGGCACGCCCATGGCCACGACCCGGGCGTGCTTGAAAAAATAGCGGATAAAGGGCATTTGAAGTTCGATGGTGTTGTCCTGTTGGAAGCGGGTGGGGGTTTCCGTGTGAAAGGCGTACCGGCGGGTCAATTCGCCGGCCAAGGCCGTGTCCACCGCGATTGGACCAAAGGGGGTCTCCCATTCGCCCTCGGGCATGATCGTGCGCGGAGAACCGCTGTGCAGGTGCATGCCGAACACAACGACCACATCCGGAGATACGGCCCGGGCCAGCCGGTGAATCACGTTGCAGGCGATGCTGCCGGAGAAGAACCAGCCGGCGTGGGGAACGATGCCTCCTATGGGGGTGGCAAAGGATACAGACTGGTTTTTGCCCGCTTCGAGAAACTGCTGGATCTGGTCTTCACAGGCCTGTCGGTCCGCTGGATACCAGCTTCCGGAAAAGACGGATTTCCTCAGATTCATGACAGTGCCTCCCTTTTTGCCTTGACCCTTAAAAGCGCTTTTTTATACAGCCTTTTGGCTTTTCGATGGTTTAAAATTCTGTCATAGAAAAACGGCAAGGTCACGACTTTTTTTTTGAAAGATCGTGCTTATCGTATAGCGTGCAACATAAACGGGCGGTGTTTTGCTTCGCCGTGAACCCTGCGACGGAAACGATTTGACAGTACCCCATTCAACCTGGAGGACAACATGTGGGATTATACGGAAAAAACGAAGGATCATTTTCTCAACCCGCGGAATGTCGGCTTTATCGACGATTTCGACGGAATCGGTGAGGTGGGCTCCCTCTCATGCGGTGACGCGCTCAAATTGACCTTCAAGTTGGGCGACGACGAACGGATTGCAGACGCGAAATTTCAGACCTTTGGTTGTGCCAGCGCCATCGCCTCCTCGTCGGCACTGACGGAGATGATCAAGGGTATGACCCTCCAGGAGGCGGCCAAGGTCACCAACGATGACATTGCCGATTACTTAGGCGGCCTGCCCAAAGAGAAGATGCACTGTTCGGTCATGGGTCGGGACGCCATGGAAAAGGCCATCGCATACTATCGCGGTGAAGCCGAGAAAAAGATCGAAGGCGAGATCGTCTGCGAGTGCTTCGGCGTGTCCGATGTGCAGATCGAGCGGGCCGTGAGGGAAAACGGCCTGACCAGCATTGAGGACGTCACCGATTATGTGAAGGCCGGCGGGGGCTGTGGCAACTGCCACGACAAAATCCAGTTCATCATCGATACGGTTTTGGGCAACACCCCCCGGGCCGCCAAAAAACCCGAAGCGCTGACCAACATCCAAAAAATCAAGATGATCGACGCCACCCTGGAGCGCGAAATCAAACCGGCCCTGAACCAGGACGGCGGGGATATCGAGTTGGTGGATGTGGACGGCAACCGGGTGATGGTGAAACTGCGGGGCACCTGTGCTTCGTGCAGCAAATCCCAGATTACCCTGAAACATTACGTGGAAACCAAACTCAAGGAATTGGTTTCCCAGGAGCTGGTCGTCGAGGAGGTGTAGCGGATGAAACCCATTTACATGGACAATAACGCCACCACCCGCGTCGCACCTGAGGTGGTGCAGGAGATGCTGCCCTACTTTTCCGACCTCTACGGCAACCCGTCCAGTATGCATGCATTCGGCGGCAACGTGGGCGCCAAGCTCAAGGCGGCCCGTGAACATGTGGCCACCTTGCTGGGGGCGCAGCCCGAAGAGATCCTGTTCACGAGCTGCGGCACCGAAAGTGACAGCACGGCCATTCACGCAGCCATTCGGGCCCACCCGGAGAAAAAACATATCATCACCACCCGCGTGGAGCACCCGGCGGTAAAAAACCTGGGTGAACACCTGGCCAAGAACGGCTATCGGGTCACCTTTGTACCGGTGGACCGGCAGGGGCGCCTGGATTTGGATTATCTGTACAAGAAACTGTCCGACGATACGGCTATCGTCAGCGTCATGTGGGCTAACAATGAAACCGGAACGATTTTTCCCGTCGAGGAGCTTGCCAAAACGGTGCGCGAGCGAGGCATCGTCTTTCACACCGATGCGGTCCAGGCGGTGGGCAAGATTCCGATCAACATGGCCGACTCTGCCATCGACATGCTGTCCGTCTCCGGACACAAGCTGCACGCACCAAAAGGCATCGGCGTTCTCTACATCCGTAAGGGAACCAAATTCGCTCCCTTTCTCATGGGGGGGCATCAGGAAGGGGGGCGCCGGGCAGGCACCGAGAACAGCGCCTCCATCATCGGTATGGGCCGTGCCGCCCAACTGGCCATGGAATACTTGAATGACGAGAATACGCGGGTGCGGGCGCTGCGGGACAAACTGGAGACCGAACTGCTCAAACGCGTGCCCAACAGCATGGTCAACGGGGATCCGGACAACCGCCTGCCCAACACCACCAGCATCGCTTTCGAGTTCATCGAAGGGGAAGGCATCCTACTGCTGATGGACCAGTACGGCATCTGTGCCTCCTCCGGTTCTGCCTGCACCTCCGGATCATTGGAGCCATCCCACGTGCTGCGGGCCATGGGCGTGCCCTTCACCGCGGCCCACGGCTCCATCCGCTATAGTCTGAGCATATACAACACCGAAGAAGAGATCGACTTCGTCATCGACAAGATGCCGCCAATCATCGAACGCCTGCGCCAGATGTCGCCCTTCTGGCAACAGGCGCAACGCGCTTGAAAAAGAACGTGGGCGGCAGGTTGAACCCACCGCCCACGCGGGCTTCTATTTCGTGGCCGCGCCTTTGTCTGGTTTCGCAAGGTTAGAGCTTCTCCTTGCTCGAAGCAGCACGGCTTTTTGAATCGACGATTTCTGGTGGGCGGTGCGTGACCAGCGAAGCAGCCGGCTCTTTGTCTGGTTGAGGTGGGTACGCCGGATAATCGGTCGAGTATCCCTTTCCAAATAAGACATCGTACTGCAGTATCTCGAGATCCTTGATCCAGGGGGATGAACTGACTTGTTTGAAGGATTTCAGATTTCCCTCAGGGCTCCCGACGAACCGGCGATGAAGCACCGAATAATCCTGAATACCTTGCCACAGATGATAAAAATGGCCCGGCAATTCAATCCCCATCTGATGCAGCAGCAGACCCGGTAGGTGCGACGGGCTGAACCTTTTCGGAATGTCCAGGGCGTCCAACAGATTCGGCTTGTTGGCCCACACCAGACCCGGTACGGTTGCCATGCGGTAGTCCCTTTCGGTTTCGGACATGCTGCCGTCGCTCGAATGGGCCAGCAGCTCCCACCCCAAGGCCGGTTGGTGATCGCCAAAAAAGACGCAGATGACCGGTTCGGGTCTGCTTTCCAGATATTTCAGGAATCGGGCCAGCTGCCGATCGGCATCCCGCACACCGGTCAGGAAGGCCGACAGCGACTCCAGCAGATGGGGCGGAAAGTCACCCTCCACCCGAACGATGTCGTCCTGGTAACGCTGATGATCGTGGGGTCCATGGTTCTGCATGGAGATGGCATGCATAAAGTAGGGCTCTTTGACGGCATCGATGAGTTCGATCATCTTGTCCACCATCGATTCGTCGGAGATGAACAACCCCCGCTTCACCGGATTCTCGAAGTCGTCGATGGATACGAACCGGTCGAAACCCAGATTGCGGTAGGCTTCGGTGCGGTTCCAGAACCAGGGTTCATAAGGGTGCACGGCAAGGGTCTGATATCCCCGGTCACGGAGAATCGAAGCGATGGAGGGAACCGGATGCTGCAGGTAATGGTCATAGGGGACGGACCCGCTGGGCAGCAACGCATGGCTCAAGCCCGTGAGGGCCTCGAACTCGACCAAGCTGGTGTTCCCGGCTACCGTGGGTGAGATTAGCGTAAACGAGGGATGATGGGCGGATAGCCGTTGCAGGTTTTCCCACGGATTTTCGGATGTCTGAAAAGGCATGCCGAAAAGGTCGGAGAACGATTCACTCATCAAGATGACTAAACTGACCGGTTTTCCGCGATTTATGATCGGCGCCTGGCGCAGTTCTTCGTTGTGCACGAGCAGCCGGTTGACCAGCGCTTCTCCGTAGTCCTCCGGTTGATGGATTAACATCGGCGAGACATTCATGGAAAATGCCAGGAAAAAACCGTTGGTCCGGTAATTGACCGGCTGTTCCCAGGCAATGTTTTGCACCCGCCACATCCCCGGCAGATGGGTCCGCAAGTCGGTGAAGAAAAGTCCCAAACCGCCCAGCGCCATGGCCATGAGGGCTGCGCGCATTTTCATGGATACGCGGCCATTGCGTTTCCGCTGCAGCCACCAGGAACCTATGCAGAGCAATATCAGCAGCGCCAGCAGAATCCAACCAAACGTAAAGCCGGACATCAAGGCCTCGCCCAAGGCCAGCATCTGGCGCGCATACATCAGGTCCCAAGCGAAAAAGGGCGTTTGCAGCGCAGTCAGTTTCACGGCGTTTACCAGCGCCATGAACAGCATCAGGCCCGTGCCGATAATAATCCCGGTCCACCGTCGACCGGTGATCGCGACCCACAGGCACATAACCAGAACAACCGCCAACAGGTTGAGCGCCAGCTGCAGGGGTTGTTCGATGACCCAGAGTCCGACATCCTGAAGATGCGGGCGTGCCAGGATCTCCGTCAGCAGAACACAACTGAAAGAAATAAGTAAGGGCCAGCGAATGGCAATGGGGACAACCGATTTAGTGTTCATGCGGCGTGACCACCGGAGACTTCATTAGAATTGGGTTGGCATATTGTAAGCACCCCATGAAGTCTTATCACTCTGGAGGCGATCGTCAAGAAAATAGGATGCGGTGAAAAAAGCCATGGGGGCAATTCACGACTTTTTTTTAGCGTCGACGGCCGCCTCGATCCAGGCGATCCAACCGTCGAATCCAGCTTCGGTCTTGGCCGAGATCTCGAATACCGGCATGCCGGGGTGGATCTTGGCGATGGACGAGCGGGCCAGATCCATGTCGAAATCCAGGTAGGGCAGCAGGTCGATCTTGTTGAGCAAGGTGGCGTCGCACTGCCGGAACATCAGCGGGTACTTGGCCGGTTTGTCCTCGCCCTCGGTGACCGACAGCACCACCACACGCTTGTCTTCGCCGATGTCGAACTCGGCCGGGCAGACCAGGTTGCCGATATTCTCCACGACGAGCAAGTCGATGGCGTCCAGGTCCAGGTCGGCCACGGCCCGTTCCACCACGTGGGCCGCCAGGTGGCAGTCGCCCCCGAAGGCGTCGGTGTTGATCTGGGTCACCGGCGCGCCGGACTGGGCCAACCGGTCGGCATCGTGGGTGGTGCAGATGTCGCCCACGATCACCGCGCAGCGCAGGTTGGGCATGATGTGAGCCAGGGTCTTTTGCAGCGTGGTGGTTTTGCCGGAGCCCGGTGAACTCATCATGTTGAGCACGAAGACCTTTTTCTCGGCAAAAACGGTGCGCATGCGCTCCGCCATGACGTCATTGGCATCAAGCACCCGACGAACCACCTTGATTTCACGGGTTCCCGATTTGCGGGACGCCACGTCATGGCCATGGTCATGGCGACCATCGTGGGGGCCGTGTTTTTTATGATCGTGATGATAGCGTTGGGTTGTGCGATTGGTGAAAAACCACATAATTGATCCTTAATTAGCTATTAATGATTCATATTTCAAACAGTTGCGTAGGAAACCCGAGATCAAGGCTTGCGAGTCCCGAGGAGCGAGGTGTACATGAAGCTGCTCCGCAGTGACGAAGAATGAAGCGTAGCGCAGATATCGGGCTTCCTGCGCAACCGTTAGTTTTCGTCTTCGATTTCAATGGACTTAATGTCCAGTTCGCGGCCGGAAAGAATGTCGATGGCCCCGCTCTG
>NZ_JBFELV010000286.1:0-6343 GCF_041551955.1 Desulfosarcina sp.
ATGGCAGCAGAATCACTTTAAACAGCAGGGCCACCCCGACATTAGCAGCCAGCCCACCCATGCTGCCCTCGATGGTTTTTTTGGGACTGACCCAGGGGCAAAGCTTGTGGCGACCCAAATAGGTGCCTGAATAGAAGGCACCGGTGTCACCGGCGGCAACGATGCAAAGGATCCAGAATATCCAGCCGGCGCCGTTCTCCCCGAAGCGGATGAGGACCAAAAAAGACAGAAAAACGGGAATATAGACCAGCCCCAACAACTGCTTGGCCGCCAGGTGGGGGGCCTGGGGATCGTTCTTGAAAAGGGGCAGGGTCAACCCGGCCACAACCACCAGGTCCACGGCAAGAATCAACGGCGCATGGACCATCTTGCCCTGGTATACCGACCAGACGATAACCGGAGACAGGCAGAGCCCGAGCAATGGAATCAGTCGCATGGGACCGTCGGCGCCGGGTTTGAAGACCGCCCGGTAATACTCCCACAGGGTCACCAGGCTGACGGCTGCAATCAACAGGCCGAAGACCATACCGCCTGCTGAAACCAGCAGGTAGATGATCGGCAGGGCGACAATTCCGGTGATCCAGCGTTTCAGGTGCATGGGCGTTTCGTATCTTGATCCTGAATTCGTATTTTTTTTTGTTGGAAAACAAGAAACCAGTCGATAAACCACAATGACCAAAAATCAAATGACAAATAAATTACAACAACCAAAAATCAAAATTCCAAACTGATTCAAAAAATCGATGATAGCAAACAATTGGTTTTTATTTCATTCTTGAAAATTGACTCTTGGAAATTGGAATTTACTTGAAAATTGATATTTGTTATTTGTCATTTAGGATTGGGTGCATGCAATTTATTGCTTCCAATTCATTTGGTTTGGGAACCGTTGCGGTCCTGGTTAAGTTGACGGTACCGCCCCGAAACGGCGTTCCCGATGCTGATAATCCTTGAGGATCGCCACGAATTCATCTTCACCGAAATCGGGCCAGAGGGTCGGTGTAAAAAAGATTTCCGAATAAGCGATCTGCCAGAGCAGGAAATTGCTGATGCGCATTTCACCGCTGGTCCGGATCAACAGGTCGACGTCAGGCATCCCGTGGGTGTACAGGTGATCGGCAACGGTTTCGGGCGTTATCGCCTCCGGTTCGACGACGCCCTGCCGGGCTTTGGAAGCGATCTGTTGGACCATCTCGACGATTTCTGCACGGGCCCCGTAACTGAGTGCCAGGTTCAAGACCATCTTCTGATTGGTTGCGGTGGCATCCATGACCGCCTCCAGGCTGTCGCGGACCGCTTGAGGCAGGCGGTCAATCTGACCGATGGTGTTGAGCCGGATCTCATTGTCGATCATCGTTTGGCGTTCAGACGCCAAAAAGCGCCGAAGCAGCAGCATGAGTCCCGAAATTTCAGGTTGGGGTCGCTGCCAGTTTTCGGTGGAGAAGGCGTAGAGGGTAAGCACAGCGATGTTTAGCTTGCGGGCGGTCTGCACGATGGTCCGCACGGCGTCCGCCCCTTTTTCATGCCCGTTAATGCGGTTCAGCAGGCGTTTTTTGGCCCAGCGGCCATTGCCGTCCATGATGATGGCAATGTGTTTGGGCATCCGGTCGGGGTCGAGTTCATTCCGCGTTGAAGAGGATGAACTAGAATTCAAGGATCTCTTTCTCTTTGTCTTTGTATATCTCGTCGATGCGGTTGATATACTCGTCGGTGATCTTCTGGACACCGTCCTGGGCCTTGAAGGCATCGTCTTCCGAAATATCGCCGTCCTTTTTAAACCCCTTGAGCAGTTCGTTGGAATCTCGACGGATGTTGCGAGCGGCGATCTTGTGCTCCTCACACATCTTGCTGACCACCTTGACGAGTTCTTTGCGGCGCTCCTCGGTCAGCGGCGGAATGGCAATGCGGATCAGTTTGCCGTCACTGGACGGGGTCAGGCCAAGATCGGATTTTAAAATGGCTTTTTCGATCTCCTTGATAGCGGAAACATCCCATGGTTGAATGACGATCAGGCGGCTTTCGGGCACTGACAGCGACGCCATCTGGTTCAGTTGGGTCTGCGTGCCGTAGTAGTCCACCCGGATACCGTCCAAGAGAGACAGCGACGCCCGTCCGGTCCTTACCCGCTTGAGTTCGTTTTTTAGATCGGTGATGGTTTTGCCCATCCGGTCTTTGGTTTCCTGAAGTGTAGATTCTATCATGGCTGGGTCACCTCGTTGGTAGGTGGCGCGTTATGAATGGTTTTATTAAAATTTCTGCGTTCCGGTTTTATTCAACCGCAGCGTCCACCGATATCGCAGAGGTTGAGGTGAGTATAGCACGTTATCATCTCTCTGCGTCTTTTGCGTGCGCAGCGGTGGACTTTCTGAAAGTGATCCTAATTCAGGTCAACCAGGAATTCATCCGCCGATAAGGGTTCCGACGTCTTCTCCGCTGACCACCTTTTGAATATTCCCCTTTTCTTTCAGGTTGAACACCATCAAAGGCAGCTGATTGTCCATGGCCAGGGAAATGGCCGTCATGTCCATGACCCGAAGCTGCCTTTCAAGCACTTCCATGTAGCTGATGGTCTTGATGAACCGGGCGTCTGTATGGCGTTCGGGATCGGCGTCATACAGCCCGTTGACCTTGGTGGCCTTGAGCAAGATCTCCGCATGAATTTCCTTGGCACGCAGAACCGCTGCCGTGTCGGTGGTGAAATAGGGATTTCCGGAACCGGCGGCGAAAATGACCACCCGTCCTTTTTCCAAATGCCGCAGGGCCCGGCGGAGGATATACGGTTCGGCCACCTCATGCATGGAGATGGCCGTCTGCACCCGAGTCTGAATGCCACGCTTCTCCAGCGCATCCTGCAGTGCCAGGCTGTTGAGCACTGTGGCCAGCATGCCCATGTGATCGGCCGACGTCCGCTCCATGCCGAAGGAACCGGCCGCCACACCGCGAAAAATATTTCCGCCGCCGACCACAATGGCCAATTGCACATCCAGGTCAACGATGGAGCGGACCTCCTCGGCGACGTAAGCGAGCATGCTGGGGCAGATGCCGAAGCCCTGATCGCCCATCAGGGATTCACCACTCAGCTTGAGCAGGATCCGTTGGAATTTGGCTGTCAAGGCTATTCCGTTCCGATTTGAAATCTGGAGAACCGTTTAATGCTAATTTTCTCACCGGTTCTGGCAATCACCTCGTTGAGGTAGTCGGCGATGGTCTTATCCGGCTCCTTGACGTACTGCTGGTTCATCAGGCAGCTGTCTTTGAAGAACTTGTTCAGCTTGCCCTCGGCAATCTTTTCGACCATCTGCTCGGGCTTGCCCATCTCAAGCACCTGGGCCTTGTAGATCTCCCGTTCCCGGTCGACCACCGCCTGGGGGACGTCTTCAGGTAAAATGCCCACCGGATTGGTGGCGGCGATATGCATGGCGAGATTCTTGGCGAATTCGTTGAAATCATCCGTCTTGGCCACAAAATCGGTTTCGCAGTTGACTTCCACCATGACGCCGATCTTGCCGCCCATATGAATGTATGACTGTATGGTGCCCTCGGAAGTGGCCCGGCCGGCCCGTTTGGCTGCGGTGGCAATTCCTTTTTTTCTCAGAAAATCGATGGCTTTTTCAAGGTCACCATCACACTCACCCAGGGCTGTTTTACAATCCATGATACCGGCACCGGACTTTTCCCGGAGTTCTTTGACCATTGCTGCACTGATACCTGCCATGTGAATTATTCTCCCGTCGATTCAGCTTCTGGGGATGCGGCGTCTGTAGGCGCGGCTTCCCCTGTAGGTTCAATATTTTCGGCAGGGACAGTGCCTTTGCGGATTATTTCGACCACCGGCCCGTCCGTGCCATCGGAGATCACTTTGCGTTCACCGGGCTTGAGTTCTGCCGCGGCGCTCTCCAGTTCGGTTTCCACCTCACCCTTGTCTGCTTTTGCCTGCTGGCGCTCATTATATCGATCCTTGCCCTCGATACAGGCATCGGCCATTTTCGAGGTAACCAGTCGAATGGCCCGAATGGCGTCGTCATTGCCGGGAATCACGTGATCGATCAGGTCGGGGTCGCAGTTGGTGTCGACGATGGCCACGATGGGGATGCCCAGGCGCCGCCCCTCGCGCACGGCAATGGCTTCGTTGCCCGGATCGATGACCACCATAGCGCCGGGCAGCTTGGTCATGGTGCGGATACCGCCCAACGTGCTGTCCAGTTTCAAGCGTTCCTTACCCAGTTTCAGGCGTTCTTTTTTGGGGAACAAGCTGATGGAGCCATCGTTTTCGATGGTGTTGAGGTAGTTCAGGCGGTCGACGCTTTTCTTGATGGTCTGAAAATTCGTCAGCATGCCACCCAGCCAGCGGTTCTGCACATAAAACATTTCTGCCCGGTTTGCCTCTTCGTAAATGGATTCACGGGCCTGTTTCTTCGTGCCCACGAACAGGACCGATTTCCCGGACGCTGCCGTGTCCACGATGAAGTCGTAGGCATCCCGAAACATCCTCACGGTTTTTTGCAGATCGATGATGTAAATGCCGTTTCTGGCCCCGAAAATGTAAGGTTTCATCTTGGGGTTCCAGCGTTTGGTCTGGTGACCGAAATGGACACCGGCTTCCAGCAGTTCTTTCATGGTTACGTAAGCCACTGTTTTCTCCTTTGGTTTGGTTTTTCCTTCGCCCGCTTCATCCCTGAATCCGACTTTCCAATGAAAGCACCGGGATCAAGTCCACGAACGTGTGGTTTTAAAACGAGTTTAAATAACAAAATTAGTGTGGGGCCACAAGCCTTTTTTAACCATCACCGCAACCCGGTCGTGTCCGCTGTAGTCCTTGATGATTTGCGGTGCACTGTATGTCCCCACCTCTCCGGCAATGGCCTGGACATCGTTTTTCTGGTCATGGCCCATCTCCAGCGCAATCAGGCCGCCATTTCTCAGATACCGGTGGGCTGACGCGATGATGTGTCGAATGCACCCCAGGCCGTCGCCGTCTCCATCCAGGGCCATCCGGGGTTCGTGATTGCGGATTTCCGGTTGAAGACCGTCGATATCGCGGCTGCGGATATAGGGCGGATTGGAAACAATCAGGTCGAAGATCCCCCGATCCGGCGCGAGGGCCGCATCCCAGTCTCCGCAGAACCAGTCGATTCGATGGTCCACCTGGTGCGTCCGTGCATTCTGCCGGGCCGTTTGCACGGCGGCCGCAGACCGGTCCATGGCCACGTAACGATGCTCGGGATGCTCATGGGCCAGGGCGATGCTGATGGCACCGGACCCGGCCCCCATCTCCAATACCCGCTTCATCGATCCGGCGCGACCGTCTAAAAAGGGCAGCACCGCTTCCACCAGGCATTCGGTTTCCGGCCGGGGGATCAGCACTGATGGATTGACCGCCAGCGCCAGGGACCAGAATTCCCGGGTGCCGGTGATATAGGCCACGGGTTCACCGTCCACCCGTCTTTTGATCAAGGATTTGAAGCGCTTGAGTTCATTTTTACACAAGGGCTGGTCGTGGTTCAGATAGAGGTCGATGCGCCGCGTCTTCAAGGCATGGGCCAACAGGATTTCCGCCTCGCTGCGGGCGCTTTCAATATGGCGGTCCCTGAAATACCCGGCCGCCCATTTTACCAGGTCCAGGGAGGTCCAGGGTGACGGTTTATCCGTCGACGCGTTCGGCATGCTGGAGCGCCTGACTCTGGTAGTGGGTGATCAGGGGGTCGATGACCTCGTCCACATCGCCCTGGAGGATCGATTCCAGGCGATACAGGGTCAACCCGATTCGGTGGTCGGTGACCCGCCCCTGGGGGAAATTGTAGGTTCTTATCCGCTCGCTGCGGTCGCCGCTGCCTACCTGGCTTCTTCGATTCTGGGAGCGCTCCTCGTCCTGTTCCCTGACCATCTCGTCCAACAGGCGGGAACGAAGCACTTTCAGCGCCTTGGCCTTGTTCTTGTGTTGGGACTTTTCGTCTTGGCAGGTCACCACCAGCCCGGACGGCAGGTGGGTGATGCGCACCGCCGAATCAGTGGTATTGACCGACTGCCCGCCGGGTCCGGAGGATCGAAAAACATCCACTTTCAGATCATTGGCATCGATATTGACTTCGATCTCCTCCGCCTCGGGCAGCACGGCCACCGTCACGGCGGACGTATGAATCCGTCCTTGGGTCTCGGTGGTGGGCACCCGTTGAACCCGATGAGTGCCGCTTTCAAACTTCAGACGGCTGTAGGCGCCTTTACCGTTGACGTTGGCAATGATCTCTTTGAGCCCCCCCACACCGGTGGTATGATGGTCGATCACATCCACTTTCCACCCCCGGGCATCGGCGTATCGCTGGTACATCTTGAACAAGTCGCCGGC
>NZ_JBFELV010000287.1:0-6322 GCF_041551955.1 Desulfosarcina sp.
AGGTGTCGCGCCGCTGCCTGGACGCGTCGCTCGGGTTCGCCGCCGGGGTGATGATTGCGGCGAGCTTCTGGAGCCTGCTGGCGCCATCCATCAACCATGCGGTGGCCCAGGGGTACGGAGACGCCAAGTGGATCCCACCGCTGGTCGGGTCCAATTCCAGAATGCGCCCGCCATAGTTCATTGCCGCGGCGCCAATCATCCGGCCCTGGCGGAAAATGGCGCTGTTGGCCGATCCGCCGCCGATATCCACGTTGGTGACCGTGGTGAAGTGTTCCCGGGAGAAGGTCTCGGCCCCGGATCCTTTTCCGGAGATCATCGATTCCAGGTGCGGTCCGGCCACGGTGACCACAAAGTCTCCGGCCAGCGCCGAGAGTGCGTCCAGGATCACGTCGGCGTTGCGCTTCTTGGCGGTTTCGCCGGTAATGATCACCGCGCCGGTTTCAACCTGTTCGGGTAGAATGCCGGCCTGCCGATACTCATGACGCAAAATCTGTTCAAGGGCGGAGGCATCGATGACATCCGGTCCGGCCAAGGGTGTGAAATGCATCCCACTGCGGTATACCACCTCCTTGTCAACGATGCCGGCCATGCGGGACAGGCTTATCGGCGACCGGGCCAGCGGCGTCGAACCGCCCACGGCTCCCCCGGCCAGGGTCAACCTGGAGAAGACAATCTGCGTGGTCGTGGTGCCCACGTCAATCCCCACGCTGAGCATTTCATGGTTGCCTTTTCCCATTCAATGGTTTCCCGTCCAATAATGTTCATTCCAAAGCGGTAGATTGTGGTCCAGATCAAGGCCGCAGCGATTTGGAAACCGCAGGCGTAGCAGCGCTACGTCGAGGATTTCAAAATCGCGAGAACACAGAACTGGGCCACGAGATGCCTCTTTGGGATGGATATTACCGACTCTTGCGAAAAGTCACCTTCCCATTGGACTGCAAGGTGTCGACGATGGCCATGATGACATTGTCTACCGGCCGATCCAGGGTGATATCCGTCTGGCGGGCCCCGGACCCCTGAGTCACCAGCACCAGGTCACCTTCCCCGGCATCCACCGCATCGACGGCAACCATGGGTTGGCCTATAGATTTGCCGGCCACGTCGGTTTCCTGCACAATCAGAAGCTTGCTACCGACCAGCGATTCGTGCTTCATGGTTGCGACCACCAGTCCTGTTACCCGAGCAATAAGCATAACATGAATCCTTTTTATTTTCCAAAATACAAATCAGGCAGCCACAGGGCGATCTGGGGAAACATGATCACAATGGCCAAGCCGAGAATCATGACCAGTACAAAGGGCACGATCGAGTTGTAGATATCCATTAGGGTGACCTCCGGCGGCGCCATGGCCTTCATCAGAAACAGGTTATAGCCGAAGGGCGGCGTCATGTAGGCAATCTGGCAGGTGATCGTATAGAGAACGCCATACCAGATGGGATCGAAACCCAGGTTGATCACCAGGGGGACGTAAAGGGGGGCGACGATGATGAGCATGGCCGTATCGTCCAGAAACATGCCCATCAGGATGTAGGAAAGCTGCATCATGACCAGCACGCCCCACGGGCTGAGCCCCCACCGGTCGAGAAACAGAGATTTGATTGCATGCACGGCACCCAGGCCGTCGAAGACGGCGCCGAAACAGAGCGCCGCCAGGATAACCCACATGAACATGCAGCTCACACTCAGCGTATTGCGCAGGGTGTTCTCCAGCACTTGGCGGGTAAAGCGGCCCCTGACCACGGCGGCAAGCGTCGTTGCAGCCGCTCCCGCCGCCGAACACTCGACGAGGCTGGTGATGCCCAGCAGGAACAGCCCGGTCATGGAAAAGATAATCACCAGCGGGATAATCCCTGCCTTTAACAGCCGGAACTTCTCCCCCCAGCCGATCAGCCGCCGTTCTTCCAGGGGCAGTGCCGGCCCCAGCTGCGGGTTCATTTTGCATCGAATGGTGATGTAGGCGATGAACAGGGCTGCCAGGAGTAGGCCGGGAAAAACACCGGCCAGCCACAGACGGCCCACATTCTGTCTGGCGATCATTCCGTAAAGCACCAGGACGACGCTGGGCGGGACCATGATGCCCAGCGAGCTGCCCGCCTGGATGACGCCGGTGACCATGACCTTGTCATACTTGCGCTTGAGCATTTCCGGCATGGCGATGCTGGCGCCGATGGCCATGCCGGCGACACTCAGCCCGTTCATGGCCGCCACGGCGGTCATCAGGCCGATCGTTCCGATGGCCAGCCCACCGTTGAGGGGGCCCATCCAGACATGAAACATGCGGTAGAGGTCGCTGGCAATGCCTGACTCTGAAAACATGTAGCCCATATAGATGAACAGCGGCAGAGTGAGCAGCGGATACCAGTTCAACAAAACGAAGCTCGCATTGAAGGGCATCTCTATGCCGCCATCTCCCCACAGGAGCAGGGCGAACAGGGCGGCGACACCCCCGATGGCCGCGAAGACACGTTGCCCGGTGAGCAGCATGAGCAGCATGGAGGTGAATATCAGCAGGGCGATCAGTTCGTGGCCCATTATATCGACTCCCCTCTGGCCGTTGCCAGGTCTTTGAAGAAAAATGCGATCGCCTGCAACAGCATCAGCACGATGCCGATGGTCATGATGATTTTGATGGGAGCCAGGGGTGGTGCCCAGGAGGTATAGTTGACCTGCCCGTATCGCAGGGCATATTCAAGGCTGGAAATGGCGCCGTAAAGCAGAAGCACCAGGTAGAAGATCAGGACCACGGCGGTAATCATGTCCATGATCGCCCTAGTCTTCGGTGACCAGCGTCCATAGAGAAGATCCATTCTGACATGTCCGTCGAGAAGCATGGAGTAGCCACCACCAAGCAGGTAGTACGCGGCCATGGTGAACTGGGCGATTTCCACGACCCATATGTGGGGTTGGTTGAAGAGCGTCCTGGAGATCGACTCGTAGAGCAGCACGCCCATCATAACGAAGACCAGATACTGGGAAAATTTGCCGACTACCTTGTTCGTTGCATCAATGGTGCGCACAAAGGTTTTTATAACTTTGGGCATAGCGACCCCTCTGCCTGGGTATGCTGATTCCGAATCACCGAATCACGTTGGGGAGACGCGGTGGGCGATGATGAAAGAACGCAGCAGACACGGTCAGTCTGTGATTGTTAAATCGGAGCGGAAAGGAGCTGCTGAACGTTGGACGGGGTTTGAAGCAGCCTATCGTTCCTTCAAGTCCGAGTCATAGCAAGATGTTGAAAATACCCACACCTGGCCAGCCAGCGTGAACCGAGATAGCGAGCGAACTGCACATCGATTCTCATCCTTACGGTGACCCCTCCCCGCGGATTGCCGCGGGGAGAGGTCAATTTTTGGCTCAGCCGAATCATCTATCACAATTAAAAGCCGATTTCACACAAATTTTCGTCCTGCCTGGCCTTGGCGCATGTTTTTTTCGACACCCTTTTGAGAGGCCCGCCTTCCCTGTCCGGATCTGCGCCGAAGACAGGGACGGCGACCCTTTTTGCTATATAAGGTTTTGCCCCCGGTTGCTTAGTACCGGTAGGGGGGGCCGGCGGCTTCCATGGTTTTGGCGTATTCCTTGAGGATGCTGACCACTTTGGCATTCCTGGGGCTCTTGGCGGCAATTTCGTCCCAGTATTTCAGGGCGGCGTCTTCCACGACCTTCCACTCCTCTTTGGGGATGGAGGTAAGCTCCAGTTTGCCGCCCTTGGTGCGATAGTGCGCCTCCCCCCACCAGTACCAATGCTGTCTGTAGTAGTGTGAGCTGTCCATGGACAGCTTGAACAGCGTCTTGAGGTGTTCGGGCAGGGCTTCCCATTTCTTGGTGTTGGCAAAGTAGGAGCCCGCCCAGGCACCCGATATGGGATTGGTCAGGTAGTACTTGGTGACATCCGCCCAGCCGACCGTATAATCCTCGGTGATCCCGGACCAGGCCACCCCGTCCAGCTCACCGGTCTGAAGGGCCATCTGGACGTCTTCATAGGGAAGAGACATGGGGACGACGCCGAATTGCTGCATGAACTTGCCCCCGGTGGGAAACATGTACATCCTGAGCCCTTTAAAGTCCTCCATGTGGCGGATCGGCTTGCGGGTGGCGAAATTGCACGGGTCCCAGGCGCCGGCGCTCAGCCAGGTGACTTCCGGCACCTCCGCGTAGGCTTCCTCCCAGATTTTATCGAGCCCGTACCAGTTCCACAGCACGGGAACATCGAGCGAGTAGCGTGATGCAAATGGGAAATAGGCGGCAAATACCGATACGTCGACAGGCGCTGCGATCGAGTCGTCGTCGCTCTGAACGGCGTCGATCGTCCCCTTCGAGACGGCTCTGAACAGCTCGCCGTGGGGCACCAGCTGATCGGCATTGTACAACTCGATGACCATCTCCCCGTTGGCCGCTTTATTAAACGCATCGATGGACGGCTTGACGACGTGTTCTGCCAATGCGGGACCGGCATAGGTCTGCATCCGCCACTTGATGGTCGTTTTCTTTGCCGCATGCACAAAGGGCGCGTTTATGGCTGTGGCTGCCACGGCCGCGGTACCGACTCCTGCCTTTTTAATAAAATCACGTCTTTTCATTCGGCCTGACTCCTTTCGTGGGGTTTGAGTTAACATCCGACCAATCGACTGACAAATTACCGACCAGTTGTTCGCAAAGTCTCTCCAACTCAAGGCGAACCATTTTATCCGCCACGCTCGGAGGCAGATGGAGGTATCAGATGAACCGCGATAGCGAGCGCATTCCTCGCCGCTTGCGGCGGAGTTAGCGAGCGAACTGGAAATCGCGTTTTTATCCTTCCGGTGAAGATTCCTCGCGGCTTGCCGCGGGGAGTGTTCAATCAGGAAAAAAGAAAAATGTATGGAAAATCGTCTAACTGGCAAACCGTCTGATCGATGGTCCAGGGCGTTGATCCCGCAAAAGACGCGAACGTCTTACCGTATGGTTGGTGCAAATGGGACGCAACGAAGCAAGCGCTAACATCCGATCGCTTGCATCTGCTGGCAATGATCGACCCGCGCTTCCGATGTATCAGTTGCCGCCGGCTGATTCGGGACATCCTGACCCTCATGACCCCGCCAAAATGATTGCGCCGGGCCCGGCGGGGGTAGGATGGTCCTGCATGTACGGTCAGCGCTATGGATTGGGTAGGCGCCAATCACTGGTTAGGCTGTGCTGCTACTTTTAAATGAAAGGATCAATATAAAAAACGCGTTGAACACCAGCGCGTTTCAATATGTATAAATTCAGAGGTGTTTCAAGTCAATGTCTTTTTAGTCAGAGGGTTCTTCCCATCTGTTCATCCGCCTGCCGCCATCAAGATAAAAAAGAACCGCAGATTCTTATTTAACTAATTGGTATTTAATATAATATTTACATTGACCAGGTTGCTGCATTCCTCATCCTGTTCAGCAGGCCATGAGAAATTATAGCACCTGGAGGGTCCGGGTACCATTGGCGGCCACGAGCAGAGCGGTCTCCACGCTTCTGAAACCGCCGCCGATGCCGGCCACCTGTTTTCCCAACATGGGGTTGTCTTTGAGCACCCTCCAGGCATTGGGGTCGCATGAAGCACGGTTTGATTTTCATCTGAAGGCGCAGCACGTCAACCGGTCGCTTTCCGGCTCCCAGATCATGACAAATCCTAAAGTCAGGGCGCCGCAGGTAAGGATGCAGGGTCGGTAACCGGTCAATTCAATCGCTTGCCCCGCGGGAAGGGTGGAGAACCGGATCCCGTCTTTTTCGGCGCTGATCATTTCGGGCCTGTGACTGTGCCCGCGAAACAGCAGACCACCGGGGTTCTCCCTGAAAAAGGATGTGGCTTCGCGGCTGCCCATGACGCCGATCATGGCCGACAGACCCAGCCGCCGCACAAAGGGCCGCGAGTGGACCAGTTTGGCACCGGCGACTTCAAGGCTAAGGGGAAGGTTTTCCAGGAAGGCGATAGTTGCCGGTCGGATGCCGCCGTCCGACCGCCCCCGGGCATCGGCAGCCAGGGTGTGGTCGTTGTTGCCTTTGACGGCGGCGATGCTGAGGCCTTTCATCTTGGCCACGCAGGCATCGGCGGTTTCCCGGCGGTTTGAATCGCAGATGTCACCCAGGTGGTACAGGGCCGTGCAGCCTTGCCGCTTCAGGAAAAGGGCACCGGCCGCAATGGCCTCGGGATCGCCGTGACTGTCAGCCATGATGCCTATTTTTTGATTTGTTTTTTCTGGGAGACGCGGAAACGGCTTTCCCTGCGCTCTGCCGCAGATACGCCCAGTTGAAGCGGGATCAGGTCCCTCGGTATGAAATCTTGAAACGACTTTCCGCTTTGGA
>NZ_JBFELV010000288.1:0-6277 GCF_041551955.1 Desulfosarcina sp.
ATCAGCCAAGCCGCCGGATTTTACCATGCCTACAAACACGAAAAGAAGCGGCCCGACATCGTGGCCACCATCGGCGACTCCACCTTCTTTCACGCTGGGGTGCCCGCCCTCATCGACGCGGTGAACCAGAACGTGCGCATGGTGCGGGTAATCCTGGACAACGGCACCACGGCCATGACCGGCAGCCAACCAACGCCGGCCACGGGCAAAAGCGCCACAGGGGGAACCTTGGTCAAAGTGGACATGGAAGCCCTGGTCAAAGGCTGCGGTGTAAATTTTCTGGAAGTCGGCGATCCCTATGACACCAGCGGGTTTATCGCCATGGTCAAAGCGGCGGTGGACTTCAGCCGCAGCGACGGGCCGGCGGTGGTCATCGCCCGGCACCCCTGCATCATCGACCTCGCGCGCCAGGGAAAGGCAGCCGACCCGATTGAGGTCATGGTGACCGGGGACTGCGATGGATGCGGTTTCTGCCATCAGCATTTCGAGTGCCCGGCCCTGGTGGCCGTTGACAATGGCCAGCGCACCGTCGTGGACGCACTGGCATGCAACGGATGCGGCGTTTGTCTGGACATCTGCCCCAAGGGAGCGATAGTAGGAAGGTCTTAGGGTTCCGGGTTCACCGTTGATGGGTCAAGGTTTTTGGATGCACGGTTTCTGGTTTCTGCTTTGATCGGCAAATCTATTTAAATTGGCAGAACTCAACAAACCTTATGCCTTATTGTAATAAAGCTAAAAACCTAATGGGGAACAATTGAGAAAAGTCATGCAAGCAGCACCAACCTACCAAATCGTAATCAGCGGCGTGGGCGGGCAGGGCGTTTTGTTCATCACCCGGCTGCTGGCTGAGGCGGCCATCCAAAACGGTCTTCCTGTTTTTACCTCCGAAACACACGGAATGGCCCAACGGGGCGGCACGGTGATCTCTCATTTAAAGATCGGTGATTTCGTCAGCCCGCTGATCAGCCCGGGAAACGCCGATGGCCTGATTGCCCTGAAGGCAGAGAGCCTGGTCCAGCACGGCGGCTATCTCAAGCCAGGTGGATGGGCCGTGATCAACGGACCTGCGCCACAGACAACTGAAGAGACTGCTGCGCTCTATTATCTCGATGCAGACCAAATTGCCCGAGAAATGGACGACCCGCGATCCGTGAATCTGATCATGCTCGGGTTCGCCCTTTCCACCGCCCGACGCGGCGCCTTCGGCCACGATTTGCTATATTGTACCCCCCATGATGTCGAATCCGTTCTGGAAAATCGCCTCAAGGGGAAAAACCATCGACGGCAGTCGTCTCTCCGAGCGCTCAAGGCCGGTGCTGACAGCGCATTGCCCGCCTGAATGCCCGCTTCGGAGTGTCGGCCGAAAGCCCGGGCGGATAGCCCGTTTTCCGCTACCGTCGCAACCGGCTGCTGAATGCAAAACCGGAGGTCACCGTATTTACACCTGACCGGATTTAATCTAACCTGAGTGGCAGCTGCCCGAATCCGGGAATCCATTTTGTGTTGACAGGCCGGCGGTGGCAGGAGAATGCGCCCATGGAGAACATCATAGAACAGAAAATGAACCCACGCGAACGTTGAGGAGTGTTTATGTTTAGCTCCCAGGATATTCTGGACATTGCCATCCGGCTGGAAAAAAACGGCGAAAAAACCTACCGGGATGCCAGGCTGCATATATCGGATGAAGCGTTAAAGACCCTTCTGGCTTGGATCGCCCAGGAAGAGCACGACCACGCCCGATGGTTTACCGAGTTAAAAAGCCGATTGATCCAATATGAGGATCACCACCTGATGGCGGAATTCAGCCAGGCCCTGGTGGAAGATGTGGTGCAGGGGCAGGCATTTTCCCTGCAGGAGGTCGATTTTGTGGCCATCGACACCCCCGACCAAATGCTCCGCACCTTCATCGGGTTCGAAGACGACACCATCGCATTTTACGAGGTTTTGAAAACCTTCATCGATGACGCGGCCATCGCCGCTCAACTGGATCGGATCATTCTCGAAGAGAAAAAACACATGGCAACATTCCAGGAGATGTTGGCGGGGGATTGAACCACTCACGCATGCCGGGGGTCCTTTTCCATCCTCGAAAAAGGCCTACCAATCAGCATCCTTTTTCCCGACGGATCATATCTGTTCCGACATCCACCAAATGGCCCCAATGCCTTGACTTTGCACGGCCTTCCCTTTATGGTACGACGGTTTAAAAATACCGGCCCCCGGGCCTGCCGATAAGGAATACCGATATCAATGGACAGACTGTCAGATCACCCATCCCAATTGTTGTTGCTGGTTGCCGGCGCCAAAGGGGCCATTGGCACCACGTTGGCGGCGGCCGTTGCCGCCATGCAGGAAAATCCTCAGCTGGTGCTGCCCGGCCTCACCACTGCTGGCAAATTTCCCTTTTTGGGCGATTGCCGCTCCGTTGCCATGGCCGGTTGGGATTCGTCCGCCGATAATCTCACCAGCGCCATCGCCCGTCACGGGGTCCTGCCAGAGGGCATGTGGCTGCCCCATGAGTCCCGTCTGGCACAAATACCCGTTTTAGATGCCCCCGACGCAGCGCTTTCCATTGCAAGCCAGGTGAAACAACTGCAGGCGGATATTCAGCAATGCCGCAAGCGTTGCCCGGGTGCCCATCCCGTATTGGTCAACCTGCTTCCGGCGGCCTGCGACATCTCCGATCCAGCGCGTTTCACGACCGTCGACCAAATCCTCAGCCGACCCGATGCCCGAATCCTGCCCGACCTGGCCTACGTGATCGCGGCTGTCGAGGCCGGCATTCCTGTGGTCAACTTCACCCCCAACACAGTGGAACTGCCCGCCGTCTGTAGCCTTGCCGCAGCCAATGGGGTTCCCCTCGCCGGGCGCGACGGCAAGACCGGCCAAACCTATTTCAAGGTGGTCCTGGCCTCTGCCCTGAAGGCCCGGGGACTGTATGTGGACGGTTGGTACAGCCTTAACATCCTCGGCAACGCAGATGGGCTGAACCTGATGGACCCGGACCATGCCTGCGGCAAGCTGACCAACAAAACCAATTTACTGGACGATATCCTCGGCTACCCGGTGGGTGAACGGTACGGCCGGTCGGCCCACAAGGTCCACATCGACTACTACCCCCCTCGGGGCGACGCCAAGGAGGCCTGGGACGTCATCGACCTCAAGGGAATCTTCGGCATGCCCATGAGCCTGCGGCTCAACCTGCAGGGTCGGGACTCCATCCTGGCCGCCCCCATGGCCCTGGACCTGGCTCGATGGGCCGCCGCCCTCCAAATCGCCGGGTTCGCCGGCCCCGTTCCCGACCTGGGGTTTTATTTTAAAAAACCCGTGGGTGACAGCGCTCCGCTGACCTTCGAAGACCAGCTTGCCGCCCTGGAAAGTCTGGAATCCCGGATCGAATCCCGCATCAACATAGATGGCAATAGAATATAATCAACTTTACGCTGTATCAGGATTTAAGAAAGCGTTCTTGGCAAGGCTAGAGGGAGAAAGCCGTATTTTGGTATACTGCGACGACCGATAACACAGTCCAAGGGCGCTTTCCTAAAGCCTTCAGAGAGAGGATACCCCATGATTTTTGGCTATAGCACCAACGCCTTCGTTAAATATCCCCTACTGGATTCCTTTGACATGATTGCCCGTCTGGGCTTTGCCGGTGTGGAAATCATGTGCGACCAGCCCCACCTTTACCCGCCCGAATACGACGAGGCTGCGCTGACCCAAGTGAAATCCTCGCTGGAGCAAAACGGACTGAAGCCCACCAACCTGAACAGCTTCACGCTTTTTGCGGTGGGCGATACTTACCTGCCGTCATGGATCGAGCCGGAGGCCGACCGCCGACGGATCCGTGTGGACCACACCCTGGCCTGCCTGGAAATTGCCGCATTCATCGGGTGCCGCAATATCTCGGTGCCGCCGGGAGGACCACTGCCCAACGGCATGACCCGCAAAAAAGCCCTGACCCTGTTCCACCAGGGTATGGACCAGGTCATCCCCAAAGCACAGGAATTGGGGGTGCAGCTGCTCATCGAACCCGAGCCGAACCTGCTCATGGAGCGCACCGCGGAGATCAAGCCCTTCGTGTCCGAGATTCAGGCGCCGGCGGTGGGCATCAACTTCGATATCGGCCACTTCTACTGCGCCGGCGAGGACCCGGCCGCCGCCTTCGAAGAACTGTTCCCCTGGATCGGCCACATTCACATTGAAGACATCGCCCCCACCCGCGAGCACAACCATCTCATTGCCGGCCTGGGCGCCATCGACTTTCCATCGGTCTTCACCGCCATGAAGCAGTCGGGTTACCAGCATGACATGAGCCTGGAACTCTACCCCTACACCGATCGACCGGAAGCGGCCGGCAAAGATAGCCTGGCCCACCTGTTGCCGTTACTGCGGGAGGCGGGACTGCAGGATTAAGGACTGAGGTGAAGGCGAGACCATTCTTCCCGAATTAGCGTGCCTGATTCTTACCGCGTAGTGTTCCGGCAGGCCCAAAGAGCTCAACCTGTTTTCTAACGACTAATGGTCGTACCGCTATAATGTGGGTTCGTTATCTGATCCACGATTGACTACTTCCAGTGAATCACCGGCGCTTTTCTCTTTGGCAACCGATGATACTTAAACTTGGGGTATCCGATCATCATCGGATAGAACCCAGTGTGCCCCTCGGGCAGGCCCATGGTTTCCACCAACTCGGGGGTGGCCAGCATGGCCCCGCGGAGTAACCCGGCCCAGCAAGTGCCCACGCCCAGGGGCAGGGCGGCCAGTTCCAGATAAGCCAAGGCGATGCTCAAATCCACCAAGCCGTTGGCGTTCTCTTTGGGAGCAGAGGCAACAATGAGGGTCTGGGCGGTGCGCAGGATGCCGTCATACCCGGTGGCCCAGCCGGCCACCACTGGACGGAAGTAGCCGGCAGTTGGAGAGTCAGGTTGGGCTTCGATGACCCGTTCCATCCAGTTGATGGTTTCCCGGGACAATGGTTCCAACTTGTCCCGCCCTTCGATCACCGTCCATTGAAGGTTCTGGGCGTTGCTGGCCGTAGGGGCGTAACGGGCCGTCTCGATCAAGTGTACCAGGGTTTCTCGATCCATGACTTTGTCCTTGAACCGGCGGATGGATCGCCGGGACCGGAGGAATTGCTCGGCCTGATCCCAGGACAGGACCAAGTCTTTTTCTATCTCCGGGCAGTCTTGTATGTCCACCCCGGTCACACTTAAGGCAGCATGGGGGCAGACGGCCACGCAGTGTCCACAGGCCATGCAGTTGGCTTCATCCGCAGGTGCAATTTGGGGGAAACTCGTGTCATCTTTATGGGTTATAATCCGCCTGGGGCACTCGGCCGCACAGATTCCGTCCTGTTTGCATTTGGTTTCGTCAATCTTCAGAAAGGCCATGCTTGTCTCCATGTGTAGTTGTTGATCCCAACATGATGAATTGCTCTCTATCCCAGATAACAGGTATTATCTTTCGACGGTGGCGGTGGCCAGGCCGTGTGGATCGATCCTTTTGGCTATCGGCAACGCATCTGAGTCCATCAATCCTCTTCAAAGTATATCCGGTTGCTGGCATCCGGCCTTATACGATCGTCTCCAGAGCCTTGACGATAAGGGTGGCCGCCATGCCGATCATGATCAGTCCGGCAAGAATATCCGCCTGCTGCCTGAATCGATTTAAAAAAACGGCCGCCCCGGCACCCACTGCAAGCAAACCCGGCAGGGTGCCTAGACCAAAAATCAGGGCCATCAGGGCCCCGGACAGCATCTGGGCACCGGACAGCGCCTTGGCAAAAGCGGCATAGGAGAGCCCGCAGGGCAAGCCCCCCAGGAACAATCCCGTGAGGAAAAAATCCAGGTTGCTTCGCATGGCGGGGGTCCGGGACATGATTCGCCGCCAACCGGGCATCCGGTTGGGCATGGCAACGGCCAGCCATTTAGGTTCGGCAACCCATCCCAAGCGGGACAGGCCGAAAAACAGCAGAAACAGGCCGGCCAGAAGGCTGATGCTCACCTGCACCCGGGTTACCCAGACCATCGGGTTGCCGCCGACGGCCGAGGCCAGGCCAATCAGCCCGCCGCCGGCAGCGCCCATCGAAGCGCCGATGACACCATAAGTGACCAAGCGGCCGCCATGGTAGGCCAGGTGAGCCGAGAACCGTCCGGTCTGCCCCGGAAGAGCCACCACCAGGGGCCCGCACATGCCGATGCAATGGCCGGTCCCCAAAAGGCCCAGCATAAAAAGGGTAACCGTATCGATTGGCGTTGTCATCTGCTCACCAAAA
>NZ_JBFELV010000289.1:0-6249 GCF_041551955.1 Desulfosarcina sp.
GACATCGGCGGCGTGATCGAGCGGGGCGCCAAATACCATGTGTTCGAGCGAGCCAAGGCGGCCATGCGACCCGTAGCGGCCGACGCCGGCCTGACCCTCATTCCCATTTATACCAACATCCGCCACCTCTGCGACAACCGCGATCTGTGGCTCAACCAGTTTTTCGGCGCCGTGCTGGCCGCCGCCGTGCACGCGTTTTCCCCCCGCATCAACCTGGCTTGGCTGGCCTCCTCCTATGACATCCCCCACTTGCACCCCTGCGGCTCCCACCCCCTGCTGGACCCGGAGTACGGCAGCGCCGATCTTCAGATTCGCCACCGCGATGTAGGGCTGTCCCGCATGGAAAAACTTCAAATCGTTGCCGGCTGGGATGTAGCTTTTCAAAATTTCCGTGTCTGCCTGGCCAACGTGCCTGATAGACTCAACTGCGGCCGTTGCGAGAAGTGCGTGCGCACCATGTTGGAGCTGGAGGCCATGGGCCTTCTGGACAAGACCCGGGCGTTCGAGCAAGATGCCGTCGACCCGGCCTGGCTGGACGCCTTCAGCATCACCATCCGTGTACGCCAGCCCTTCTATAGGGAGCTGATTGAACCGCTTCGGAACCGTGGCAGAGGTGATCTTGCCGAAAAGATAGAAGAAAAACTAAGCGTTGAACCGCAAGGCGGTGGGTCAATTCTACCTGGGATAGATCTACACGACGTTTAAATGTTGACGGGTTCGTAACGTCAAATGAGTTTGATCCTAATCTATGCCGTGCTTAGGTTAATAGATCGACCCTTTTCATTGTGCATTAAAGGAGTGGTTATGATACCTGCTTATGAAAAAAATGGTAGACGACGAGGTGTCGAGAGACGCCAATACTACTTGACCATTCATTTTCCCGATCGAAGATCCGGGGGAAACAGGAGGACTGGAAGTAACAGGAGGATCAGCGCACCGACCGAGATAAAAAAGGGGAAAGAACGGCGGTGGTCATGAATTCTTAATATCATCAGGATCCGTATCTCGATTTGAAAATGTCAACGCGGCCATTCTCCGTGAGGGTGTAAGTGAACCGTTCTCCAAACGGATACGGCCCGTCTCCTTGGCCACCTAACCGATGGTGCAGCGATCTGAGGTTGCCCAATCCGCTGCCGACTTACAGAACCACTTCTCCTGCATGTTTGGTCGTGATTTCCTATAGAATTTGTCTATGGGAGATTGGGTGTTTCTGGGCGTGAGGGTAATATTGATCTTCAATTGATTGATCAGCGGTGTTACCTTCTCCAAAAGCTGGCCACTGTCGGGGCTGTATATCGTGGTTATCTCCCATTTTGGCCAACTTCGACCGGATTGATTTATCGGTAGACTTCACAATAAGGAAGAGTCGAGCAGGAGGCGTTTGATCCGATGGCCATCACATGGAAGCACCCTTGCAGGGCCAATCTCTATCCAGATTTGGATGCCTTCAGTAGATATTTGGATATTTTTAGTCGGCTCAGGGGCGCACTGGACCATTTGCTGACACGGACCCAGTTTTGACGGTTTTCGCTGTCCGACCGTCTTTCATTGGACCTGCGCCTATCCTGCTTGTTCAGAAACAGCCCTTTGATCGAGAAAAGACGTCTCCTGTCTTTCCCGGTCCGTCTCTCTATGAAAGATCGATCGGTGCGTTGCATTGAAATAACCTCTATCCGGTCGGTGTCGTTGAACGGCTGCGGTAACGACCACCGCTGGCATTTATGTTCAGGCGTTAAACACCTAAAAAGGCGTCAACTATCCCTTGCGACCCCTCGATGGCTTATTTTTCGCCTGTTTTGTTTCCTTTTGTCTCTATCGGGGTCGAGCATGGTATGCATCTCTCGCCTGTCTTTTCCACTTCTCTGATCAACATCCTTAACGTTTCGCGGCGTCGGATGCGTATCTAATCTATCGATCATTTGTCCCTCCTCGCTAAGTTTGGTTTAATTCCAATTTGTTAATTGCTTTTGCCCATGCCTGATCGGACGTCAACCGGTCTATGAAGGACACATGAAAAATAATACCTATCAGGTCTAAAAGCAATAAATGTGCAAATTTTGGAAGAAATAAAAAATATTTAATGAAATCAGTATTAAAACAAACTTTTTTGATTCGGCGGCAGGCAAGAAATTATGAATAAATTTTCACAACTAAGAAAAAAAATGGAACATTCACCGCGGCACGCCGCGGGGAATTCGCTCGCTATTGCGGTTCAGGACGTCATTCCTCCGGCTCCCTTTCCCTGTAAATGGCGGTGGTGCGTCAGAAGCCTCGCTTCAGCAGCCTGTTGATTTCCTCTGGATAGGCCATGCACAGGGTTTCGTTGAACAGGTTGCGCAGGGCGCCGATGTCTGGAGTGCCCAGCTTCTGGTTGAAAAAGGTGCGGGGCGAAAAGAGCAGGTGAAAGCGGAAGTGATCGTCGCCCCAGGCGGCGGTAAAGAAATTCATGTTGAAGCTGTAAACCCCCATCTTGTCGTATTCGACCATCAATCGGGCCAAGCCCGTGGCCATGTCCATGAGATCGTCGGCGGTCAGATCCAGGGTGCAGCGGGCCTCTTCCACCACTGCCAGGACATCGCCGGCAACGCCCATGGGGGCAAAGGCGGTCAACCAGTGTGTGCGGCCGATCTGGCCCAGGTATCGCTGGCCGGCATCCTTTTCCGCTGCCACCAGATCATCCCAGTAAGTGGAACCATGGGTGTCCTTGTAGTCACGGGAGGCTTCGATTTCCTGCCGCATGAGGTTGGGAGCGGTGGATGTGGAGAACACCTGCAAATGGGGGTGAATCAGCGAACTGCCTGCCGGCGGCATGTAGTTCCAGTTGACGATATGGTAGACGGATTCCGCATGGCCGGATCCGGCCACGCGTCTGAAAAAGTCGTGGACGAAGCCGAACGCACCCGCCATATGGGCCGGCGTGAACGCCGTCATGGGGACGTAGTGCCGGGGGCCGAATGTGGCCACGGCGCCGATGCTGTCGTAGGGGGCAATGTTGGGGAAAATGACCATTTCCTCTTTTTGCATACGCCCCTCGGCGATGAGGTCCCTGGGGAAGCAGGGGGTCACCTCGAGCACTTTGTCCCCGCAGAAGGGGCACCAGGCCTCGGTGCCGGCCACCAGAGCATCGAAGTCCGGCTTTTCCCATCGCAGTTCCATGAAATGGCAGATCCGGGCGGTGCGACCGGTCAGTGGATCGATGCGGATCTCACTGGGGATGCGCCGCTCGGCCATCTCCTGTTGCGGATTGAGCATGACGGTCTCTTTCCTGATGGCCTCGAATTTCATGGCAACTCCTTTAATACCGCTCACGGCAGACAGTGATGGTTTTTCGCTGTAGCGTTGACAGGATGAGCGACTGCTGATGACTGCAGGGAAAATAGACATGTCTCCCGAACGGCGGCACACGTCCATGGATGATAATACCGAATAGTGCAAAATGATCATAATTTTGGTTCCGTGTCAATGCGATACCGCAAATCTGGCCCTTCACCGCCATGCCAGCTGGGTTGTTTTTTAGGATCGACATGATCCCCGCCGTGTTAACTGCAATCCGCCCGGGGTGGAATCAAAGTGGTAGCATAATCCTATCAATGGCCACCGATTATTACCGCATTGAAATATCATCACCGGCTGACAATATTAGTTACAACCAAAAGAGCCAAGGCGCTGAACCGACCTAACCTTAAATTTCGGGTATACAGATGAACGTTAACATTTTGATCAGTAGGGTCGCTGCATGGGTAATCTTGATTTTCCTGTCTGTTGTTCCACCGGCAGGAGGCATGGAAATCGAGGACGTTGTCTTCGAAAAGCAATTGATGGTTGGCCAGCAGACGCTGGAAATTAAGGGCGCCGGGGTGCTGCGATACCTGCGTTTCATCAAAGCCTACGCCGGCGCATTGTACACCCAACCCGGCCTTCCACCTGAGGCGGTCCTTTCCGATACCCCTAAGCGACTGGAAATCGAGTATTTCCATGCACTCAAGGGTGAGGACTTCGGACCTGCCACCTACAAAGGGTTGTCGGACAACCTTGACGCGGCGCAGATCGAACATCTGAGACCGCGGATCGAGTATCACAACAGCCTTTATGTGGATGTCAAACCCGGCGACCGTTACGCCCTGACCTATCTTCCTGGTGTGGGCACGGAACTGGCCCTCAACGGCAAGCCCATCGGGCTCATCGAAGGGGCGGATTTTGCAGCAGCTATTTTTTCTCTCTGGCTTGGGAATAATCCCTATGACAGGCGATTCAAGAACGCCCTGCTGGGCCTGGATGGTTAAGCCCCATGCAACCTGCATCATTTAAAACACGCTTGGCTTATGCGATGCCGGCATTTGCCCTGGCCATTATCGGCATACCGGTATATGTGTACATCCCCAAGTTCTATACGGATGTGGTGGGCATTGACATCGGTCTTGCCGGACTGCTGCTATTCAGCGTGCGCCTTTTTGATGCCGTAACCGACCCGCTCATGGGCACCCTGTCCGACCGGACCCGCTCTCGTTTTGGCCGCCGCAGGCCGTATATCATGGTTGGTTCAATCCTCGTCGCCGTCGCTCTGTTATTTCTGTTCAATCCTCCTGCGGTGTCGACCGCCTGGAGTACAGTCTGGTTTGCCTTCTGGATCTACGCGCTCTTTTTGTTCTGGACCCTGGTCACGGTTCCCTATGAATCGCTGGGTCCGGAGATCACCTATGACTACCACGCGAGAACAGCCTTGTTTGCCTGGCGGGATGGTTTT
Organism: Desulfosarcina sp.; assembly: GCF_041551955.1. Taxonomy (GTDB): domain Bacteria; phylum Desulfobacterota; class Desulfobacteria; order Desulfobacterales; family Desulfosarcinaceae; genus Desulfosarcina. The sequence goes on from NZ_JBFELV010000289.1 coordinate 4,745, forward strand.
CTGATCGCCGGCACCCTGGCTGCCGCAGCGTCTCCGGCACTGGTGCAGGCCATTTTCGAGACCGGCGGCGATGCATCCGGCCAACGCAGCCAATTTTTCTGGATTTCGATGATCTATGCCCCCTTGGTCGTGGGGATGTGTGGCTGGTGCGTCAGGGTCGTGCGCGAGCGGGATTACGCACCGGCAGTAACTTCAGCCGTTGGCTGGCGAGACCTTCGTTCGGTCTTTAAGAACCGGCCGTTCATGATCTTGTTGGCCGCCTATACGATCAGCGCCATCGGCAGCAACCTGCCGGCGACGCTGATTCTTTACTACGTTCAGTATGTGCTCGGTTCAAGCCGGGCGGACCTGTTTCTCATGCTTTACTTCGTGACCGGTATCCTCCTCCTTCCGGTCTGGGTCCGCCTGGCCCACCGCTTCGGCCGAAAAGAGACCTGGATTGCATCCATGGCAATCAATACCGGTGCATTCATCGGCGTTTTTTTTCTGGGTCCGGGAGACACTGCCGTCTATGCGATCCTGGTGGTGGTGTCCGGCATCGGATTCGGTGCCACCCTGGCCCTGCCCTCTGCCATCCAAGCAGATGTAATCGATTACGACGAGCTTAAAACGGGACGCCGCCGGGAAGGCCAGTATATCGGGTTGTGGTCCATCGCCAAGAAACTGGCTGCCGCCGTGGGCGTTGGTGTGGGTCTGGCCGTCCTCGGTGCCACCGGCTACACGCCCAACGTTGCTCAGACCGACACGGTACGCCTGGCCCTGCGAGTCCTCTACGCCCTGGTGCCATCGGTTTGCAACCTGCTGGCCATCGCCATTGCCTTATACTACCCCATCAGCGGTGACATCCACAGCCGTATCCGGACAGCCATCGACCGACGTCAGGCCGGCCATATGGTTGCCGACCCGCTGAAACCCGCAGAAACGATCGGATAGAGACCATGACCATGGAAAACTGGACTGTCATACCGATGATCAACCTGGCCACCGTTGGCGCGATGATGACCGTGGGCTGGACTTTCAGTGTATTGCGCCGCAACGTCACCATCGTGGACAGCCTGTGGGGCTTGGGGTTCGTGCTGGTGGCCGGGGTCACGTTCTGGACGGGAAACGGGTTCACCGGTCGCAGCCTGCTGATTCTGTGCCTGACCGCCGCTTGGGGCTTGCGCCTGGCCGGGTATCTGACCTGGCGCAACTGGGGCCAACCGGAAGATCACCGCTACGGCCAGTGGCGGGAGAAAAGCGGGCAGCGCTTCTGGATCGTCAGCCTCTTCAAGGTGTTCTGGCTGCAGGCGCTTTTTCTCTGGTTCATCTCTCTGGCCTTGCAAAAAGCCCAGCTCTCCGCAGAGCCATCCCGATTCACCGCGCTGGACATTCTCGGCACCCTGGTGTGGGCGGCTGGTTTTGTTTTCGAGTCGGTCGGGGACTGGCAGCTGGCCCGGTTTAAAGCTGATCCGAAAAACCGCGGCCGGGTCATGGACCAAGGCTTGTGGGCCTGGAGCCGCCAC
>NZ_JBFELV010000290.1:0-6222 GCF_041551955.1 Desulfosarcina sp.
TGAAGTTCGATCCGATCTACGAGCCGATCGCGCGGCGCTACCAGCAGAACCCTGAGGAATTCGCGGACGCCTTCGCCCGCGCCTGGTTCAAGCTGACCCACCGCGACATGGGCCCCCGCGCTCGCTATCTCGGTCCGGAAGTCCCGGCCGAGGAACTGATCTGGCAGGACCCGATGCCCGCCGTCGATCATGCGTTGATCGACGAAAAGGACATCGCCGACCTCCAGGGCAAGATCCTTGCCTCCGGGCTGTCGGTATCCCAACTGGTCTCGACCGCCTGGGCCTCGGCATCCACCTTCCGCGGTTCCGACATGCGCGGTGGGGCCAACGGGGCACGCATCCGGCTCGAACCGCAGAGGGATTGGGAGGTCAACCAGCCCAAGCAGCTAAAGGCGGTGCTGGAGGTCCTCGAGGGCATCCAAAAGGCGTTCAACGGCGCGCAGTCCGGCGGGAAGAAGGTGTCCCTCGCAGACCTGATTGTACTGGGCGGATGCGCAGGTGTCGAGCAGGCTGCCAAGAATGCCGGTCACCATGTGACCGTTCCCTTCTCTCCAGGACGAACGGATGCGACGCAAGAGCAAACCGATGTACCGTCGTTCGCCGTACTCCAACCGAAGGCAGACGGGTTCCGCAACTACCAAAAAACCAAATATGCCGTGTCTGCAGAGGAACTGCTGGTGGATCGGGCGCAACTGCTGACGCTGACCGCACCGGAGATGACGGTTCTCGTTGGCGGTCTGCGCGTCCTGAATGCCAACGTTGGACAGACCCCTTTCGGTGTCTTCACCAAGCGGCCGGAAACGCTGACCAATGACTTCTTCGTCAATCTGCTCGATATGCGTACGGAGTGGAAGCCAACCGCCAAAGACGAAGACCTGTTCGAAGGTCGTGATCGCACCAGTGGTGAGCTCAAGTGGACCGGCACCCGTGTCGACCTGGTCTTTGGGTCGAACTCCCAACTGCGGGCCTTGGCGGAAGTCTATGGAAGCAAGGATGCCCAAGAGAAGTTCGTGGCCGACTTCGTAGCGGCCTGGAACAAAGTCATGAACGTGGACCGCTTCGACCTCGCCTGATCGTTGCACCAACCTTGCGAAGGGGCTCTGAAGCCGACGCTGAACCGCGAATCGAGTGTTCCGGTAGCGATAGTTGCCGCGACTTGACGGATGTTTTGAACGTTGGCCCGGACCGCATCGAAAAGGTCCACCCAGACGATTGACCGGTATACGCAGGGCATTGGAGAAAACGAAAAAATAGGGTATAATATGGGGGAATCGGGGCCGCCGGGCCCCGACCCCTAACATTCAGGAGGTAATTTCATGGCCGAAAAGAAATTCAAGCAGGTGTGCGAGTGTAAAAACTGCGGCAACGAAGCCGAAATGGTGATCACCTGCTCCCTGGAAGAGGAGAAGGCGGTCACTGCGACACCCCATGTCGTACCCAAAGAACAGGGTAAAACGGAAGGCCATGCCGTCTGCAGCCACTGCGGCGGCGAGGCGGATATCTGGTTGGACATCTGACAGCGGCTGAATGACACCCGATTCGTTCAGGTGATAAATCGCATCGAATTGAATGGTTTGGAGAAAGGGCTGCCTGGCGACCGATGGGCGGCCCTTTGTCTTATCGGAATTCCCCAGCCCGGTTCCAACGCTGGTCAACCCTGTGACGCCGCATGGAGCATATGAAGATTTTTTTAGATCATTAGGAATATCTGGAGGATGCGGCCTTATTGTCCATTAAACCGGCGATATCCAGGGCCAGGACCCGTCAGCCAGATTCGTTCGGATGCCATCCCGGAGTCTGGTCGGTGCTGAGCAGGCTCTGCACCAGGGCACCGGAAAGCATTTCGATCAGCAGGGTAATGCCTAAACCCCCATCCTTTTGATCACAGTGAGTACTCCCCGATCCCCATCCACCCGCACCCGATCGCCGATGCGGATCAGGGCAAAGGGGTCGTCCTCCAGATCCGTAAGCACGGGTACGTTGAGCACGGCGGCCGTCACCGCCGTTCGTGAGTCGAGGCGAGGAAAGACCAGGGCGGCCGGGCCGCAGCCAGACACCTGGGCCGCGTGGAAGAAAATGGACCAGCCGTTCGAACCGCGGCTCCCCTCCAGGATCAGGACACTGCCTTTGAGGCTCATTCCTTCCAAAGGATGGCCGGGTTCCTTGACCTTGCCGGTGCGGATATCAACCCCACCCCAGCCAGTGATGGTACGCCGGCTGATCAAGGCTGGTCCTTCGGCCACACCGCCAAGGGCGCCTCTGCCGCGAATGACGACCGATTTCATCAGTGTCCCTCCCATATTCCGCTGACTGCAGTTTGCAGGCACTGCTCCACCGATCCGTAAAAAAGTCGTGCGTCGGTTTCCTGAGCCGCAGACATGCGCTGTTTGGCCGAGTCGTAGGCCGCCGTGCGCACGCCGGCGGGATATCCGCGTGTAGAGGGACAGCTGCCGGTAAGCAGGTGGGCGCCTGCCTTTTCAATGGTTCGGGTGTATCCGCATCGATCGGCCATATGCTTGAACGGGCCGGCGGTCCAGACGTGCACGACCGTGTCCGGATGAATACGGCGGCCATCCAGAAACGCAGCGATGCGACGGACTTCATCGATATGGTAGTGGGGGCAGCCCAAGGAAAGATAATCGATCCGCTGCCGGTCGTTGCCGTTGAGTTGGTCGATGGATTCGGCCACATCAGCGGCTGAAACGGTCATGCACGAATAATCCGCATTGCCGGCCAGGGCCCGCTGGATGGTGGTCGCCTCAGGGGTAATGCCTTCCAGGTGGCACATTTCAGTGCCGGCGGCGCAAGCCAGCGAAGCGAAAAAAGACTTGAGCCGGATGGCGTCCGGACGGGAATAACCACCGCTGATTAAGGGCACCGCCATGGGGGGCAGCCGAATACCCACCGCGTGCCCCAACACATCCCAATCGTGAACCGATTCCGGACGGGACTGGATGGTTACCACGTGGGTGGCCCGGCGGTTCTCCGGCAGATGCTTGCCCCACAGCGGGGTGAAACCACACACGGCGGCGCAGAAGCTGGCTTCGATGCCGTCGCCGTTGCCGAAAGCCCCCCAGAGGCTGTTCAGGAAAAGCACGGCGCTGGATTCGCAGCTGACGAAATGCTCCCCAGCCAACGGAACGAATCCAAGCAGATAGGGCACGCAGGATCCACTTAGGACGACGCCCGAATCCACAAACCGGGAGAGCATATCCAAGTTTTTCGCCTGTCGGCCCAGCCCGGCAAGCATTTTCTCCGGGACTTCAGTGCAATCCACCTCCACCCCACTGTAGCAGATACAGCTTCGATTCATCTGTTTTAATTGGGCAATCTGTCCAGTGCACAGGGACATGGTCGAAAAAATCCGGTCGAAGTCATCGGACCCGGCCACGTCCAGATAGTGGTGAGCACCGCAAAACAGGTCTGCCCAGGAGACCCGACACAGCCGTTCGGCCCCCAGAACCTTGGCGTAGCGCACGATCAGTTCCATGGCTTTTTGGGGGGCCCGGCCGCACTCGCCGTCCAGGATGGCCTTATGGGTATCGTCGAAATTCATTACCGCCCCTTCGCTTTGAAAAAAGTCTACGGAAGCCATACCTTCCTTTGGGCGAAATGGCAAACCAACCGGCAGCGCTTCAGGAAAACCGCGTGCAATCCACTGGAAAATGGCCTATGATGGTCTTATATTCAATCCTGTTCTGTGGCGTGGACCACGCCGACAGATCGGCAGCCGGACACCTCGGAGAAAATACCGGAGGGTTCACCGCCAAAGGACCGGTGAACGTTAAAACGGATTCATCCTCGGATTTGTGCATGCCTCAGTTTACAGGCTGGGTCGTTGCGCAAGAACACCAAAAAAGAAAGAGGCTTCTGATGGAAGGTCACATTAAATGGTACGACGAAAAAAAACGTTTCGGGTTTGTCACCACCCAGGAGAACGAAGATATTTTCCTGCATGTGTCGGGCATCAAGGAATACGGCCACTTCGGCCTGCAGCGCGATGACCGGGTGGAATTCGAAATCAGGGAAACGGCCAAAGGGAAGCAGGCCGTGAATCTGAGGCCTGCCAAATAGGGTTCACTTCAGATTGAAAGGGCGCCCCCTTTTCCGGGGTGCCCTCTTTTTTTTTCTCACCGCAGGCGCTGATCCACCCTCGCCCATCCCTCGACACCGTCCCGGTTTCCGGGGCACACCCTCTCAACGCGGTTCTCTTGCCTCGCTTCGCCTTTAAATCGTTTCGTATGGGTGGAATCCTTTGGGAACGCCATCGGTCAGCGCCCCCTTCGCATGGTGGAATTCGGGGCTGTCGTAAATTTTTTTCAACAAGCCTTCTTTGAACCGGGCTGATGCCAGATGGGCCATGCCCACGGCCCGTTCGGAAAGGCTCAACCCTCGGGGGTCGAAGGCTCCGTTCTCGGTGACGATAACCACAGGATCGGCCGCGATGGCCGTGGTGGTTATACCCTCCGGACACATGTCTACGATTTTCGACAGGCCCTTGGCCGTTACCGATTTAAGGGCGATGATCGGCACCCCGCCGCTGGAAAGATTGGCACCGCGGATGAAATCGCATTGGCCGCCTACGCCGCTGTAGATCTGCCTGGCTTTCATGGAGTCGGCCCAGATATTACCGTGAAGATCCACGCCGATGGCGCTGTTGATGGAAACCATGTTGGGTTGATCGGCGATGGTGAGGATACTGTTGGTGTAATCCGCCGGTCGGATTTGAACGGCGGAGTTGTAGTCCAGCCAGGCATAACCCGCTTGGCTGCCGGCCAGAAAGATTGAGGCAATGCTGAACTTGTTGCGGGTACTGGTGAAGCGGTTGGTCACCACCCCTTCATCCACCAGCCGGCGCATGGCATCGGCAAACAGCTCGGTGTGGATGCCCAGGTCCTTAACGCCTTTTTCCAGGATGGCATCGGTAACCGCCTCGGGAACCTGGCCGATTCCGTATTGAATGGTGCTGCGGTCCTTGACGAACAGACCGGCAATGATCCTTCCGATTCTGCGTGCCGGCTGGTCCGGGGGCTGAACCGGACTGACGGGCAGGGGGTAGTCGGTGTCCAGCAGGTAGTCGATCCAGGCACCGGGGACGGTGTCTCCCAGCACGAAGGGCATTTGGGCGTTGCGTTCGGCGACCACCAGACCGTTGCTGGACCTGACCGTTTCAATGGCCGCCATCACTCCCTCCATGGTGGTGCCCAGACTGAAGTTGCCCCCTTTGTCGGGTCCGGCCACCGTAAGCATGGCCACGTTGGGTTTCAGGTATTCGCGGACCTGCATGGGAATGTCGCCCAGGTGCATGAGTTGGTATTTGGCCCATCCCTTGTTGGCGGGCTCCCGGGTGTGGTGGCTGTTGAAAATGATACGGTGGGTAATTCGACTGCATGCCGCTTTGGTAAACAGGCCGGCCACATCGCCTAGAAAAAGGACGCCGATCAACTCCACCTCCCGAATCGATTCGTCGGCGGCCAGCTGCCGGAACATCGCCTGGGGCGTGGCCGCGTTCCCCGACGCATAAATCCGACTCCCCGGTGGCAGCAGCGACGCGTTGACGATATCCTCCACATGCTTAACGATTCTCATGTGTCCCTCATTGTCTGATTTTATCGTTCATCCATAGATACCGCTGATAAATACCCTAAAAGTTTTATTTTAGATTCGAAGGGTGTTTCGCACAACAATAAATAAAAAAGGGATCAAGGAACAACCGATATCGGCTGTTTCCCAATCCCTTATGAAATTTTATGAAGACTGGCTTGTCAGATTAGCGATCGACCATATCGTGTCTGTCAATCAATTGGTGATGCTTAATTGAACCCTTCCCGCGGCATGCCGCGGGGAATGCGCTCGCTATCGCGGTTCAATGTCCAATTCAGAAATGGCCGGTTGGGGTAAAGATCATGGGAATCGGCGGCCCCTCGGCAAAGAAGCATGCCCGCAAACCGACCGCAGCTGAAATCTGCCCTCAATTCCCCAATTCACAATCCCACAATTCGTCCTACCGGTTGGCCTTTCTATACCCCAACTGATCCAGGGCGATGATCCACTTGCAGATGTTCGCCGACCCCTCCACCATGTAATACGTCGGGGTGTCCCGGTAAAACCGGGCCACCGGGTATTCGGTCGAGTACCCGTAAGCCCCCAGGATGCGCATGGCATAGTTGGACGCCTTGCTCACCGCCTCCCCGGCAAAGTATTTGGCCATGGCCACGTCCA
>NZ_JBFELV010000291.1:0-6219 GCF_041551955.1 Desulfosarcina sp.
ATAGCGATCCCGATAGCGATGTCGATGGATTCTGCCAATATGAAAACTGCTTAAGTTGACGACATGGCATTGCAACCGGGAAAAGCAAATAAGGATATGGAGGACCACGCCAGATGAAAAAAATAAGCCGGATTCTGTCAATCACACCACTTTTCAAGGGGCTGTCGGAGCAGGAGCTCGATGAAATCAGCGGCATCGCCATCGACCGGAATTACAAGCGCGGCGAATCCATATTCACGGAGGGTGAGGAGGCTAACGGGTTCTACATCGTCGCTGAAGGCCAGGTAAAAATCTTCAAGACATCCATGGAGGGAAAAGAGCATATCCTGCACATCTATGGCCCGGGCAATCCCTTTGGCGAAGTGCCGGTGTTCTCCGGCTCCCGGTTCCCGGCCAATGCCCAGGCCCTGGTCAAGAGCCACATTCTCTTTCTGCCCAGAAATGCGTTTGTGCGCCTGATTGCCGACCACCCGTCCCTCTCCATGAATATGCTCGGCGAGCTCTCCATGCGATTGCGCCAGTTTACCGTCCAGATCGAAAACCTCTCACTCAAGGAAGTCCCTTCCCGCCTGGCATCTTACCTGATCTATCTGGCCAGGGAGCAGAAAAATCCGGAGCACGTGACCCTGGCGATATCAAAGGGGCAGTTGGCCAGCCTGCTGGGCACGATTCCGGAAACGCTTTCACGAATCTTTGCCAAAATGTCCGCCCAGGGTCTGATCCGGGTCGACGGCAAAGACCTCTACCTGCTGGACCCACTCGGGCTGGAAGACTTGGCCGCGGCCGGAAAGCTGGCCGAATAATAAAATCCCGCATTTTTAAATTGACACATTGTGGTAGTTAATTTATGTTTAGCGCCATGAGACCGCTGCCACGCCACAACCGCCCGATTTTGGCCGGCCGTTTTCTTTGCCTGATGGTCATGGCGATGCTGCTGGCCAATCCTGTCCTGGCAAGTGTATCAGCCGCGCTGGCCTGCAATGGCCGTTGCTGTTGCACCGATTCCGAAGTAACCGCCGCAGTCACGATTCGCAGCGTCACATCCGCTCAGGCGGCCTGCTGCCGGCCAACGGATGCAGCGCCATGCAATATGTCCGCAGGGGGCTTGCCGGACCCGGCGCCGGCATTGGTCCAGACCCCTGATCGTCAATCCACGGATCCCGTCCAGCTGCTTTCGGGCAACAGTCACACAGCGGCCGACCTTTTGCCGTTCACCTCCCCCGTTTCACGAGTCACCGGCGTACCGGCGTTATCCGACCCACCGGTCTACCTGCGAACCTGCCATCTGATCTGTTGATCTTTTCTCATGGCGCCTGAAGCATAAACACGTTGGCGGCAGAGTCTGCCGCAGGCGGCTATCAGACAGCGCCCTTAGGTGCCGGCGCTCCTTCAGGCGTTGACCTTCAGTCTGCCCCCTACAGTTATCAATTGTACTGAATCCTTCCCGCGGCGATTCGCGGGAAAGGCTCTGCCTGTAACGGCAGCGATAGGCAGTGCCGTAGGTATGTATATCGATTTCCAAATAGCTTGCTATCGCAGTTCAACAGCCATCTACGCATTGAGGAGCACGATTCATGACTGCAAAGAAAAAATCATCCAAAGCCAGCACCATCGAAGCCAAGAAAGCCGCCGTTATGAACACCGGCAGAAAGAACCCGACCCCCATCGTCATCGCCGCCGTGGTCGTCATCGCCCTGGCCGCCGGCCTGGGTTTCTTTTTGTTCCCGGGGGGCGAATCCACCAGGATCACGACAGCCCACTCGCCGTCGGGGTCCCCGATCGCCGAGAAGGGCCGTTTGGTCTACCAGGTCAGCCTGTTCGATGACGGGAAAGCCCGCCATTTTCAATATGCCGACACGGAAAGCAAGACCACCATCGGCTATTTCATCCTGAAAAGCACCGATGGCGTCATCCGGGCGGCCTTCGATGCCTGCGACGTCTGTTGGCGGGCGGGCAAGGGCTACTACCAGGAGGGCAGCAGCATGGTCTGCAGAAACTGCGGGCGCCGCTTCGAGTCGGTGATGGTCAACGAAATCCAGGGGGGCTGTAACCCGGCGCCGCTGAACCGCACCATCCAGGGCGACCAGGTGGTAATCCTGGAGGAGGATCTGAAAAAGGGCCAGACCTATTTTAACTTTTCCAAAGAGGCCTAAATCATGCGACTGACCGATATTTCCATAAAGAACCTGATGCGGCGCAAGGCCAAAGCCGGTTTTATCATGGCCGGCTTGGTGGTCGGCGTGGCCGCCATGGTGGCGGTGATCGGTTTCGTGCGCACCATGACGGCCGAAATCAACCACAAGATGGAGCGCTACGGTGCCAACATTCTGATTTTGCCCAAAACCGAAGATCTTCAACTCAGCTACGGCGGGCTCAATCTGGGCGGCGTATCCGTCGGCGTGCAGCCGATCCGCCAGGCGGACCTGCATCGCCTGACCAGCATCAAAAACGCCGCCAACATCGCCGCCACCGGACCGACCCTGCTGGGTGTGGTTTCCGCCAATGGCCGCGACGTGCTGTTGGCCGGCATCGACATGAACCGCGTCGACGTCCTCAAACCCTGGTGGAGCCTTTCCGGCAACCGGCCCGACAGCAATGCCCTGCTGGCCGGGGCCCAAACCGCCAGCCTGCTGAACCTGACCATCGGCCAAACGGTCGACATCAATGGCAGGCCTATGCACGTGTCCGGCATTTTGGGCTCCACCGGCAGCCAGGACGACCAATTGCTGTTTGCCGAACTGGCGACCGCCCAGGTCATTTTAGGCAAGCAGGGCCAGATCTCCATGGTGGAAGTGGCGGCCCTGTGCCACGACTGTCCCATCGACGACATGGTTCGACAAATCTCGAGCGTGCTTCCGGACGCCAAAGTCATGGCCATCCAACAGGTGGTCAAGGGGCGCATGGACACGCTGCACCGCTTCAGTGCCTTTTCCATGGGCATGTCGGCCGTGGTCATCCTGGTGGGCAGCCTGGTGGTGCTCACGACCATGATGAGCAGTGTCCGCGAACGCAAGGAGGAGATCGGTATTTTTCGGGCCATGGGGTTTCGCAAAAGCCATGTGATGGGCATCATCTTTAGCGAAGCGGCCATGGTCTCCGGCCCGGCCGGTCTCATCGGCTATCTGGCGGGCACCGGTGCCACCTTCATCGCCGTGCGGTTCTTTTCGGATATGGACCATGCGTCGACCACCTGGGATCCGCTGCTGTGCGGCGGCGCGATCCTGTTGGCCATGATTGTCGGCCTGACGGCCAGCGTCTATCCGGCCATCATGGCTGCCCGGTTGGACCCCAACACCGCCCTGCGGTCCTTGTAGGAGGTTATCATGAGCAGTATCCACGCCCAAGGTCTGGGCAAATCCTATGGCCGGGGCAGCGCGGTTGTCCATGCCCTGGCCGACGTCAGCTTTACCATCGACAGCGGAGCCTTCGTGGGCATCATGGGGGAGTCGGGGTCCGGCAAATCCACCCTGCTCTCCATCCTGGGTGCCATGAACACCCCCACCACGGGAAGGTTGAACGTTGACGGCATCGATGTCTACGATCTGAAATCGGAGCAGCGCGCCGATTTTCGGCGTGAATTTCTGGGTTTCGTTTTTCAGAGCTTCCACCTGATCCCCTATCTGACCCTGCTGGAAAATGTCATGCTGCCGTTGACCACCATCCGCATGCCCAAATCGGAAAAACAAGGCAAGGCCCAGGCTGCACTCGATCGGGTGGGACTTGGAGGAAAAGGTGAGCGACTGCCCGGCGAAGCCTCGGGCGGAGAAAAGGAGCGCTGCGCCATCGCCCGGGCCATCGTCAACGATCCGCCGGTGCTGCTGGCCGACGAGCCCACGGGCAATCTGGACACCCGCACCACCGATGCGGTCATGGAGCTGTTCACCGGACTCAACGCCGAAGGCATGACCATTGTAATGGTCACCCACAGCCCCCGCTGCGCCGCCCATGTGCACCGCGTCCTCGACGTGGCCGACGGGCGGATGGTGAAAAGGCCATGCTGACCGGCCAACGTGGGTCTGCCGTCATTTGTTTTTCAGGATAAGGCCTCTTTAATTGCCGGCAGCGCCAGGCGCTGTCGTCATTCGGGGTTCAACGGCCGACGGTCGGTGCTGGACCTTGCCCAACGAAGTCCGCTGCAGACGGCGGACAACTGTCCGGCGGCTTTCTCGGGCGAAGCAGCCTGCCACACGGCCCCGAGCACGGCAATGCCCTTGAACCCGAGGGTTGCGGCCGTAGCCGCCCGTTTTGCATCGATCCCTCCCAGGGCAATCACGGTGTGTTCGGTCCGGGACAGGAAGCGTGTTAACTCCGCCGGGTCAAAAGCCGCCCGGTAACCTGGTTTGGAGATGCTGTCGAAGATGGGGCTCAGCAGAATATAATCCAACAGGCCGTCGTCCTCAGGGACGTCCGTGATGCGGTGAAAGGCCGAGGAGAGGCACCTCCCCGGCTGCGCCAGCCTGAACTGCCGGAGGCGCTGCAGGTTGGTCGTCCTTTCTTTTTCCGCAACATGTATGCCCATCAAATCACAGTGATCGAGCAGCCCCGGGTGGCCGTGGACCATGATCCGCGGGTGAAAAGAAACCGGAATCTGTTTCAGGTAATCGGCGATCTGTCGGTCGGTTTGCCCCGGCTTTCGCAGGTGAATGGTGGCAGACGACTGTTGCAAAAGCCTGCAGGTCACTTGCGGTTCGTCGGGAATATCCGCAGGCGGGGAGATGATGATCAGGCGTTTTATTTTTTCTCCATCTTCTGTTTCAATTTCTTTTCAATTTCGGCAAACAAGCTCTGTTTTTTCTGATCCTGTTGGGCCTTGATGGAAGCCACCTTCTCTTTCATGACGTCCTTGCCTTTTTTGAATTTCTTTAGCTCCTGCTCCAAGCGGCTCTCTTCGGTATCCCTCGGCAAGTCCTCGATGGCCAGGTGGTTGCCCACGACAATCCGGTCGTTAAATCCGCTTTTCACCGTATCGACGATGCCCTGCTCCTTGAACCGGTTGAGCAGGTAGCTGCCCTTTTCCTCCGAATAGTCGAGCAGACGGCAGACGGATTCGATGGCCGGCGGCGCCCCGTCCCGATAATCCAGCACCCGGACAGCCGCTACGAAAAGATGGGCGGTGGTATACAAATCGTTCGCGGTCATGATGGTCAATCCCTGCTTTGCATGGTTTTGGGGACCGGCCAATTTCTTGACATCCCCCGGCAAGGAGAGTAACATCTGCCGGTGAATTGTCAAGCGGCAACCGGCCCGCACTTTCCGGGGTCCGACATTCCTTCAAACCAGCATTATTCAAGGGCGTTGAAACCATATTGCGCGTCATCGGCGCGGCCGGTGTCGACCATGCAAAACAGACAATCGGGGGATGAAAACATGACGGAGATTATCGATGTAACGGCGAGAGAAATCCTGGATTCCAGAGGCAATCCCACCGTGGAAGTGGAGATGATGCTGGCCTGCGGCGCCACCGGTCGGGCGGCGGTTCCCTCCGGCGCCTCCACAGGCACACGAGAGGCCCTGGAGCTGCGCAACACCCGCGCCAAGCGCTACGGCGGCAAGGGCGTGGCCACGGCCGTAAAGAATGTCAACACCACGATTGCCGATGAAATCCTCGGGATGGACGCCTCCGACCAGTTGACCCTGGACGCCTGCATGCTGGCCCTGGACGGTACGGCCAACAAATCCAAGCTGGGCGCCAACGCCATCCTGGGCGTTTCCATGGCGGCGGCCCGGGCGGCGGCCGCTGCCTTCGGCATTCCCCTGTTCCGCTACCTGGGCGGGGTAAACGCCAGGATCCTGCCGGTGCCCATGATGAACGTGATCAACGGCGGCGCCCACGCGGCCAACAACCTGGACATCCAGGAGTTCATGATCGTGCCTTTCGGCGCAACCTCGATCGCCCAGGCCATCCAGATGGGCGCGGAGACGTTTCATGCACTGAAAAAAATCCTCAAGTCAAAAGGACTGAGCACGGCCGTGGGCGATGAGGGTGGATTCGCACCAGATCTCAAATCAAACGAAGAAGCCCTGAGCTTCATCATGGAAGCCATCAATTCCGCCGGATACACCCCCGGCAAGGATATGGGTCTGGCCCTGGATGTGGCGGCCAGCGAATTGTACACGAAGAAGAAATATGTCCTCAAGGGCGAAAACAAATCCCTGTCCGCCGTGGAAATGGTAGATTATTTTGAAGACCTGGTAGAAAAATACCCCATTTTGTCCATC
>NZ_JBFELV010000292.1:0-6208 GCF_041551955.1 Desulfosarcina sp.
CGCAGGACGTGGTTCCAAATGTAGGTCGACGCGTTGATGCGCACGAAAAGCAGCCTCGCTGCAGAATTAATGATTGCAGAGAACCACCCGTGCACAGCATGGCGCTGCACACGGGTAGCTCGGGTGAACTACTTCAACAGGCCGGCTTCTTTGTAATACTTAATGGCACCGTCGTGCAGGGGTGCGGAAAGTCCGTCTTTGACCATCTCTTCTTTCTTCAGGTTGGCAAAAGCCGGATGAAGCTGTTTGAACTCCTCGAAATTGTCGAAAACCGCCTTGACGATCTCGTAGATCACTTTGTCGTCCACCTTGGCGGAGGAGACAAAGGTGGCGCCCACGCCGAAGGTGGGGGTGTCGGTGTCGGTGCCGCGGTACATGCTGGCGGGGATGATGGCTTTGCGGTAGTAGTCGTGCTCGGCCACCAGGTCATCCACAACCTTGCCTTTCACGCTGACCATGACAACGTCGCAGGAGGTGGCGGCCTCCTGAATGGAGCCGTTGGGATGGCCGACGGTGTAGACCATGGCATCGATCTTGTTGTCGCACAATGCACCGGCCTGCTCGGCCGCTTTCAGCTCGGAGGCCAGCTTGAAATCGTCGTTGGTCCATTTCAGAGCACCCATGAGGACTTCGATGGTGCCGCGCTGACCGGAGCCGGGGTTGCCGATGTTGACGCGTTTACCCTTGAGATCCATAAAGTCCTTGATGCCGGAGTCGGCACGGGCGACCACGGTAAAGGGTTCGGGGTGCACGGAAAAGACAGCTCGCAGATCCTTGTCGGGCCCCGCATCAGCGAACTGGGCTGTGCCGGTGAATGCATAATACTGCATGTCGGACTGGGCCACCCCCATGTCCAACTCGCCGTTTCTGATGGCGTTGAGGTTGTAGACGGAGCCGCCGGTGCTCTCCACCGAGCAGCGGATACCATGCTCTTTTCTGCCCTTGTTGACCAGGCGCGCGATAGCGCCGCCAGTGGGATAGTACACGCCGGTGACGCCGCCGGTACCGATGGTAACGAAGGTGCTTTCCGCCTGCGCCGATTCAGCGCCGAAGCCGACCAGGAGTGACAAGCCAAACAACAGGGTCGTGACAACGAGTAATGATCTTTTCATCCGAACCTCCTTTGGTAGGGTCAAAATTTGTGACCGGTTTTGAAATTGGGTAGGTAATGACGCTTTTGTTTTTTCCTCCTCTGAAGGGATGTTGTTAACTGGTTCTCGATACCCGTCGAGAACCTATAGCGCTGTAACGAAAAACGATAAGCACCGCCAGCATTGGTTATTGGGGTGGGTATGCAAAATCGATTCAGCAAATAGAATGCGCACGGGTCGGTACACCAGACCTGAGCAAAGACTCTGCCACCTGCCTTTTATGGCGCAATATGTGGACCCAACAGAATAGATGCGTTGAATAATTCCGCTTATATCGGTATTCGTAAAGAAAAAATCGAACTGGCGTAACTTGATCAAGAGATAGGTCGATTATAAGTGAATTTGAAGAATTCATCAACCTTGAAAATAAATCCTACCCATTCCGGACGTGGGTGCACTTTTCGAAAATGGGTCCCAACCGCAATTCCGGTGGGTCGAACCCAACCCTATGGAAAGGCGACCAAAGGCGACGACTGATGATCCAAAAGCCCACCGATACCCCGGCAGAACCGCGGGTAAGCGTGATCCTACCCACCTACAACCGCGCATGGATTCTGGCGCAGGCCGTCGAATCGGTGCTCTGTCAGGATTATGTCAATCTCCAACTGATCGTCATCGATGACGGTTCAACCGACGACACCGTCCACCTGCTTTCGTCGTTCAAGGACCGCATCACCGTTATCCAGCAGGCCAACCGGGGGGTCAGCGCTGCCAGAAACGCCGGCATCCGGGCGTCGACCGGAGAACTGATCGCCCTGATCGACTCGGACGACACCTGGCTGCCGGGAAAAGTGACCGCCCAGGTGGCGTTTTTCTCAACCCATCCCGATGCGCACGTCTGCCAGACCGAAGAGGTCTGGATTCGCAACGGGGTGCGCGTCAACCCGGGCAAACGCCATCGCAAGGAGGCCGGCATGATCTTCGAAAGGAGCCTGGAGCTGTGCCTGGTGAGCCCGTCGGCGGTGATGATGAGAAGATCTCTGCTGGACGAAGTGGGCCTGTTCGACGAAACCCTGCCCGCCTGCGAGGATTACGACCTGTGGCTGCGCATCGCCTGGAAGCACCCGATCCATCTCATCGACCAGCCGCTGATCGTCAAGCGCGGTGGCCACGACGACCAGCTGTCACGCATGCCTGAACTGGACAAATACCGGATTCAATCCATCGTCCGCCTGATTGACAGCGGTGTCCTGTCACACGATCAGAGAAATGTCGCCCGGGCCATGCTGGCGACCAAGTGCACCATCTACGCCCAGGGATGCCGCAAGCGCGGTCGGCTCGACGAAGCGCAGCGGTATGAGCAGGTGGCGGGAAGGTATGAATCAGCCGATGGCCAATGACAAAAAACTCAAATTCAATGATGAATTCCAGGTCAACCCATTTTTTTACAGTTAGGCGTCAGGACGGCATTCTCCCTGTATTTTCAGACAACTAAAGTGAGTTAAGAAAATAGGAACCTAACCCGAGGGGATCCGTTGCCGTTGGAGGCGAGGCCGGGTGTCTGGCTAGGCAATCTCAGGTGTTGATAGGAGCCGGTGCCGCAGGGCCCTCTCATTTCATTCAAATGTTAAGGTCCCTTGATTTCATTGGGTTAAGAAGGAAACCGTTTTCAGCATCTCGATTAAAAATCTTGTATTTTTATCTGAAAGTGCTACATTGTGGCATCTTGATTGGGCAGCTATGGCCACGCCGGCGAGTGTCCTGATGTGCTGAACATCATACCTACATTGATGGCGTGCTCCACTGGGGATAAGAAAAATAATATTAACCATCGATCGTTGTATTTCCTTATCTCCATCCTCCCGTGCCCTTCGCGCTTGTCGATATGAACGCTTGATCATAGTGGATGATGCCCTTGCAGATTAAGGTAGGGACAACCTTTCGGTGCTGCGCAGCACTGCCGTTACAGGCAGAACATTTCCCGCGGCTTGCCGTAGGGAGGGTTCAATCTTCGATCAGTTCCAAAATCGCAGGTTGTGACCGGCGAAAGTTTAGGTAGGTGAAATATGACTGAAGCAGTGATGGAAAACCGGGATCATTTATGGCGATTGCTACGCAGTTTCATTGTGGAAATACCACCTGGTGTAAAACCTGAAAATCAAAATCATTATGTCATTCACAGTATCATCACTTACTTTGCATTAATCGCCCATTCTTTAAGCATTCCCCTTTTTTGGTTCCTTGGTGTCAAACAGCTGGCCCATTTTAACATCGTCGGTGTATCGATTTGGATCTTTGCCATTGTCCTTAATCGTAAAGGGTTCCATTTTTCTTCTATGATCATCAGTGTCATTTTGGTTTGTTCCCATCAGACGCTTTGTATTGTTTTTATCGGATGGGATGCCGGGTTTCAGTATTTCCTTCTGGCACTTCCATTCGGGCTGTTTTTAATGCCCCATGGGAACAACTGGATTAAAGCCCTGATGACGTTTATCTGTTTGATGAATTTTTCTCTGCTTGATTATTTTTTTAGGACTTCCGAGCCTTTTTTAATCTTGAATCCCTTCATACTTCATGTTTTCAATTACTCAAACCTAATCATTTTCGTAACCCTGGCGAGTTTTGCCTGTTATTTCTTCAACGCTAAAGTGCATGGTGCTGAAACAGACTTTCGCAAGGAAAGAAAAAAGGTGGAGAAAGCCTATAGCTTGCTTTCAAAATATGTGGCACCTCAATTGGCGCATACGATTTACAATGGCCATATTGATTCGATTTGGAAGCATAGCAGGAAGAAATTGACTTTGTTTTTTTCAGATATCCAAGATTTCACGCCGGCTACTGATTCAATGGAGCCTGAGGACATGGGTGAGCTGTTAAACGAATACCTTAAAGAGATGAACATCATTGTCAATAAATATCGGGGCACCCTTGCTCAGGTAATTGGTGATGCGCTGTATGTGTTTTTCGGGGCGCCTGAAAGTAACACAGACAAGGACCACGCGGTAAGGTGTGTCAAAATGGCCATCGATATGCAAAACAAAATGAAAACGCTCAATGACAGGTGGTATGACAGAGGTGTCGATCACGTTTTGAAAATTAGATGCGGGATTAATACGGGTATGGTTACCGTTGGCGGCTATGGTTCATCTGAAAGAAAGGAATACACAGCCATGGGCATGCAGACCAATATTGCGGCAAAAATCGAGGAGGACTGTGAACCAGGTGGCATTCTTATCAGTCATACAACTTGGGCGCTTGTGAAAGATGAAGTCTCCTGTTCGGAGAAAGGGCTTATAAAGGTGAAGGGCCTTCGAAGGCCCATAAGAGTATATCGTGTTATCAATGATGGCGGGTGACAAATAACCTGAATCATCATACAAAAAAACATCTCGTGAGAAAAAAAACAATGGCTGCCGTGATAATAAGGCATAAGGAAAAAGATCTCACTCCCTGATTATCCCCGACCCCTCGGATCCTCGACCCCTTGCCCCCTGTCTCAAACCATCCGCTCGATCTCGCCGATCATACGGTTGAGCCGTTTGATCGACACCGGGCCGTCGGTCCCCACCTCCTGGGCAAAGATCGACACCTTGTACTCTTCGATGGTCCAGAAAAAGGCTTCCACCGCCGCCCGCTTTTCCACGGAGGTCGACGAATCCAGGGATTGCAGCATGCGCTTGAGCTGCTCGATAAACGGCGCCACCAGGGATTCCCGGGAACGGTCCTTCTCCAGATCGGTATATCCCCGCTGGACCCGAATGGACAGGGCGCTCAGGTATCGCACCACGTGGGACAAGCGCTGACGGTCGTAAAGCAGCACGAAGTTATCGGGGACCAGGCGGGTCAGTTCGTTTTTCAAGGTCAGCAGAAACTGCCCCACCACCGGTGCGGCGATGCGCTTTTTTTCCACTTCCGTGATCCGGCATCGAACCTCGTGGTGGGCCTCGATCACGGCGACCACCACATCCCGCAGGTCCTGTCCGCACTGGTGCACCCGCAGCGCTGTCAGTTCGTCCACTCGGGCGTGGTAGTCTGCCGCCGTGAGGATCGGGTGCGCGAACAACTCACGGGTGACGCGCTGGAACAACTGCCCCTCGATGGCGGCCATGCCGCCGAAATAAACGCTCTGACGTTTCAACAGCACCGGCAACTTCAAATTTTTTTTCAAAAATTTGAGACCGTCGGCAAAATGGCGGGCCAGCAGGGCTGACACCCCGTTGGCCTGGGCGACCTCGGCAGCCTTCAAATCGCTGAACAGCCGAATGCGGATCTCATTGTCGTCGGCCTCCAACCGGGGGTACAGGCGCCACGGCGCGCCCCGTCCATCGGCGCCGGTAAGCATGTCCGGTAGGTCTCCGAAATCCCAGGTGGTGATGCCTCGACGCTCCCATCGCCTGGCCAACGCCGACGTACCAGCCGGCAGAAGCAGATCTGACTCCCGATGGTCCAACAGGCTGTCGTCCCGGCCGCTGGCCACGACCCGGCCCTTGGCATCGGTGATGGCCAGGCGCATCTTCAAGTGGTCAGGCAATGCGTCCACGGGCCAGGCCGCCGCCGGAACGTCAACCTTCAAGCGCTGGAAGAGAAAACGGCTCAGGGCGGTGGGCAGGCTTTCCCGTTCCCTGGGCATTTCCTGAAGTATCGTCTGCACGGTGTCGGCCACCGGCACCAGTTTGACCCGGTAGGCCTTGGGCAGGCCTTTGATCAGTGCAGTGATCTTCTCGTTCAGCAGACCCGGCACCAACCAGTCTAACTGCTGTCGTGGGACGTCCCCGGCACTCTCGGCCGGGATGGTGACGGTGACGCCATCGGCCTCGGTTCCCGGCTCGAAGGAATAGTCGCAGGTCAGGACCCGGTGGCCCAGATCCAACTGACGGGGATACTGGTCCAATACATCTGGATCCGGCGTATAGCGGATCAGCATCTCTCGATCCAGGCGCAGGAATCGGTCGCCGCCCTTCTTGCGGATGCGATGCTTCAGGGTCCGCATGTCGAACACGCCGGGCAGCCGCTCCTTGTAGAACGCCACCAGCACCTCGTCGTCCACGAGGATGTCCCGCCGCCGAATGCGATCTTCCATGTTGCGCACCGCCTCCACCAGTCCGGCGTTGTGCTGC
>NZ_JBFELV010000293.1:0-6203 GCF_041551955.1 Desulfosarcina sp.
CTTACAATGCCGATGTTGTGGCACTTACGGCGGCAACTGCGGCCATTCGAGATCAGGATCATTTGCGAGCCAATGTGAAAAAGATAAAATCCTTGACCCTCCAGCAAAGCCGGCTGCGCGAGACAACCGGCATTACGGTGGTGGGTGTTTGGGAAAGGGGCAAGTTTGAAATACCCACGGCGGCGACCCACATCAATTCAACCACGGTCCTTTTATTGGCCGGATCGGCCGAGCAACTCAAGAACTACGATGAGCATATCGGCGGATACCAGAAATTGCGGGCGCCGGTCCTCGTCCTGGGCGGTGGCCGGGTCGGCCGTGCTGCGGCAGAGGCCCTGGAGCAGGCGGGTATCGACTATCGGATCATCGAAAAAAACAAGAAGCTTGTCGTCAATCCCAAATATGTTCACGGAAGTGCCGCGGACATCAACATCCTGACACGCGCCGGGATCGATGAGGCGCCATCGGTTATCATCACCACCCATGACGATCCCACCAATATCTACCTGACCATTTACTGCCGCAGGCTGCGCCCAGACATCCAGATCATCTGCCGGGCCAATCTGGACAGAAATATCTCAAAACTGCACACGGCCGGGGCTGACCTGGTGATGTCCTATGCCTCCCTGGCGGCCAACACCATCCTCAATCTGCTCAAACCCGACGATGTCTTGATGCTTGCCGAGGGATTGAACGTATTCCGTGCCGGCATGCATGCCTCCCTGGTCGGCAAATCGTTGATCGAGAGTCAGATCCGCATCCAGACCGGCTGCTCGGTTATCGCCATCAACCACGGCGGTGAGATGATCAGCAATCCCGACCCCTCAGTTCGCCTCGGCGAAAAGGATGAGCTGATCATGATCGGCACCGACGATGCGGAAAAACAATTTTTAAAGCGGTATGCATAAGCGATCAAGCCCGAGGTATCTTAGACAGCACTGCCTACATGCCACCGAGTTTCGGCAGAACCGCCGCGGCGAAGCTCAAGACAAAAAAGAAGCCGCACATGTCGGTGACCGTCGTCAGCAGCGGACTTGAAACCAGGGCCGGATCGAGCTTCAGCCGTTTGAGGACGAGGGGCAGCATCCCGCCCAGGATGACCGAAACCAGCGTGTTGGCCGCCAATGCGCCACCGACCACAAGGCCGAGCCAGGGATTTCCCTTCCAAAAGAAGGCGACTCCGCCAAGTAGCAAGCCCAGCACCAAACCGTTGATCATGCCGACACGCGTCTCTTTTGCCAGCACCCAGAGCAGTTCGCCGGGCCGAACCAGCCCCAGGGAGAGCTCGCGCATGGAAACCGCCACGGCCTGGTTGCCCGAACAGCCGCTCATGTCGCTGACCATGGGCAGAAAGACCGCCAGGGTGATCACGGCGGCCAGGGTGTCCTGATACAGGGCGATCACACTGGCGGCGATGATATTGAGCACGATGTTCATGCTCAGCCAGGACAGACGGCGGCCGGAGCGTGAAAGCAATGGCATGGTTCTGAACTCCTCGCCGCCGATGATACCGCTCAGGCGCAGGAATGTTTTGGTCTTGCGTTTATTGACCGCCTCCTCGATGGCACCCGGCAGCACCACGCCGACCAGCCGTTGCCCGTCATCCACCACCGGCACCCCGAACAGGTGGTGCTCCTCGAAAAACTCCTCGAGCGCTTTAAGCGAAGCATCGTCCGGCACACTCAGCGGGGAAGGGATCATTACCTGGGTCAGGCGGGTCTCCCGCGCGGGAAAAAGCAGGTCATGCATGCGCAGCACACCGGCCAACCGCCCTTCACGGTCAACCACGTAAAAATACTGCACATGGTAATCGACGTATTCACTCCGATTGGCCTGCAGGTCGTCGAGGACGTCCTGGATCGTATCGTCGGTTTTGTAGACCAGGAACTCGGAAATCATCAGGCCGCCGGCGCAGTCAGGGGAGTACGCCAGCAGCATCCTGGCTTCTTCGGCCTCCTTACGGTCCATCTTGGCCAGAATGGCCTGGCTGGCATCCGCATCCATTTCGCCCAGCACATCAGCCAGATGATCGCTGGTCAGCTCCTCCATGATCGCAGCTGCCTGCGCCGACGGCATATCCTCCACCAGGTCCGCCGCCTGGGCTTCCGAGATGTCCTCAATTACGTCGGCGGCATCTTCTGGGCTGAGAATGCTGAACAGACGATGTTGCTCTTGCTCGGTTAACCGAGAGATGGCCCGGGCCGTTTCCGACGGGCTGAGCGTATCGATAAACGCATTTAATTCCTCGCTTTTACCGGCAACAATCAACCGGCGGAGCGTTTCCCAGGGGGGAGTTGGATGACTCATGGATAACCTCGCAGGCGTACAGCTTGAAGGTGCGTTGGGGAGTTAGGCGGCGGCAACCGCTCAAGCGATCAGGGCGTCCTGGAACATCACGGCAAAACCGAGAAAGGCCAGAAACCCCAACACATCCGTTACGGTCGTTAAAATGATGCTGGAGCTTTGGGCCGGATCGATGCCGATCTTTTTCATGATCAGCGGGATGGATGCGCCGGCCAGGCCGGCGAATATCAGGTTGACCAGCATGCCCAGGCCGATCACCACGCCGAGGTAGGGGTTGCCGTACCACAGCCAGGCCACCAGCGCGGTTACCGCACCGATGACGATGCCGTTGATCGCCCCGATCTTGCCCTCTTTGAGAACCAGTTGAAAGATTTTGTCCTTCGGAATTTCGCGCATGACGATGCCGCGCATGACCACGGCCAGCGACTGGGCGCCGGCGTTGCCGCCCTGGCCGGCGACCACCGGCAGGAAAACGGCAAGGATGGTCAATTGGGCAATGATGCCTTCGAACAGGGCCACGACGGCGGCCGCCAGGAAGGCCGTCGCCAGATTGATATGCAGCCAGGGCAGTCGCTTCTTCAACGAAAACCATATGGTCGAGAAAACCCGTTCATCGCCGCCGGCGCCGAACATCCGCTGGATGTCCTTGGTGGCGTCCTCCCTGACCCCGTGAATCATGCGTTCGGCCTTGATGATGCCGAGGATACGGTTCTCGCTGTCCACCACGGGCGCGGCAAAAAATTTGCGCTTGGCGAGTTCGCCGGCGGCTTCGTGCCGGTCCATGAAACAGTGCAGGGCGAATAGATCCTTGCGGCTGATCTCATCCAGGGTCTTGTCGGGATCGGCAAGCATTAAATCGCGCATGTTCAATACGCCGACGAGACGATTGTCATCATCAACCACATACACGTATGATGAGGGAAACCGCTTTTTGGCCAGCGAACGGATTTTTTCAATCGCCTCTTGGGCCCGGCTCTCCATTTTCAGGGCAATGATATCGGTGGTCATGGTCCGCCCGATGCTGCCTTCCGGGTATTCGAGGAGCTCCCTGATCTGCCCTTTTATTTTTTCGGAGAGGTGCCTGGTCATTCGTTCCCGGGCTTCCTGGGGAAGACGCATCAGTATCGAGGTTGCCGACTGCGGGTCGAGGTGCGATGTCATCTCCCTTAAGAACGCCTCGTCGGCATCCTTGAGCAGCGTGGCGGCATAGCTGATCTGCAGGACCTTGACCACACGGACCGACAGGGGCATCGGCAGGGCCTTCAACACGTCGGCCGCCTCCTCTTCGGTCATGCTTTCGAGAATGTGGGCGGCCGTGTCCAGATCATATTCGAAAAACTTCTGAACCACCGGAAGCAGGTTGGCGTTGCCCGTCATGAATTCAATCCTTTACTCTCTTTTTTTCGGCGTCCATGATCTCTTTGATGTCCATGGCACGATCGAAGTTGTTGACCTGCTCCTGGGAAAGCAACAGGTCCTTCATGCTGTATATCTGCATGCGGCAGGACTGGGTGAATAACCGGTTCACCAAAAGCAGGGAGGCGATCTCCATCTCCTGTATCTTTTTCTCGGCCACTGCATTGAGGGTGTTTTTGATAAAGCGGTTGTCGGCCTCTTCGATCTGCACGAAAGTGGTCAGCAGGCTGCGGTACTGGCCTTCCTGGTCCTGCGTGTTCAAGATCCGGCCCATGTTGTGGTACAGCTCCACCAGACGCTTGCGGAACAGCTTGTACTGGGCGTTCAAGTAGGCATTGTCCGAACCGTCGAACTCATCCATGTTGTGGCGGATGCCCTTGAAGTTTTTGATGGAGTTCATCATGTTGCGTGAGGCGTAAATCAATCGCTCCAGCTCTTTGACCTCCGTCTCATCGAGTTTATGGGTCTGGATCTTGGAATAGAAAGTAAAGATTTCGGCATGCAGCAGCTTGATGTTCTCGTAAAATTCATCCAGGGTGTATCGTTTCTTTCGGTTGGCTTCAAAGGGCAGATCGACGTCGAACACCAGCCGTTCATCGATCCGCAGCAGCCTCAGGTTGTAGAGCTGGCACTCCTGCAGCAAATGGCCGGTCTCTTTTCTTAGGGCCGCCGTAGCGGCATCCGTAATCTCCGGAGGTGTCTGGTCAAGATAGACGGTGAGGATGGTTTTGTAGTCCGGAAAAACCTTCGTCAGAAATCTCGACAGCGGCCCGAGGAAAGGAAAAAAAAGCACCACCCCCAACATATTGAAAAGCGTGTGAAACAGGGCCAGGCCCATCAGGCTGTCGGAACGGATATCGACCACAAACGAGATGATCCAGACCAATAACGGCAGCCCTAAAAAGGCCGCTGCACCGGTGATGACATTGAAAACCAGGTGGCTCAGACTGACTCTTTTTTTGGCCTGCACACCGCCGATGGCCCCCAACAATACGGTGATGGTCGTGCCGATATTGGCCCCGATGACCATGACGGCACCGATGTCGAAGGTAATCAGCCCGCTGTTCAGGGCCGTCAGCACAATGGCAATGGTCGCTGCGCTGGCCTGCATCAGGGCGGTGACCAGGGTGCCCACCAGCAGGTAAAACCATAGTCCGTAGTCGGGAAACTGCCCCAGGCTGAATGTCTGCGTAAAGCTTTCGACGCTGGTTTTCATGAAATCCAGGCCCAGGAATAAAAAACCGAACCCGATGATCAGCCGGGTGACCCAAAATGGCCTGGAAGAGGGCTTGAATAAAATCAAGCCGCCGGCGCCCAGGCCGATGAAGGGCAGGGCCAGTGCCTCGATTTTAATTTTAAACCCGATGGTGGCGATGATCCATGCCGTCAGCGTTGTACCGATGTTGGATCCCATGATCACGCCGATGGCGTTTTGCATGTTCATCACGCCGGCGCCCACAAAGGCCAGGACCATCAGCGAAACCGCCGAGCTGCTTTGCAGCAGGGCGGTGACCAGGGCGCCGCTGCCGATGGATCGCAGCCGGCCGTTGGTATACATCCGGATGATGCGCCTGAACGCCCGTCCGGACAAGGACTTGACCGACTCCTCGATCAACTGCATCCCGAAAAGGAAAATGCCCAAACCGGCCAGCAGTTTCCACAAATCAAAATGAATCGACATAACCGTTCCTATGGCCTCAAACCATTACGGTATTTTCCGGGATGTCTGGCTTTCCATGCCGGCCACCTGCTCCACTGGCAGCACCAGGGCAATACCGGTACCGGGCTCGCTGAATCGGCCGGCAGCCCTGATGGCCGAAAGGATCGGTTCGACCATGGCGTCGCTCACCAAGAAAAGCACCACCTCGGTGCGGATGTCCAGGCTGAGCCCGAAAAACGTTTTCGCCTCACCGGCGCCTGTTCCGGAGGCCGGGATGATGGTCGCCCCGGTGGCACCGGCCTTTTTGGCCGATTCGACGACCTGGTCGGTCAGATTCGGCTTCACCATTGCGAGGATGCATTTATTGGCCATTGACTTTTTTCCTCCTTTGTCCGATTCGAGGCAACCCACCCATTGTTTTTGCGTTTTGGCGACAAGCGAGCGTTTGTCATGTCTTTTTCTTCCGCCGCCCGACGATCCATTGAACCAGCTGGGCGTATCCGAGAACACTGATGATCGGGAACAAACTGGCAAAGGCAATCAGCCCGAATCCATCCAGCACCGGACTGCGGCCCGGAACATTTGACGCCAAACCCAGACCGAGCGCCGCAACCAGGGGAACGGTAACTGTGGAGGTGGTCACCCCGCCGGAATCATAGGCCAGCGGGATGATCATCCGCGGCGCGAAATAGGTTTGTATGGCAACCACCACATAGCCGGCTAGGATATAGATATAAAGTGGGGTTCCTGTCACAATGCGGAAGGTGCCAAGGGTAATGCCCACAGCCACGCCAAGGGCAACCGCAATCCGCAGCCCCAGTGA
>NZ_JBFELV010000294.1:0-6197 GCF_041551955.1 Desulfosarcina sp.
GAGGTCCGACTGAAGCTCTCCCCGGCGGACGGCGGAGAAGCCGGCCAAGAAAGGGTTTTCAGCGTATCGGCGCAGGGAATTTACGCCAATGCGACGCCGGACAGCGACTCGTTTACGGGCACCCAAGGCATCGCCAGGGACATCAACGACCGCAAGCACCTCGAAGACAAACTGGAGCGGTCAAAAAAAATGGAGGCCATGGGCAGCCTTGCTGCAGGAGTCGCCCACGATCTGAACAACATCCTCAGCGGACTGGTCAGCTACCCGGAACTGCTGCTGCTGGACCTGCCGCCGGACAGCCCGATGAGGGACAGCATCAAGACGATCCAGCGATCCGGCCAACGCGCGGCGGACATCGTCCAGGACATGCTGATGATCGCCCGCCGCGGCGTTAAAAATTTCGACATCATCAATCTTAACGATGCCATTCGCGGCTACCTGACCACGCCTGAGTTCAAGACTCTGGCGGGAAATCACCCCAACTTGCGTGTCACCACAGACTTGGCGGATGACTTGATGAACGTGAAAGGCTCGTCCGTCCACATCTCAAAAGTGATTATGAATCTGGTCACCAATGCCGCCGAGGCCATGCCGGCGGGAGGGTCCATCTGCCTGCTGACCCGCAACTGGTACCTGGACACGGCGATCGATCGTTACGAAAGAATTCCGGAAGGCGAGTATGTCATGCTGGGCATCACCGATGAGGGGGTCGGTATCCCGACGGAAGAGCTTCACCGGATTTTTGAACCGTTCTACAGCAAGAAACGCATGGGCCGCAGCGGTTCGGGCCTGGGCATGACCGTGGTCTGGAACACGATCAAGGACCACGCCGGCTTCGTGGACATTCAAAGCAGGGAGGGAGACGGCACCCGGTTCAACGTTTACCTGCCGGCCACCCGGGAGGAGGAAAACGAAACCCGGCGCCGGGTCGTTTTGCAGGATTATACCGGTACGGAGCGCATATTGGTCGTAGACGACATACCGGAACAGCTCGAGATTGCGGTCAGGATGCTGAGCCGACTCGGCTACCAGGTCGCATCTGCATCGGGTGGCGAGGAAGCCGTGGCCCATGTACAGGCAAACGCGGTCGATCTTCTAGTGCTCGATATGGTCATGCCGCCCGGAATCGACGGACTGGAGACCTACCGGCGCATTCTTGAGGTCCATCCCGCTCCGAAAGCCATTATTGCCAGCGGCTATGCCCCGTCTGATCGCGTCAAGGCCATGCAGGACATGGGCGCCGGTGAATATATCCGCAAACCATACACCATGGAGAAGATCGGCCTGGCCGTCCGTCGTGAACTGGACCGAAAATGACCACCCGGATGGGTTGAGAAAGGGTGAGCGTTCAAAGGTTCAGCGTTCACCGTTCCGGGTTTGCTTTCATTCGTTGGCCATATTTTTTAAACCCACCAATTTCAGCTGCGTTAGACCTCGACATGAAATGTTCCTGCTTCATTGGCGGTAGGGAGCGCTTTTTCCGTTGCGACCTTTTTGCTATTCAGTCTGCCCATCAGGTTGCGAATCCTATTCTTGGGGGGGGCGCACGCTTCCGGCTTCATCGACGTGACCTGCTGTGCGCATGACTGAAAGGCTGTGTTTAAATTGTCAATCTCCCGGCGCAATTTAAATCGTTCATGATACAGGGAAACACACGCCAACACGATACCGGCCAGGAAAAAGAGCAGCACCTGGGTGACATTGGCAAGCGGCGGCAGCCCGAATTGGGCAACGTACAAATTCAGCGTCAACGTCTGTTCACTCAGGTAAAATTCACGATTCTGATAAATGATCAGGGCCATGGTAAGTATAATCAGTGTCCACATGCTCAATCTTAGCTTCATGTCCATCCTCCATTTGAGCGCATGCCCAAACTCTTATAAAATTTGATTGTTGGAGCTGCAGGCAATGAATCTCTGGTCCGTTTTAAAGGCGTCGAGGTCGATATAAGAGGCTGTCGTTCCTCCCCGAACCGGGCAGACGGAAGGCAGCTTGGCCAAAACAACCGCGCCGGTCTGCCTGCAGATGAAATATCTCAGTTTGTGTTTGCTGAATGTTGCTGTCAATGCACCGAAGAAATACCCGCTGTAGGAATGAATCTTTTTCAATTTCTCACGATGATGCCGCTGCACATCGATTGCGATTTGAAGGGTTCGGATCGCCTGGCGGTTTCCTTCACTGGTGATTATCCTGAGGGCGTTGGGAAAAGATACATCCGTTTCCCGCAGTTCCATCTCAATGGCCGCGCGAAGATTGTCCTGGGTCATCTCCACCGATAACGAATGAGAAAGGCAATGCTTCCGGTCGCCCTTCAGGTCGATCAACAGCCGCTCAAAATGACCGGTCCTCACGGACTGTGAGGCGGCCATGGCGGCAAACAGACGGGCTATTTCATCCAGATTTTCTTTCCGGGCCTGGATTTCATAAGCGTTGTAGTGCTGCCAGGCGGACAAGCCTCTCTCGTAGAGCTGCGTCAATTCGACGATGGTTTTTGGATAGCGGTGGATTTCTGAAGCTGACACCAGAGCCGGCATTGACAGAAAACAGGCTATCAGCAGGCCAACCGTGCGCATACTCATGTGGTGTGCATTTGATTTCATATTCGTTTCCCAGTGGATCGGCTGAACCAGAAGATACTGGCGTTTGGTTACCCGGCTGAATGCAAAAATCTCATCGTGGTGGGTTGCACTGCGTATTGGGTACAGCTGCAGGGTAGAACACTCAACAACCAATCGTCATCATTGAAGGTTAATTCGAAAAACGACGATGGCCGAACAGATCGTAAACCAGACCAGAGACTCGTATGGTTTCAGACATTCTACGATATAGGCGACGCTTAATTTTGTTTTCATGTCGATTCCTCCGTTGATGATGAATCCGATGACTCCCAATTTTTGCTGTTATACAGAGCAATCTCTGGGCCATGTTGCATGCCGGCAACCGGTTAATACATAACCATACGTTATTGTTTAATAATTTAAAACTCACGATTTTCTCTTGCGTGCGGAACGCAGTGACTTTGCGCGAAAAGGCCCGACCATGGGTGATATGGCGCACGCCGACAGATTGCTCAATGGGGCAAAACTGACAGGTTTGTAAAAAGTCGAATAACGCTCTTTGTTGTCATTCCCGCGCAGGCGGGAATCTATAACGAACTGAAACAAATAGATTCCCGCCTGCGCGGGAATGACACAATTAGGAATTTTTACGAGTTGATCAAGACTAACAGGGAATGACATCACTTGGTCTGGGGATCGACCAACCCGCAGCGCCATGCGATAAGGACTTCACGTTTTTGAAAGGGTTGTTTCTCCGGATAGATTCGGCTATAAACATATATCTCCAGATGATTCTGATCGCCTCATTTTGAATACCATGCAACCGACATACAACCATCCCTACCGAGGGCAATACCATGAAACGGAAAATCTCCCTATCGATGCTGGTTAAACAGACTCCTGCGATGCAATTTCTCCTCGCACTTGCCGGAACCACTGCGATTGCAATCCTCATCGGCGCCTGCGGAAAGAAGGAGGAACCGGCCCCCAAAGCAGTCGTCCGTCCGGTCAAGGTCGTCAGCGTGGCCGGCGGAACGAATGCCGGCCCCATCTCCCTGCCCGGCCAAACCCGAGCCAGCCAGCGGGTGGACCTCTCTTTCAAAGTCTCCGGGCCCCTGGTTGAACTGCCGGTGGAGGAAGGCCAGGAGGTCAAACGAGGACAGCTCCTCGCCCGTATCCTGCCCCGGGACTTTAAGATCAACCTGGACCAGGCCAAGGCGCGGGCCATCGAGGCCGAGCGCCAGTATGACCGCTACAAGGAGTTGTACGTGCGCAAACAGGTCTCCAAGGCAGAATTCGATCGATACAAGGCCTCGCGGGATGTGGCCGCCGCCCAGTTGGAAGACGCCGAAAACGCCCTGAAGGACACCTACCTTAAGGCCCCTTTCGACGGGGTCGTGGCCAAGCGTTATGTTGAGAACTTCCAGGACATCCAGGCCAAGCAGCCGATCGTCTTTCTGCAGGACCTCTCCGCGATCGAGATTCTGGTGGATGTTCCCGAAACGCTGATGCTTCAGATCCGCGAGGGACGAGAACCTGAAGCCGCGGCCCGGTTCGCCACCGCGCCGGATCGGACCTTTCCGCTGGCACTCAAGGAGTTCTCGACCCAGGCCGACCCCCAGACCCAGACCTACCAGGTCGTCCTGGTGATGCCGCGGCCCGAAGGCATCAACATCCTGCCGGGCATGACGGCGACCGTGGAGGGCAGCCGTGAGCCCGCCTCCGGAGCCGACACCCGCCTCGTCATCCCCGCCATCGCCGTCACGCAGGATTCGGCCAAGCAGTCTTTCGTGTGGGTGCTCGACGAGGCGGACATGACGGTGAAAAAGACCCCGGTGCGGGTGGGTGAGATGACCGGCTCCGATGGCATCGTCATCCTCGACGGTCTGGCAGGCGGTGAAAAGGTAGTCGTCTCCGGCGTCACCAAATTGCAGGCGGGCATGAAAGTCAGCATCTGGAAAGAATAGATGATGGTTTGCGCCACCATTCGGCAGACTGCGTGTGCGCGTTCATCAACAGCAAGGATTGACGGTTTCGTAAAAAACCCGATATCTGCGTTACGCTTCATCCCTCGTCACTGCGGAGTACGGTAAGTACACCTCATTCCTCGAGATTTGCAAGCCTTGATCTCGGGCTTTTAACGAAACCGTCGAAAATGCGACTTTTTACGACTTCATCAAGGATTGCCGGTAATGAATATCGCTGAGTTCTCGATCAAGAAAAATGTCATCACCTGGACATTGACGGTGGTCATGCTCCTTCTGGGCTACCTGGCCTACCAGAATCTCTCGCGCCTGGAAGACCCGGAGTTTGTCATCAAGGATGCCGTGGTCGTTACCCCCTACCCGGGCGCCTCGCCCGACGAGGTCGAAAAGGAGGTCACCGAAAAGATCGAAAAGGCGGTCCAGGAACTGGGGCAGCTGCGGCGGGTGGAGTCCTACTCCTCGCGGGGACTGTCCACCGTCAAAGTGACCATCCAGGACAGCTTCGACAAAACGACCCTGCCCCAGGTGTGGGACGAAATGCGCCGCAAGGTCAACGATATCCAGGGGCAGCTGCCGCCGGGCGCCGGCCCCTCACTGGTCAATGACGACTTCGGAGACGTCTACGGCGTCTATTTCGCCCTCACGGGCGAGGGCTATTCCTATGCGGAATTGAAAAAGGTGGCCGAACTGCTCAAGCGTGAACTGCTCACCGTCACCGACGTCAAGAAGGTCGTTTTTTTCGGCGAGCAGAACGAGGCGATCTACGTGGAGATGGCCAAGGAGAAGATGGCCGCCCTGGGAATCACCCGCAAGGAGATCTTCGACGCCCTGAGCGCCAAGAACCTTCCCGCCGACGCCGGTAAAATCAAAATCGGCAGCGAGTATGTCCCCATCTTCCCCACGGGAACCTTCTCCTCGGAGAAGGATTTCGGCGAGCTGTTCATCGCCAGCCGCGGGGGCAAACTGATCTACCTCAGGGATGTGGCCGAGATTCGGCGCGGTTACGTGGACCCACCGCGAACCCTCCTGCGTTATAATGGCCAGCCCGCCATCGGCGTCGCCATTTCCACGGTTCAGGGCGGCAACGCCGTGACCATGGGCAATGCCGTCAAACAGCGCATCGGCGAACTGATGCCCCGCATCCCGGTGGGCATGGAGCTGGGAATCATCTCCATGCAGTCCGATGCCGTCACTCAGGCAGTCAATGGATTTCTGGTGAACCTAGCCGAGGCCGTGCTGATCGTAATCGTCGTCCTGTTGGTCTTCATGGGCCTGCGCAGCGGCCTGATCATCGGCTTTATCCTGGTGCTCACCATCGCCGCCACCTTCGTGTTGATGAACTACTATGCCATCGCCCTGGAGCGCATCTCATTGGGTGCCCTGATCATCGCCCTGGGCATGCTGGTGGACAACGCCATCGTGGTGGTGGACGGCATGAAGGTGCGCATGGAACAGGGCATGGATGGCCTGCAGGCAGCCAAAGCAGTCGTGGGCCAAAACGCCCTGCCCCTGCTGGGGGCCACCGCGGTGGCGGTCCTGGCCTTCGCCTCCATCGGCAGCATGCAGAACAGCACCGGTGAATACTGCCGGTCGCTCTATTCGGTCATTCTGATCTCCCTGTCGTTGAGCTGGCTCACCGCCGTGACCACCACCC
>NZ_JBFELV010000295.1:0-6177 GCF_041551955.1 Desulfosarcina sp.
CCTAAATGACTAGGCCACCGCTTTTCTAGATTGACTCATCCGCTCCATGTACTTGGCCGCTTCCATGGCCGCCGCACCCGACTCGGTGATGGTATCGACAATATCCTTGGGTCCGGCCGCCGCACCGGCGACGAACACCCCTTCCATATCGGTGAGCGTGGGGGCCAGCTTGGGCTGTATGGTTTTAATGAATTGATCCGAATCCGCCGAGACCGGACAAACGCCCCGCGGGTTCCATCCGGGAATCATCCCCAATGAGAGCACCACCAGATCGTGATCCGCCGTGGTAACCCCTTCGCCGTTCTGGGCCTCATAACGCAGGGCGACCGAACCGTTTTTGCCTTGAGCGATGGAGGCAACTTTGCCTTTGACAAATTCGATGCCCATAGCCTTGGCATTCTGATAGAACTGCTCGTATCCTTTCCCAAAGGCGCGGATATCCATATAGTAAATGGTGATATCCGCCAGGGGCAGCGACCCGGAGAGGAGCATGGCCTGCTTGATGGCATACATGCAGCAGACCCGTGAGCAATAGGACACACCCATGCTCTTGTCCCGTGAACCGGCGCACTGAATGTAGGCAATGGAATCGGGCTCCATGCCATCCGACGGTCGCAACACCCGGTTGTAGGGACCATGCGGGGCAAGCAGTCGCTCCATTTGCAGGGCCGTGATCACATTGGGTATGTTGCCGTTGCCGTATTGTTGCTTGTTTATAAGGGGTGTGATGTCGAAGCCGGTGGCCAGTATCGCCGTGTTGGCCTGGATGACAAACGTCTCGGGCTGCTGGAAATAGTCGACGGCATCCGTCGGACAAACCGTGGCGCACTTGCCGCAGAGCATGCAGTTTTCAACATCCAACACCGCCGTTTGCGGTATGGCGTTGGAAAAGGGAATGGAGATGGCTTTTGTGGCCGAAAAACCGCCCTGCTCATCATCGGCCACGTAAACCGGGCAGTTGTATTCGCACTGCCTGCAGCCGATGCATTTTTGCGCATCGACATAGCGGGGCCGCTGGGTGACGGCCGCCGTTATTACGTCCATTTGACGGTCCAAGGAAGCGATATCACAATAGGTAAACAAAGAGATGTTGTCGTGATGCGCCGCGGCGGCCATCTTGGGTGTAGTGATGCAGCTGGCACAATCGAGCGTGGGAAACACCTTGGACAGGCGGATCATTTTCCCACCGATGGATGCATCCTTGTCCACGATCGCCACCTGAAACCCCTGATCCGCCAAATCCAGGGCCGACTGCAGGCCCGCGATGCCGCCGCCGACAACGAGTGCGTCAAACGATAGAACTCGGTTGGGGGCCATTCATTCCTCCTTTTGGGTAACGCCTTGGTCCGAAGCCGCGCTAATTGATGCCGGCCGGTTATCCCGCCGCCAATTGGGCGTGGTGCTCCTGAGCGGCGACCGTTGGATTGGGTGATAAAACCGGTGGTCCCAGTTCATTGACCAGGTCGTTCATCAGATTGACCTCATTTAGAAAGGCCCGGTTGCACACGGTACAGATAGCGGTCAGACGCAATCGTCGAATGTCCAACGCTTCTTCTTTCATTATCTGGTAAACCCGGTCCACGCGCTTCGCGAGCGCCTTATACGCCCCGTCGTAGGGGCACTCTTCGCCGCAGGACATGATGATGATGCCGCTGATTCCTTTTCTAAAACAATCAATGTAAAACTGTTCGGGAAAAAGAACCGGTGCCCGCACCCTGAGAATGTAGGTGTTCGTGGGGTAGCTCGAATGGGCCTGCCCCACGGAATCCGCACCCGGATAGGCGCAACTTTCGGTGGCCAGAATCAGTATTTTTTCCTGATTGACTCTTTTTTCATTGGCAGCCATCATTCGTGCGCCTATTTGTTTCTTTTGACAAAGTGTTTGTCGTAGCCATCCGCTGCAAGGACGCCTAAATACTCGTGGCCGACCTTTTTCGACCAGGCCGGTATATCGGTGCGAGTGCCCGAGTCATTGGAATAGATTTCAAGCACTTCGCCGACCTTTACCTTGCCGATGCCTTTTTTGGCCTCCAGCAACGGACCGGGGCAGGCACTTCCCCTTGCATCCACGGTACTTGACACGTCCAGTTTACTCAGATCAATTTCTGACATGATGGTCTCCTTTTTGTTGGTGTGTGGTTAATGGTTCCTTTTTTCTCAGCCTCAACCGTGTGACTGGATCATCGCCGTCCAGGTTCTCTTTGGCGATCAGATCATAATCCGTTCGCGGCAGTATCAGCATGACGTCTTTTAAAATGGTGGCATCGATGTGGCTGACACCGGCAAATATCTGCATCTCTTCACCTGGTTTCATTTCTCTGAACAAATTGGTGATCTGCAGCAGGGAGAAAGGCAGCAGGGTATCGCGAAGATCAAACGTTAACATGCGTGGCTCTTTTGTTTCAGAAAATAGGTTTAAACCAGTTTGACGATGTGTTTCCTTAGAGCAATGCAAATGCCATCATTGACAGCATTGGGTGAAAAAACCAAAAAAATCAAATATCTCAAATATATAAAAACAATCGGGATGGGTTTTTTCAAAGCAATAAGACCTTGGCCGGTTTTATGCGTTGGCAAAGGACTGTTCATGTGTTAACTTTCTGAACATGCAAGCTGTTAACGAATTGAACAGGTGTCATGGTAATGAACAGTCTTGACCTGAACTATTACTGGAAGTCAGTCGTGGACACGATCCAGGACGGCGTCATGGTGGTGAATCCGGAAGGGATAGTCATCTCCGTCAACCGGGCGTTCGGTGAGATCACCGGATATGGCCGGCACGAGATTGTGGGGAAACGATGCACCACGCTCAACTGCACCTCCTGCGAAATTGCGCGGCAGGAAGAGGGGTGCCACTGGTGCGTCATGTTTAGAAAAGGCCACCTTAGGAAACAGAAATGCAGCATCACCCGCAAAGACGGGCGAATAGTTCACATCCTCAAGAATGCTTCTGTGCTCAAAAACAAAAGCGGCGTGGTGACAGGCGCCGTGGAGACCATGACCGATATTACCGATCTGGTGGCCAAAGAGACGCAGATCGAAAGCTACCGCCGGGAGCTGGATGCCGAGGACCGATTTTACGGCATGATCGGCATCAGTGCACCCATGCAGCGGGTGTTTGAGCTGATCACCAACGCCGCCCAATCCGATGCCCCGGTCATCGTTTATGGTGAAAGCGGTACGGGCAAGGAGATGGTGGCCAGGGCCATCCATGACGCCGGCGCCCGCGGCAGCCGACCATACGTGAAGGTCAATTGCGCCGCCTTGAACGAATCCCTGCTGGAAAGCGAGTTGTTCGGCCATGTGAAAGGCGCCTACACCGGGGCTCACAAAAGCCGCGAAGGCCGTTTCGAAGCCGCCAGCGGCGGTGACATCTTCCTGGATGAAATCGGTGACCTGCCGCTGTCCACCCAGGTCAAACTATTGCGTGTGCTGGAAGAAAAGGTGGTCGAACGGGTGGGTGACAACCGGCCCATCACGGTCGACGTACGAATCATCTCGGCGACGAACCGCCACCTGCCGGACCTGATCGCCAACGGAGCCTTCCGTGAAGATTTTTATTACCGGATCAACGTCATCCCCATTCACATTCCGCCGCTGCGGGAGCGCATCGAGGATATTCCTGTGCTGGCGCGATCATTTTTCAACCGAACCCTTCTGAAAAGCGAAAAAAAGCTGGCCGGCATCTCTAAACCAGCCATGGATGATCTGATGGCCTACGCCTGGCCGGGAAACGCCCGGGAGTTGAAAAGCGCGTTTGAATTTGCCTTTGTCAGCTGTCCCGGCGGCATGATCGAGGCCGACCACCTGCCACCGCCGATCAGCGCAACCCCGCCAACCTGCAGCGAGGTTCAGAACCCGCCCAACGAAAGCCTGGACGACGTCAAGCGGCGACGACTGATCGAGGCCCTGAACCGGGCGAATGGCAACCAATCCGAAGCCGCCCGTTTGCTGGGTATTTCCCGGACCAGCGTGTGGAACCAGATAAAAAAATACAGGCTCCAACGGTGACTGAACCAATCAAGGCAAACGTGGCACACCCTTTGCTTCGTAATACAGCAGAGTAGGCAATCAATACCTCCATTTTGATTCACTCAACCTTACTCTCACCTCCTGAGGCCCCGGCACGATGACATACATGCCCATCGTGTCGGGGCTTCCCTTTTTGGCATAAAGTTTGAAACGTGAAGAGGGAAAATCAATTCGTTCTTCGGCCATTGAACGCTGACAAAATCCAACAACAACCGTCAAGGAGGAATCGATTCATGTCCGAGTTTGTCACTGAAATCGAAAACAATCAGTTCGACCGGCAAGTGCTTCAACAGGCCAAACCTGTCATCGTAGACTTCTGGGCCCCCTGGTGCGGCCCCTGTAAAGCCATGGCGCCGGCATTTGCGTCTTTGGCGGAAACATACAAGAATCAAATGATTTTCACTAAATGCGATGTCGACAGCCACACAGCCGTCGCCGAACGGTATGGCATCAAGTCCATCCCCACCCTGATGATTTTTCAGGGGGGCAAAGCCATTAATTCCATAACGGGAATGGTATCCCAGGGTGTTCTCGAAAATGCGATCAAAAAGGCCCTTGCGGGTGACGCGATGCCGGCCCCGTTCATCGTAAATTAGCACCCAAGAAAGGAGAATATTCAATGAACGCGATCGTTGTTTATTCCAGTCAAACTGGAAACACAAAAAAACTCGCCGAAACCGTGTGCGAGGCATTGCCGACAGGCACACAGATGTGCCTGGTCGATGAAGCGCCGGACCCAACCGACTACGATCTGGTCGCCCTTGGTTTCTGGTTTCAAGCCGGAAAACCGGATCCTAAATCCGCAAGCTACCTGGCGCGATTGAAGGGGCACAAAAAAGTGTTCCTCTTTGCCACCCACGGCGCCCGGCCGGGCTCTGATCACGCCGCCAGTGCAATGGCCCACGCCCAAGCCTTGGCTGAAGGGGCTACCGTCGCCGGATCGTTTAGCTGCTATGGCGAGGTCAATCCAAACGTGCTGGAGAAGGTCAAAGCCAAGCCCCTGCCACCGGTGTGGTTGGATGACGCCGCCGACGCGGTGGGACATCCGGATGCATCTGACATGGACAACCTGCGACGGGCGCTGAAGGCCTTGCTCGAATAAAATCAGGTGACCCATCATGGAACTCAATCCCAATCAGGTTGCGCTACCTAACGCTACATAACGTTACCAAAGCAGGTGTCACTATGAAATCACCGGGCTTTTCAGACATTGCAATCGTTTCTTGCGGCACCCTGAGTCTCGAACTGAAACATCTCAGAGCCGAAGGGTTTCTGGATACGGAACATTTGTTTTTCACGACACCGGGACTGCACGAAGACATCCATGAACTTGAGCGTCAACTGATCGCTCGGATTGCCAAAGCCAAGCAAAAAGCGGGCAAGGTCCTGGTAGTCTACGGCGGCAAGTTCTGCTACGTCAATGCCGACAAACCGACCCGCACCATGCAGCAGATCATCACCGAGCAGGGGGCCGGTGTGGCTCGGATTCAGGCCACCCACTGCATGGACATGCTCGCCAGTGAAGCCGAACGGGAAAGGATTGCCGCCGACTTAGCCGGTGGGGAAAAGGTCTGGTGGATGACCCCCGGCTGGATCAAGTTCCGCCACAAGGTATTCAAGGGGTGGGACAAGGGGCTGGCCAATGAAAACTTTCCCAGGCATTCCGGCGGCGCCGTGGTTTTGGATGGCATCGGTTACCTGGACACCTATATGGCCGAACACCCGGAAGACTTTCTGGAATATTCCGACTGGATGGGCATTCCCATCATCCCCTACCCAGTCAGTCTTGACCGCTTTAAAAGGCTGCTTACCGAGCAAGCCGAAAAGCTGCACGGTAAAGGCGTGCAAGCGTAGATCCAAAAATTCGATCACAGCAGGTTGTCATCGTCCCTGTTTCCTTGCGTGTAGGGATCCATTCCGGGGAGAACAAAACGTTGGAATTATTACCTGTTTTGAAACATGCCCTGATGATCAGTTTTTTTGTATTTGTGATGATGTTGATCGTTGATTCTGTCTTTCCTGATCATGGTTGCAACCGGAATTCTCGGCCCCTCGGATTGGAATTGGAAGCGTATCACATTTATTTTTCTCTCCCTGTTGTCTCTGATCGTCTCGTCTGTGGTTTCAGAGCACTATCTTCATGAC
>NZ_JBFELV010000296.1:0-6149 GCF_041551955.1 Desulfosarcina sp.
AGAAACGAAATCAGCATCGAGGTCGCCCACAGCCTTTCTAAAAGTGCCATGGAACGGGTGAAATACAAGCTGGGCGAAGGAATTATCGGCCGGGTAATCGAAACCGGCGAGGCCGTGGCGATACCCAAAAT
Source organism: Desulfosarcina sp. (assembly GCF_041551955.1). GTDB lineage: Bacteria > Desulfobacterota > Desulfobacteria > Desulfobacterales > Desulfosarcinaceae > Desulfosarcina. Next base: position 132 of record NZ_JBFELV010000296.1, read on the forward strand.
CAGTCAAGAACCCCTGTTTCTGAACCGGACCGCATCGCGCAAAATCAAGGGCATGGGCGAGGTCTCATTTATTTGTGTCCCGGTGCAAAAGGGAAAACGGGTGGTGGGTGCCCTGAGTGTGGACAGGGCCTACGACCCCGACTACCCCCTGGAGGCAGGCACCAAAATGCTATCCGTGGTGGCCACCATGCTGGCCCGCCACGCCATCAACCTGGAAACCATCCACCTGGAAAAAGAGGCCCTGCGGGCGGAAAACAAACGTCTGCGAGATGAACTTGAAAACAAGTACCGCATCAACAACATTATCGGCAACAGCAACAAAATGCGCGAGGTCTACCAGATGATCAGCCAGGTCTCGCGCAGCAACGCCACCGTTCTGATCCGTGGAGAAAGCGGCACTGGAAAGGAATTGGTGGCCAACTCCATTCACTACAATTCCACGCGGTCAAAAGGGCCCTTCGTCAAAGTCAATTGCGCGGCCATTCCCAACAACCTCATCGAGAGTGAACTGTTCGGTCATGAAAAAGGAGCCTTCACCGGAGCGGTCAAACAGAAGCCCGGGCGGTTTGAACTGGCCCACAAAGGCACCATCTTTCTAGACGAAATCGGCAGCATCGAACCCGACGTTCAGGTTAGGCTGCTGCGTGTTCTCCAGGAGCGCGAATTCGAACGGGTGGGCGGTCACCGGACCCTCAAGGTGGATGTGCGCATCATCGCAGCCACCAACAAGAACCTGGAACAGGCGGTGGATGAAGACACCTTTCGCGGAGACCTGTACTATCGTCTCAACGTGTTTCCCATTTACATGCCCCCCTTGCGGGAACGAAAGACCGATATCCTGTTGCTGGCGGATTTCTTTTTGGAGCGGTATGCCGAAGAGAACGGACGGGAAGTCAAACGGCTATCTACCCCGGCCATCGACATGCTCATGGTCTACCACTGGCCCGGAAATGTACGAGAACTGGAAAACTGCATCGAACGGGCCGTGCTGCTCTGCGAAGAGGGCGCCATTCACAGCTACCACCTGCCGCCTTCGCTTCAGACGGGCAAGGAGAGCGGCACCCTTCCGGATCATTCCCTGGAGGATGCCGTGGGGGCGCTGGAAAAGGAGATGATCATCGATTCCCTGAAAAACACCCGGGGAAACATCACCCTGGCTGCGGAGATCCTGAAAACCACCGTGCGCAAATTTGCCTACAAGGCCAAGAAATATGGGGTAGATTATCGTACCTACCGTTAAGACGTGTCGATCCTGCTCAGTTCTTGGCAGTGACTGGAAATGGTAGATTTTGGTTCAGGGCAAGGCCGCAGCGCTGGTGAGACCGGAGGCGTAGCAGCGCTACGTCGAGGATCTCGGCAGCCTGAGAACGCTGGCCTGGGCCGAAAGATGCCATTTCAAGATGCTGCGTCGGGGTTGGTGCGGATGCGCCCGATCAGCACGGCCTCGCCGCGGATGGTGTCGGCCAACTGCCGGGTGAGCGTGCCTTTCTGCGACCGGATCTGACCGGTCCCTTCGGATCGATTTACCAGCCAGGTGACGTACATGTTTTCAAGGGTGGCGTTGACATCGCTCAGAACCTGTGCCATGCGTTCCCGGGCCTTCTTCAGTTCTTCGGTCTGGGAGGCAACGATCCCTCGTTGATTGGGGAATTTCTTGCCGATGCGCTTCAGCCGGTCCAGTTCCGAGTCCATCATCACCAGGATATCATCCAGCATGACCATATTGTGGTAAAGGGCGGTGGATACCTGGTCGTGGGTAAAACGAATCAGTTCCCTTTTGACTTTCAGGGTGGCGAGTTTGGATCGAAGCGGCTCTTTTTTATAGTACTTGTTGTATGCCAGAAAACCTCCGCCGCCGGCAAGGGCGAGCACGAGCACCACGGCGATGAGGATTCCGACAGCCCCACCGCTGGTGTTGTTGATCGGGCTGATCGGATGGTGTCGTTTGCAGGCCATGCTTTTTTTCAAGGCATCGGTGTCGTTCGTTATTCCGGTGAACGCCGGAGTGAGGGTATATTAAACCATTCAGTCAACCAAGACCGTCGTTAACAGCGTGTCACTACCATATATCGGCAGGTGGCCGAAAAGCTGAATTTTTTTTGGACTTTCTATTCGGTTTGATGGCCGTTTTTCTTGCTACAACGATCATTTATAATCAGGAGAACGATATGCATGTCGCATTGAGCATTGCCGGGTCGGATTCATCCGGAGGGGCCGGCATCCAGGCGGACTTGAAAACCTTTCAGGCGATAGGGGTGTTTGGCATGAGCGCCGTGACCGCGGTGACGGTGCAGAATACCCAAAAGGTCTACGATATACAGGAGATGCGACCGGAGATCGTTCACGGCCAGATCACCTGCCTGTTCGATGACATTCCCATTCATGCCGTCAAAATTGGCATGGTGGCCAGTGTTCCCCTCATCGAAGCCATTGCCGATGCCCTGGGCGCCATTGAGCGGCTCCCGCCGGTGGTACTGGACCCGGTGATGATCTCCAAAAGCGGATATGCCCTGCTTCAGCCTGATGCCCAGGCGGCCTTGGTCCGGCACTTGTTCCCGCTGGCCCAGGTGGTCACCCCCAATCTGCCTGAAGCACAGGCCCTGCTGGGAAAGAAGATCGCGGGTATCGATGCGATGCAAACCGCGGCCCGGGAAATTTCGGCATTGGGGGCGACAAGGGTCGTGGTCAAGGGGGGGCATTTAGGACGGGGGAACGCCACGGATGTGCTGTTTGACGGACAAGATGTCAAGCTGCTGGAGAGCCGGCGGATCGACACGGCCAACAATCATGGCACCGGCTGCACCTTTTCGTCGGCCATCGCCGCCCACATGGCGCGGGGCGAGTCTTTTGTCGATGCAGTGACCCTGGCCAAGACATACATTACCGGTGCGATTGAAAATGCCCTGTCTTTAGGTAAGGGATGCGGCCCCACCCACCACTTTTTCGACCTTTACCGTCGGGCGGGAATGGGTGTCGGCTGAAGGAAAGGGGGATCTCGTTCACCCTTCAGCACCGAGCCGATCGGGCCATCCACCACGGTCGCTGATGGCGTATTTCCTGACCGAGCGCCGGTCCGCAGCGGACCGGCGTTCGGGAATATGCCAGTCGTAGGAGAGCATGCGGCGGTCAATGCCGGTTCGCTGTTCACCTGGGGTCTGTCCCCAAATCGAGCCCTTTTTTTTCTCTTTGAGTCGCATGGTTTGCCTTCCTGGATGAACACCCGTCCAAAGCGGTTCGACAGGCCTGCCACCATAGCCTAATTGTACTCTATACTGTTGCCACAGTCTTCCACTATCACATGATGTAGTGGTGATACAATCAATATTAAAGGTTTTCGGCGCTTTTCCACCTTGATCCGCCTTCCGAGCCGAGTGTACCTTTTGAAAAAAATTATAAAAAAAATGATTTTCGGTGCCGCCAGGTTGGTGGTCGCGGTGAAATGAAGCGTGGGGGAGAAAAATGGGGTAGCCGTGCAGGGTGAAACTTGTAATCGGGTGTTTGAGACCACAGGGGGGGGCGACGGGATGTTACCGGATCATGCAGCGCCTGACAAAAGGCTCGGCCGAGGATTTCAAGCGCTGCATCGTTTCCGGTAACAGGGTCGGGTCTTGCCGTTGGTTAAATTCGGGGTCAAGACACATGGCTCGGTCGTTGAACGGCTGGAGCACATAGCACGCGGCGCCTTCGATTGTTTTGGCGATGGTTTCAACGGTGGTTTCGTTGACAAATGGCATGGCACAGGTGGTTCGAAATTCATAGGCGGGGGCGGATTTCATGATGGTGCGGATACTGGTTGTCAACCGTTCATGGATGTTCGGGTCTCGGCTGAAAGGGGCGTAGGCGTTTAGGGGCGCTTTGATGTCCATGGCGACAAAATCAACCAGGTGCTGCGCAATAAGCTGACGGAGCACCTCGGGCCGACTGCCGTTGGTGTCCAGTTTCACCGGATACCCCAGCGCTTTGACCGCCCGGCAAAGATCGAAAATACCCCTGTCCAGCGTGGGTTCTCCGCCGGTGATGGCCACCCCTTCCAGCATACCCCGGCGAGATTTTAAAAAATCCATGATCGCTGTCAATTCGAACCGCGCCGGGTATTCTCCCCTGGCCAGGTCGGCGTTGTGGCAATAGGGGCAGATGAAATTACAGCCGGTGATGAAAAGGACGCAGCTGATCTTGCCGGGGAAGTCGATAAATGAGTTTTTCTGGAAACCGGCCAGGATCATGCGTCGCTATACCGACCCCATCTGCCGCAGGGCATCATCGGTGCAGATCGGATCTACCGCTTCGATTGACTCGTCCATTGGCGGGTTGCACCGGCCATCCTCCTTCATGGCCACCGCCGCCTCGACGCCCGGTTCCTCAAAGGTGAGTTTAAACGGCCGGCGGCGGCAGTATTCAGCTTGCTTGCCGTCGTTCCACTGCTTCACCGGTCGCAGGTACCCAACTACCCGGGAGTAAACTTCAGTTTCGCGGTTGCAGTGTGAGCAGCGAGTTTGTTCTCCATTGAGGTAGCCATGGGACGGACAAACCGAAAAAGTGGGGGTCAGGGTGAAATAGGGCAGATGGTAATTATCCGACACCTTGCGAATCAAGGACTTCACCGTTTCGATGTCGGTGACCTGCTCGCCCAAAAACAGGTGAAGCACGGTGCCGCCGGTGTATTTGACCTGCAGATTGTCCTGTAGCATCAGGGTTTCAAAAATATCGTCGGTGTGATTCACCGGCAGCTGCGTAGAGTTGGTGTAATAGGGCACGGCTCCTTTTTGGACGTCCTCCTCGTTGGCGCAACGGATATCCGAAAAACGTTTCTTGTCGATCATGGCCAGGCGGTATGAGGTGCCTTCGGCCGGGGTGGCTTCCAGGTTGAAAATTTCCCCCGTGCGGTCCTGGACCTCAGTGATCATGGCCCGCAGTTCATCCATCACTTTCACGGCAAAGGCCTGGCCGCTGGCGGTGGTGATATCCGTTCCCAGAAAGTTCAGGCAGGCTTCGTTCATACCCAGGATGCCGACCGTGGAAAAATGGTTTTTCCAGTAAACGCCGGCGCGGTTCTTGATGGATCTCAGGTAGAATTTGGAATAGGGGTAGAGGTTCTTGTCGGTGAATTGTTCCAGGACTTTGCGTTTGATGGTCAGGCTTTCGATGGCCAGGTCCACCTTGGCCTGGAGACTGTCGAAGAATTCGGTTTCATCCTTGGCCTGATGGCCGATTCGCGGGAGGTTGATGGTCACTACGCCAATGGAACCGGTCAATGGGTTGGCGCCGAAAAGACCGCCGCCGCGCTTGAGCAGCTCGCGGTTGTCCAGCCTCAGACGGCAGCACATGGAACGAGCGTCTTCCGGTGACATGTCCGAATTGACGAAGTTGGAGAAGTAGGGGATCCCGTATTTGCCGGTCATCCGCCAAACGGTTTCCAGGTTGGGGTTGTCCCAGTCGAAATCCTTGGTGATGTTATAGGTGGGAATGGGAAAGGTGAAGACGCGACCCTTGGCGTCGCCTTCGATCATCACTTCGGCAAAGGCCCGGTTAAAGGTGTCCATCTCTGACTGGAACTCGCCGTAAGTGGCTTTTTTGTCCTTGCCGCCAATGACCACCGGATGGTCCTTCAATGTGCCCGGCACACAAAGATCCATGGTGATATTGGTGAAGGGCGTCTGAAATCCCACCCGGGTGGGAATGTTGATGTTGAAGACGAACTCCTGGAGGGCCTGCTTGACCCGGGCGTAGCTCAGCTTATCATAACGGATAAAAGGTGCCAGCAGGGTGTCGAAGTTGGACAGGGCCTGGGCGCCGGCCGCCTCCCCTTGGAGGGTGTAGAAGAAGTTGACGATCTGGCCGAGGGCTGAGCGCAGATGTTTGGGCGGCGCGCTTTCGACTTTGCCCTCGACGCCCTTGAACCCGTTTCGCAGGAGGTCGGTCAGGTCCCAGCCAACGCAGTAGACCGACAGCAGGCTCAGGTCGTGGATATGAAGGTCGCCGTCGGCATGGGCCCGCCGAATCTCCGGCGGATAGATTTTA
>NZ_JBFELV010000297.1:0-6132 GCF_041551955.1 Desulfosarcina sp.
TCCATCAATCAAATCCTGACCACCGAAGCCTTGGGGTTGTCTGCTGACGGTCGAGCCGGGTGGGACTATATGGACGGGCGATTCACCCCGGATGATCGCTGCCCGGTCAACCTGTCGGGCGGGCTTAAATCAAAAGGTCATCCAGTTGGCGCGACGGGGTGTTCCATGCATGCCCTGGCCTACAAACAATTGGTCGGCGAACCCATCGGCATGGCGCCGGCTAATAAAACACCAGAAGTGGCCGTGGTCTTCAATGTCGGAGGGTCTGCCGCCACCAACTGCGTAACGACACTCAGGCGGATTTGAGCAAGGATCATGGCTGATTCGACACGTTCCAATCCGATCCACCGAACCGGGTTTTTTAAAAACCTCGTGGAGAACATGGAAATTGGTGTCATCATCTGCGATACGGACGGCAAGATCGTCTATATCAATCGGACTTACTCCCGTTTTTTGGACATTGACATCGAAACCTCTCTCGGCAAACCTGCGACGCAGGTCATCTCCAACAGCCGTCTGCCAGTCGTGGCCAAAACCGGCATTGCAGAAATCAACTATCCCCATCATTTCAAAGATACCGGTTTTTTGGTTCACCGGGTTCCGCTTCGGGAAAACGGACAGATCATCGCCGTGGTCGGCCTGGTTCTGTTTGATTCGGCCACGACGGTTTCCAAACTGGCGGATAAACTCGAGCAACTGGAATCAAAGCTGGCTGATGTTCAAAAGGAACTCGCCACCGTCCACGCCACCACATTTACCTTTGAAAGCATCATCGGTAAAAGTGAATCCATCAAAAAGGCGGTGGGTGAGGCGTCAAGTGCCGCAGGCAACACCATGCCGGTATTGATCACCGGAGAATCAGGGACGGGAAAAGAGCTTTTTGCCCACGCCATCCACCACGCGAGCAGCCGACGACATTTCCCGTTCATTCGCGTAAACTGTGCAGCTATGCCCAAAGATCTGCTCGAGGCAGAATTGTTTGGCTACGAAAAAGGCTCGTTCACCGGCGCCAACCCGAAAGGCAAGCCCGGCAAGTTTGAGTTGGCCCACCTGGGCACCATGTTCCTGGATGAGATTGGCGATCTGCCGTTGGAGATGCAGCCTAAATTGCTAAGGGTACTTGAACTCAAAGAATTTGAGCGAGTCGGTGGAGTCAACGTCATATCCTCGGATTTCAGGATCGTCTCTGCAACCAATCAGAACCTGGAACACCTCATGAAGACTGGACAATTCAGGCGAGATCTTTACTACCGGATTAACGGCATCCCTGTTGATATTGAGCCATTGAGAAATCGGAGAGAGGATATCATCCCACTTGCCTACTATTTTATCGAGAAAACGGTCAAGGGGCCTTCGGGAAAGGGAATCCGCATCACTCCCACAGCAGAAAAAGCGATGGAGCAATATGATTGGCCCGGAAATGGAAGAGAACTGCTGCATGTTGTCCAGCGCACGTTGTTCGACGTCAGGTCCGGAACGGTCAAACCGGAAAATCTGCCGGATTACCTGTTTCATTCCACCATGTTTCCCAAGCGATCCGCCGCAACCACACTGAATGACTACATGAAGTCAGCTGAGCGGTTTCTGATCGAACAAACCATGCGGCAGGTCGACGGAAACAAAACCAAAACAGCAGATTTGTTGGGCATTCACCGGACGCTGCTTTATCGAAAGATGAAATTACTCGGCATTGATCTATAGCCGTTCGACATGCCGAACGGCCAGCGTCGCCAGGAATCTATTTAATACTCATATCGCCGCTGTCGTTATTAGAATTGCCCTTTCAGGGTTAAGCCCACGAACGGCGCCGCGTCATAGTCGGTCTCGCCCAGTTGGTTGCCATTTTCATCCTCGATGGTGATGCTACCGCCCAGCATCGCCCCGCCATTGAGGTCGAAGCGATAGTGCTCGCCCATCCGCCAGCCCACCCGCAGGAAGGGCGCCCAGAAATCCACTTCACCGATGCCGTCGGCAACCGCACTGGAGTCGTCGAGGCGGAAGCGGTAAGATCGATAGGCACTGCCCACGCCCATTTCCCATCTGCCGTCCGGCGCGTAAACCAGTTCCAGGCCGGCCGGTCCCACCGGGCCGGCTCGGAAGGGATTGGCCAGACGCAGGTGTTCGTTGATCCTCCAATCGATTACCACATAAGGAAAGACCTCGGATTGATCCAAGCGCTCGAATATGCCGGTACCCAGGCCCAGCATCAGATCCGGTCCAACGGCGTAGGCCGCAGACAGCACCGCTCCGTAGGAGATGGATTCGCTGGCTTCGGCACCGGACGCACCGGCAAAATCGATGGTGGGAATGACCCCGAAACGCCACTTGCCGCCGGTGCTGTAAAAAACGGGAAGGCTGATGCCCGGCCTGAAAATTTCATCCCACAGGTCGACGCCGGCCAAGCCTTTGATATCGGAAAAACCCCAGCGTTCGTAATCGAAGCTCAGGCCGAGGCCTACGGTCCAGTGCCGGTCGATGAACCGGGATACATCGAAACGCAGGAAATGGCGCTGGACATCGAAACTGCCGCCGCTGTCCAGATCGGTTTCAAACTGATAGATGGGGGTGTAGGAAAAGCGGATCACCGTCTTCGATCGGTCCCGTCCCGCGGATTCGGTCGATTGCCCATCGGTGCGGCTGGGTGCGGTTAATGTAGCGAAGACCAACGACAGCACCAACATGGTCGGGATCACCTGGCGGGCGGTCATACGTACCTCCTATCTGCGTTAAAATCGATATCGAAGCCCCGCACAAACGGCATTTGAACCGCCGTCGTCAGCCACGGCGCCGTAACCGTCCGACCGGTGATGCAGCCGCAGCATGACTTCCCATCCTGAAGCTGGCGGACCGAGGGTCAATTCACTGTACCAGTAAATCAGCCACTGGCTGCTGGAGTCATTGGTTTCGAGTTCGATTGGCGGTGTCTCCGTGGCGTAGGACGGGCCGATTCCCCAGGCGAAGCTGGTTGCCACATACCGGTCCCAGGGAAACCGGTGCCAGCGGAACCCGATGATCGGCAGGTTGAATTCCCAGTGATCCTGGTCCCCGACGTATTTACCCACCTGTGCCTCCAGTTCCCAGGACAGGTCGCCGCCAAAAAAGCGGGCAACGGTCCACGAACCTGTCGCCACGATAATCGTGGCATCCGCAAAATCGGCGCCGGGAAGGATCGACTTCTCCCATTTTTCCCTGGTCAACCGGCCGGCATAGACCGCCAGGGCGTAATCCTGGGCCAGGGCCATGGTTGGGACAACTACCAACACGAATAAAAGCGCTGCGACGTGTGAGCCCTTTTCGATTACTCTCAGCATTCGCCATGATTATCATCTTCGTGGCGGTCGATCAAGCTGGCTCGGCAGATTAAAACCGATATTGCACCCTGGAGGAAGGATGGGAATCGAGGATTATTTCATCAACCGGGTCGAGGGATTGCTTTTCACCCATGTTGACCAACGCGTGTCCGTCGATTCCAACCTGGGCAGGTGTCTTTGGAAGTACTTTCCCTGGATCCCAAGCAGTCCGTCTTTATCCGGATACCAGAGCGTGCCGGTCTCCTGGTCGTAAAGCACGAAGGTTCTTTTGTAGGTCCACCCCGATGGGGCGATCGTGAGCCTTTTCCCGTCAAGTTCACGGCTGTACACAGCCGCCAGATCGACCAGCGGTCAGTAGCCGGCGACGATTGCGTCCGATCCAAGAAAAGTGTTGGCGGTTTCGTGGTAACGCAATTTGTCGACTGAATAGGCATGCGCGTCACCGTTTCCGGCCACGCCGATGACGCGCATCCCCGAGCCGCTTTGCTTTTCGTCGGGCTCCCAGTCGGTGTCATCCAGTGGATTGAATGCATGCCGACCGATGCCGAATTCGAAATGGTCCGGGTCGAATCCGATCGATACGGCCTGCGAGATGTCCCAGCGTTCGCCGGTGCGGTCCACCAGGTATGTCCGTCCACCATCTTTCAATACGGCCGCCGCTGCATGCGGAGCAATAAAAGCCAGTGTCAGGCAGGCACTCAACAGGATTTTAACCATTCTCATTCGTGTAATCTTCATTTATACCTCCCCGGCGGATTGGGTTGCGATATGTCTTTCATATTTTTGTCTGAAGAGAAAGGCGTTCCTTACAGAAATAATCGATGCGGATGGCTGGGCGAACAGGCCGGATAGGGACGGTATACCGGATGGTCGATGCCTTGGGAAAAACATGCGGTCAAAGGATGGGACGATTGTCGGAATGCTGAATCGGCCCGGCCTGACCGTCGTGTCCCTGGTTCGACAGCGTTTCAAGCATCACTTTTTGCCGGAGTGTCTTTGATCCCCAGCCTTTTTGCCAGTTTATGTAGATTGCTTCGGTTGACTCCCAGCGCTCTCCCCGCCGCCGCCCAGTTGCCGTTGCTGTTTTTCAGGGCGGCCCGTATGAGCTCCCGCTGGAGGTCGTCAACGGCGGCTCTCAAGGGCTTCCCGGCACGATCATCGTCGATGCCCGTCTGGCCTCCGTGGTCAATGGCATTCTCCGGTGAAAATCGACCGCCGCCGAAATGGCGCGGAGACACGACGACCAAATCTCCTGCCGGATCTTCGGCGGACGCCCTCAATATAGTGCGCGCGATCATGTTTTCGAGCTCCCGGACGTTTCCGGGCCACGCATAGGCTTTCAATGCCTGGAAGGTGTCCGACTGAAAGCGAACCGGCCCGCACCCCAGCTGTCGCTGAACCACCTCGCAATACCGGCCGATGATCGGCGGGATGTCTTCGGGATGTTCCCGAAGCGGCGGAACATCGATGGGGTAGACGTTGAGGCGGTGAAAAAGGTCAGCTCGGAAACGTTCATGTTTCACGGCAGCCACCAGGTCCCGGTTGGTGGCCGCCAGGAGTCGCACGTTCAGGGACCGGATAAGGTTGCTGCCCACTCGTTGTACCTCCCCGGTTTGAAGAAAACGCAGCAGCTTCGGTTGAACGTCGAGTGGCAGCTCACCGATTTCATCCAAAAACAGGGTGGCACCCTCAGCCAGTTCCAGCTTTCCCTCCCGGTCTGCCGATGCGCCAGTGAAGGCTCCCCGGACGTGGCCGAAAAGCTCGCTTTCAACCAACGTCTGCGGCAGGGTCGCACAGTTCAAGCAAATCAGGGGGGCGTCGCGGCGTTTGGACAACGCATGAATGGAGCGGGCCACCACCTCCTTGCCGACACCGGTTTCACCGGTGATCAGCACACTGAAGTCAGAACGGGCGATCAATTCGATTTCCTGGCGCAGCCGCTTGATCGCTGGGCTGTTTCCGACGAGATCATTGCCCGTACGTTCGCGCGCATCCTGAACGAGGTGCCGGGAGATCTGGTCCATTTTTGCGGTGGCGTTTTCAAGTGTGCCGATCAACTGCGCGGTGTGCATCTCCGCTCCTGCAAACACACTCAGGGCCTGTATCAGCGGCAAGTCTAGATCGTTAAAAACATCGGGATCCAATGCATCGGCGGTCAACACGCCGATCAGTCGGCGGTTCACAAAAAGCGGCAGGCCCATGCAGGAGTGCACGCGGGCGGCTGCAGAGCCATCGATTCCGATCAGGCCGTCATACGGATCGGCGAGGTTGCAATTGGAAGGAAAAACAACTGCTTCTTTCGAATTGCAGATCACGTCCAATCTTGGGTGGTCTTTCAGTTTAAAACTGCGCCCCATGGCATCTGGGCTCAATCCCATGCAGGCAACGATCGTTAGAACGCCTCCATCCATTCTGAGTAAAGCCACCGCGTCGCCTCCAACCAGGTCGTCGAAGGCCTTCAAAAGGATATGATGGCGCTCTTCATGATTGATGGCGGTTGCCAGTTGGGCGGCGAGCCGGGTTAACATATGGGCCTTATCCATAGTGGTATTAATTACAACAAAACCTGTAAGGGCGCAACACTATTTCGTTGTAATTTTTACCACAAAAGGCTTTTTCTGCTGATATTATTGAATAATTTATTGGCATGATTGTTGGAACGTAGATCGTAATTCGATTTCAGACCGCATGCCTGGAAATCATTGATTAAGCGGTAGGTGATTTTCAGCTACCGAGCGGTACCACCATCCGGCATGGTCAGTTCTGGTGACTGACAAGTCTTGTTCCCGATGGCGTCTCTGGTTTGTCCGGAATGAAGCGA
>NZ_JBFELV010000298.1:0-6099 GCF_041551955.1 Desulfosarcina sp.
CCATGGCGGCGGTTCCGCTGGAAGAACGAACCCGCATTTTTTTATCCCCATCTGGCTTTCGTCTTCTAGGCATCATCAGCCCCATCTGCAACGAACCCGGGTGCAGCACCGGTGATTGCCACGTCCACCCCGAAGACAAGAAAATCCTCGGCGCGCTGGACGTGGTCATCTCCCTGGAAAACACCGATCGCGAGATCCTGATGGAAGAAAGGGGAATTATCGGCCTGGCCGGCTTTGTTTTTCTCATCACCGCAGCCATCATTTTCGTATTCGTGCTGCGCTTCGTCAACTACCCGATCAAGCGCCTCATCGACGGGACGCGTCTCATCGCCCGGGGCGACTACGCCAGCAAAGTAAACATGCCCCAGGCCGACGAACTGGGTCAGCTATCAGTGGCGATCAACCAGATGTCCGACGAGATCGCTTCGAGTCAGAAGGAGTTGAACAAGCAACGGGACGAGTACCAGAACCTGTTCGAACGGGTCCCCTGCCTGATTACCGTCCAGGACCGCAATTATCGGCTGCTTCGCTTCAACCGGGAGTTCTCTCAGCGTTTTGCCCCCGAACCGGGCGACTATTGCTACCACGCCTACAAGGGCAGAAGGGAGCGGTGCGTTTCCTGTCCGGTGGCGAAAACCTTCGCCGACGGTCTGTCCCACCAGGCCGAGGAGAGCGGCCTGGACAAGGACGGTTCGCCCAAGCACTGGCTGGTGCGCACGTCACCCATCAAGGACGGCAACGGCGAGATCGTCGCCGCCATGGAGATCTCCCTGGACATCACCCAGCGCCGGCAACTGGAAGTGGATCTGCAAAAATCGGAGGAGAAGTACCACGCCATTTTCAGCAATATCCCCAATCCGGTATTCGTCCTGGATGTGGCGACCCTGCAAATCGTGGACTGCAACCAAAGCGTCACCGCCGTCTACGGGTTTAGCGTGGAGGAGATGATCGGCCGTTCCTTCATGAGCCTGTTCGCCCCCGACGAACAGGACCACTACGCCTTCAAAGTTGCCACCTGCTCGGTCCTCAACCAGGCCCGCCACCTGAATTGTGACGGCAAGGGACTGTTCGTCAACATCCGTATCTCGCCGTCAGAATACTCCGGCCAGAAGGTGCTGCTGGTGACCACCAGCGACATCACCAAGCGTCTTGAGACCGAACAGCAGCTCATCCAGGCCAGCAAGATGGCCACCTTGGGAGAGATGGCCACCGGTGTGGCTCACGAACTGAACCAGCCCCTGTCCGTGATCAAAACAGTCAGCAGTTTTTTCATGAAAAAACTCAATGCCGCAGAGGCCATCAACCCTGAAATCCTTGCCACCATGCTAGTCAAGGTGGATGGCAACGTGGATCGGGCCGCCAGGATCATCAACCACATGCGCCAGTTTGCCAGGAAGTCGGACATGGAGATGGTCATGGTTCAGCTCAATGACGTGTTGAAAAGCGCCTTCGAAATTTTCAGCCAGCAGCTCAAGGTGCGCGGCATCCAGGTGGTCTGGGAAATCCGGGAGCCGCTGCCACGCGTCCAGGCCGACCCCAGCCGGCTGGAACAGGTGTTCATCAACCTGTTGCTCAATGCCCGGGATGTCATCGAATCCAAATGGGGAAATCAGCCGACGGGTGATGCCGACGGAGAAAAGACGATCAGCCTATGGACGGGCATCGAGGGTCCGTGGGTGGCATGCCGGGTTTGCGACACGGGCACGGGCATTCCGGAGAATTTGGCGGAGAAGATCTTCGAGCCTTTTTTCACCACCAAGGAGGTGGGCAAGGGCACGGGGCTGGGGCTTTCCATCAGTTACGGCATCGTCAAGGAGTGCGGGGGCACCATCGAGGCGGTGCCCAACCCTTCCCAAGGCACTTGCTTCCTCCTGCGCTTTCCGCTGATCGATGCAACGGATGCCGCCAGCGCTTCCGCTGACGGCAAGGCGGAGTCCGCCCGTGAATGACACCGGCGACAATACCATCCTGATCGTCGACGACGAACCGGATATCCGGGAGGTCCTGGCCATTTCCCTTCAAGACATGGGCTATCGCACCGTGGAGGCGGAAAACGCCACAACCGCCTTCGACTGCTTTCAAAAAGAAAATCCCCAGATCGTGGTCACCGATATCAAGATGCCCGGGGGTGACGGCATCGGCCTGCTGCGAAAAATCAAGCACGAAAATACGGAGACCGAAGTGATCATGATTACCGGCCACGGGGACATGAATCTGGCCATCCGAAGCCTGAAATACGAAGCCACCGATTTTATCACCAAACCGATCAATGTGGACGCGCTGGAGATCGCCCTGCGCAGGGCCCGGGAAAAGATCGCCATGCGCCGACGACTGCGGGATTACACCCGGAGCCTGGAGCAGCTGGTCAAAGAGAAAACCGAGCTCCAGGATCACCTGGCCTCCCTGGGCTTGATGATCGGTTCCGTCTCCCACGGCATGAAGGGGCTGCTCACCAGCCTGGACGGCGGCCTCTACCTGGTGTCATCCGGGTTGAAGAAAAAAGACTTCAGGCGCGTGGAAGATGGCTGCCAGGCCGCCCAGGAGACGGTCCAACGCCTGCGCAAGATGGTGCTGGATGTCCTTTACTATGCCAAGGAACGGGACCTGAAGCGAGTTCCGGTCCGGATCGCAGACTTTGCCGAGGATCTGGTTCGGGTCATCCAGCCCCGCATTGACGGCTGCGGCATCCGGCTGGTGTGCCATTTAGAAAGCGTTGCCGGCACCATGCAGGTGGATGCCGATTACCTGCAGGCGGCCCTGGTCAACATTCTGGAAAACGCCGTGGACGCCTGTCTGAAAGATCACCGCATGTCAACCCACCAAATCGATTTCAGCATCACCGAACCGGGCGATGAAATCGTTTTTTCGATTGCCGACGACGGCATCGGCATGGATGGGGATACTCGCGATCGGATTTTCAGCCTATTTTACTCCACCAAGGGGAGAAGAGGTACCGGTTTGGGATTGTTTATCGCCAATCGTGTCATCGGCCAGCACGGCGGCAAGATTACGGTGGCCAGCAAACTGGGCGAGGGGTCTCTCTTCAGGGTCCGAATTCCGAAAAACCTCCCTGAAATGAAGCCTGCCCCCCTCATCCCCATAGTGCCAAAAAGCAAACCCCATGGTGAAGAATCCGGAACCGGGGGTTCAGCATGACGAATAAACACCAAACCGCGGGCTATTGGGCCGGATAGCTGAAGATGGCGTCGATACCTTTCATGAAAGGAATGTTCGGATCCGCTCGGCTGCCGACTCCGTTTGATCCGGAGTCAACCAGTGGACCGACTGGCGGGATCCGAACCAGGTCAACTGGCGTTTTGCATAGCGGCGGTGATCGCGCTTCAGCATCGTCACCGCCGCCGTCAGGCTGGCATCGCCGCTGATCACCGCAGCCAGGTGCCGATATCCAAGGCTCTGCATGGATTTTAGGTCACTTCCGTAGCCGCTGGCCATCAGCTGCCGCACCTCATCGAAAAAGCCCTGGGCCATCATGGTGTCAACCCGGCGATTGATACGTTCGTAAAGCACCGGCCGAGGCCAGGAGAGGCCGAATTCCAGCGTATTGAATCGCCGCTCACGAAATCCGTGCCGCTGGTGATAAACCGTTAACGGTTCACCGGTGACCTCGAAAACCTCCAATGCCCGGATGATGCGATAGGTGTCGTTGGGATGGATCCTTTCGGCGGCGGTGCTGTCGATCGCTTGCAACCGCCGGACCAGGCCAGCGGCCCCCTCCGATGCCAGCTGCCGCCTCAAACGCCGGCGAACCGTCGGGTCCGAGGGTCCTTCCTCGAAAAGGCCGTGGATCAGCGCCTTGATGTAAAACCCGGTGCCCCCCACGACAAAAACGGTGCGCCCCCGGTCGATCGTCTGCCGGATGATATCGGTGGCCATCTTCGCATAGGCGGCGGCATCGAAATTCTCGTCAGGATCGACGATGTCGATCATGTGGTGGGGGGATGCCGCCCGCTCCGCCGGCGTGGGTTTGGCCGTACCAATGTCCATACGGCGGTAGATCTGCATGGAGTCGGCTCCGACAATCTCGCCGTTAAACCACCGCGCCAGGTCGATGGCAAAGGTGGTCTTGCCGGCGCCGGTGGGTCCGACGATGAGGATGATCTTGGGCGCCTCGAACGTCTGCTTGTCATTCATGGTTCAATGGTGGCGGATGGGTATACCGTAAAATCAGATGGTGTCACCATTTCTATCCCGATTCGTTTTGCGCGTCAAGCCGAGGTGATTGCCGCTGTGCGCTGTTGACAAATACCCCCAACCCAAGGATAAAAAGGAAAACCGTTAAACACGGATCCACTTTCTTCCAGGCCATTAACCGGGAGTTCGCCGAATGAATATCGCAGTGGTGGGAGGCGGCAGACGCTGCAAAGACCTCATGGACGTGATTCAGCGTCACAGCTTTCAGGAAATTCATCCCAAGATCGTCGCCGTTGCGGATATCCGACCCGATGCACCGGGACTGGTTGCCGCCATGGAAAAAGGCCTGTTCATCACCAACAGCTATGATGATTTCTTCGACCGGGACGACATTGATCTCATTGTCGAACTGACCGGATCCATGGATATCTATAATGACATCCTGGCCAAGAAGCGCAAGGATGTGCGTGCCATTTCCACCACGACCGCCGAACTGTTCTGGGAGATCGCACGCGTCTCCACCATGCAGAAGAAAACCCATCAGGAACTGCAGGAGGCACGCGCCCTTTACCATGTCGCCCTGAATGACCTCATCCAAGAAGAAGTGCTGGTGATCGACCACCGTTTCCGTATCATCGACACCAATGACGCCTTTTTAGAAAAGTTCGGCCTGACCCGGGACCAGGTCATCGGGCAGTTCTGCTACCGGATCACCCACCACCTGGAAAACCCCTGCTCAGGGGAAAATCACCCCTGCCCGTTGATCCAGACCCTTGAATCGGAGAAACCCTCCCAGACGACCCACATCCATCTGGACAGGGACGGCCGTAAAATTTACTACTCTATTTCCACCTATCCACTGATCGAACAGGGCGATGTGATCGGTGCCGTAGAGATCTCAAGGGACATCACCAAGGACATCAATGTCCAGAAAGTGATGATGCAGCAGGAAAAACTGGCCTCTGTGGGACGCCTGTCCGCCGGTGTGGCCCACGAAATCAATAACCCCTTGACCACGATCCTGACCACGGCCATGCTGATCCAGGAGGATCTCGATCCAAACGACCCCACCTACGATGAAATGTCGGTGATTGCCAACGAAGCCCTGCGCTGCCGCAAGATCGTCACCAACCTGCTGAATTTCGCCAGGCAAACCCAGCCGGACAAAAAAAACGACAACCTCAACGAAATCATCGAGACCTGCATCTCACTCACCCAGAAGCAGGCCGCCTTCAAGGACGTCTCCGTGGTTTACGACCTGTCCGACAACCTGCCCCGGACCCTGGTGGACAAAGGCCAGATCGAACAGGCCATGATCAACTTGATTATCAATGCCGTCGAGGCGACCCCGGCCGGCGGCAGCATTCACGTATCCACGCAACCGTCGGACCGCCAGGGGTTTGTCGACATTGTCGTCTCCGATACGGGTGAGGGCATCACCGAAAACCAAATCAATAAGATCTTCGACCCCTTTTTCACTACCAAGGATAATGGCACCGGACTGGGGTTGGCCATCACCCACGGCATCATCGAGCAGCACGGCGGCACCATTGAAGCCACGAGCAATGTCGGTGAGGGCACCACCTTCACGATCACCCTCCCTGGGGAGAAAATAACCAACCATGCCCCCTGATCCCGCCCTCGTGCTGATCGTCGATGACGAACCCAACATCTGCCACAGCTGCGTTAAAATCCTTTCAAAATCGGGTTACCGGACCGAGTTTGCCTTGAACGGTTACGAAGCATTGAAAATGCTGGAGACCCGGCCATATGACGTGGTGGTTACCGATCTGAAGATGAGCGCATTAGGCGGCATGCAGGTGCTCGCCCGCGTCAAAGAAGCCTACCCGGACACACTGGTCATTGTGATAACCGGCTACTCCACGGTATCTTCGGCCGTGGAGACCATGAAGATGGGGGCCTTCGACTACCTGCCCAAGCCGTTTA
>NZ_JBFELV010000299.1:0-6089 GCF_041551955.1 Desulfosarcina sp.
AGGGGGCCCCCATAGGCGAATTGCAAAACGAACTCTTTGATAACCAAAAGAGCTGGATCGAAAAAGATGGCCTCATGCTAAATGAGTTTGACCTGCAGACCCTATACGGCAAATCCATACCCGAGGGTTATGTAATGACACCTCAGACAGCATATATGATGGTAAGACTGCTCCGGGGTGTCGTTCAAGGAGGTACTGGAACAAGACTTCTGGCATTGGGCAAACCCGTTGGAGGAAAAACAGGAACGACCA
This sequence comes from Desulfosarcina sp., assembly GCF_041551955.1. Taxonomy (GTDB): domain Bacteria; phylum Desulfobacterota; class Desulfobacteria; order Desulfobacterales; family Desulfosarcinaceae; genus Desulfosarcina. The sequence continues at coordinate 253 of NZ_JBFELV010000299.1, forward strand.
ACGACCTTCAAGATGCCTGGTTCGTCGGCTACACCCCTCGGTTCATTTCCGGTGTCTGGGTCGGCTACGACAACGGGCGAACCTTAGGCAAGGGGGAAACCGGATCACGAACCGCCAGTCCAATCTGGCTGGGTTTCATGGACAGGATTTTAAAGGACAAGCCGGTACGGATGTTCCAGGTTCCAGAGGGCGTGGTTTTTGCCAAGATCGATGCGGAAACCGGTCTATTGCCCATCCCCGAATCCCGAAAGACCCTGTTCGAATGTTTTAAGGAGGGCTCCGTTCCCACCGAATACACGAAAAAACCGGATACCATCGTTGATGCAGAATCCTTTTTCAAATCCGACATGTAACCGTGACCTCGCCGTTGTCTTTTCTCATACTGCTCTGCGGCGTCGTCGCTGTTGATCGTTTTCAACGCACCTTCGTGTCCGGCAGGACCCATCAGCAGCCGGGGCCTTAAGCGATGAAGTTAAGATCTATTCTGAGAGTCCTTTCTCTGCTGGCCTTTCTCTCCGCCTGCGCTGCCGGTTATTTGTACTATAGCTCCGTGAAGGAATACGCCCTTCAGGAGGCCGAACGCAACGCCTTGAACCGGCTCCAGGCCACCAAAAAAAATCTGTCTTCCTTTTTCTCAGAAAATATCAAACCCGTAAGGGTCTTGGCGGCAATGCAGCCCCTGGTTGATGTGCTGGTTGACCCCGACCCGCAGACCTTGAGTGCCGCCAACGCGCTGTTGGATCTGTTTCAAAAAACCTTGGATGTGGAGGTGTGTTACCTCATGGATCGCCGGGGAAATACCCTTGCCTCGTCCAACCGAAACGATCCGGACAGCTTCGTGGGAATGAACTTTTCCTTCCGCCCTTATTTTCAGGACGCCATGCAGGGGCTTCCGGCCAGTTATCTGGCCCTGGGCACCACCTCACGAAAACGGGGTGCCTACTACAGCTACCCGGTGTACCGGAAAAACTCGGACACCCCGTTGGGCATTGCCGTCATCAAGGCTTCCATTTTTTTCGTTGAAAAGGAACTGACGCCGGAGGAAACCAGTATCCAGCTGGTCGTGGATCCCCAGGGAATGATCTTCATCTCCAGCCGCTCTGAATGGTTATACCAGCTCATGTGGCAGTTGACGCCGGAGGATATGAGGCGAATGCGGCAAACCCGGCAGTTCGGTAATGGTCCCTGGCACTGGACGGGACTGCGAAAAAAGGGAAACAAGGAGGTCGTCGATGCCTCCGGCAAACCGTATCTGTTCCACCAGATTGCCGTCGACGACTACCCTGGTTGGAAAATTGTCCACCTGTACGACCTCAAGGCCGCAGCCAAGTTGGTTTCCGAACCCTTATTGAAAATCATACAACCGGTCATCATCATCCTGTGTTTCCTGCTGGGTGCTTCCATTTTTTTCCTCTACCGCCAGGCCAGCCTGGAAATCGCCAGACGCCGCACTGTAGAACTGGCGCTTCGACAAAGCGAAGAACGATACCGCTCCCTATACCACCACACCCCAGCCATGCTGCATTCCATCGATAAAAATGGAAATCTGGTCAGTGTCAGCAACTATTGGTCCGATGCCTTGGGGTACACTCGTGAAGAGGTCATTGGCAAAAAGCTCACCGACTATCTTTCCCCGGAGTCCCGGAAATATGCAGAGGAGACGATTATCCCCGCTTTTTTCGAAAAAGGTTTCATCAAGGACGTCCCCTATCAGTTCATCAAGAAAAACAAAGAGATAATTGAGGTTCAGATTTCCGCCATCACCGACCGAGATGAGCAGCGGCAGACCTTCAGGTCCCTGGCCGTCTCCATCGATGTCACCGAACGAAACAAAGCCGAACGGGCGCTTCAGGAGGCCAAAGAGGCGCTCAGCAGCTATTCAAAGGACCTTGAGAGCCAGGTGCGCAAACGCACACGTGAAATTTCGGGAATTATCCAGTACACACCGGCCGTGGTCTATATCAAGGATGCGGACGGCAAATATACCATGGTCAACTCAAAATTCGAGGAGTTGTTCGGCGTCCGCTCCGTTGATGTTCGGGGGAAAACCGACCAGGACTTCCTCGCCCCTGATATCGCCGACCAGTTCTTTAAAAATGACGACCGGGTGCTTCGCGAAAAACAATCGATCCAGGTGGAAGAAAGCATCGTTATCGACGACGAGGCACATACCTATTTGAGCACCAAATTTCCCCTTTACGGCGGCAAGGGTCGGGTGACCGGCGTTTGTGGCATTGCCACAGACATCACCGCACTGAAAAAAGCCCAGGAACGACTGCGGCGGCTCTCTGCCGGCATCCTGGCCAATCAAGAAAAAGAGCGCGCCTACCTAGCCCGCGAGCTTCACGATGAATTGGGACAGGTGCTTACCGCGCTTCGCATGGAAGCGGTCTGGATCCGCAATCGCGTAATCAAGTCTGACCCGACCGCCTCGGCCCGTGCATTGACAATGTGTGAACTCATCGATACAACCATTGAAGAGGTTCGCAGCCTGGCCATCCGGTTACGACCGGGCGTTCTGGATCATTTGGGCCTGGTGGAGGCGATTGAATGGTATACCGCGGATTTTGAGAAGCGCTATGACATCAGCTGTGTGTTTGAACATGGCAGCGGTCCGGAAATTCGTGGCAATATTGCTACGGCCGCCTACCGCATCTCACAGGAGGCGCTGACCAATGTGGCCCGCCATGCATCAGCGACCCGTGCCAAGGTAACCTTGTCGTTTGATAATAGCTCTTTAGCGCTCACCATCAAGGATAACGGCTCAGGCTTCGAACCGGAAGCCTTGGGTGACGCCGAGGGCCTGGGCGTGGCCAATATGCGTGAGCGCGCCAACCTGGTGGGAGGCTGTTTTGACGTTCAATCCAGACCCGGGGGAGGAACCCGGATCTGCTTCTCCGTTGCCTTAACTGAAAGCTGACGTTCATGATCCGGGTTCTTCTTGCCGATGACCACAGCATTGTCCGCGCCGGACTCCGACGAATCGTCGAAGAGAGTGGAGACATTGAAGTGGTGGCCGAGGCATCGGATGGTCGGGAAGCCGTACTGGCAGTGCGCAAAGAGAAGCCGGATGTGGCGGTGATCGACATTTCCATGCCTATTTTAGATGGTCTGGAGGTCATCACTCAACTCAAAAGTGAGTTCCCGGAGGTTCCCATTCTCGTGCTGACCATGCACGAGGAACATCAGTACGTGGTTCGGGCTATCGAAACCGGCGCAATGGGGTACATCACCAAACAAAGTGCGCCGGAACAGTTGGTAAAAGCCATTCGCAAGGTTCATTCCGGCTCTTTGTTTTTAACGGACGAGGCCGCTGAAGCGCTGGCCCTCAGGGTCGCCAAGGGAAACAAGTCCCAAAGTCCATTGGACTCTCTTTCCACCCGGGAACTGCAGGTACTCAGACGCCTTGCCTTGGGTAATACCAACCGAGAGATTGCCTCGGCCTATCATATCAGCATTAAAACGGTGGATACCTATCGGTTCCGTCTGTTGAAAAAATTAAACCTGCGCAACAACGCCGACCTGTCCCGATTTGCCATCCAGAACAACCTCATCGAAACCTGAGGCAACGGTCTATTTTTTTGGTGTCAGCACTGAATATCAGCCGATCCGAGCGATTCATAGGAAGATAGAGAGCTGCTTTCAATGGGTTGACCATCGGGGTTGAGTCGACATGGAGAACCACTCTAAAAAAGGGTCAGTTGTTCCTGGGCTGGCTTTTTGGTTGTCTTGCCGCCTGAAAAGGAGACGCGTTTGAAACGATCGTCAATGTCTTTCAAAAACGGGGATATTTGTCGGGGCTGTTTGTGGCCGTTGACCCGTCTATGGTCGGCTTTGGTGAAAAAAAGGTGTCTCTTCGCCCGGGTCAAGGCCACATAAAAAAGCCGTCGCTCTTCTTCGATATCCGTCGGCCGGGTGTCTGATCGGTAGGGTATGAAACCATCCTCGCAGCCAGCGATAAAGACCACGGGAAATTCCAACCCTTTGGCGGCATGCATCGTGATCAGAGCCACTTTTTCCGCACGCGCATCATAGACGTCCGTATCTTTGGACAGGGCAATCGCCGCCAGAAACCCTGCGATCTCATTTTGATAGGCCTTTCCCGTTTCCAGCAATTGGCCGACGCCCCGCTCAAAGGACGGGTCAACACTGTATTTGCCTCTTAAATTGGCCTTGCTCAATATCAATTCAAGGCTTTCCACCACCGGTAATCCTTCAGTCTTTTTCTTAAAACTGGATAATCTCCCGACAAACGAATAGAGCCGCTGCTGACGTACATGGCCCATATGGGGAATCGGCAGCCGGCAAGTTTGAACCAGGGTCTCCGCCAGGGAAAAATTTTTCCGGTACGCCCAGGCTTTTAGAATTTTTAGGCTTTGTGGTGAAACCGAGGAATTAAAAACCCCTGCGGCAGCTTGCAGATCATTAAATATTCCCACGCCGTGAAGCAACTTGAAAAGCGAAATCACCGCCTTTACCCCCGGGTGATCCAGAACGCGCTTCCGGTCGATCAGTTGGCAGGGTATCCCTGCCTTTTCCAGGGTTTTTAAAATCACCTTGCCCTGGTTGCGCGTCCTGAACAAGACAGCAAAATCTGCAAAACTTAACAACCGCTGATCCGTCGCGGCATCCACAGCACCGGAATCCAGAGAAAAAAAACCAGTCCCCCCCACCATCTTTTCGATCGTTTTTCCAATGGCCGTCGCTTCGGCTTTTTCAGAAGCCAACTGCAAAACAGGGATGTGCCGATCGCCCATCAAATCGGAATAAACCGCATGTCGACCACCGCTTTCAAGAAACTCCGAATTCTTTTTAATCACCTGAGCCGACACGTCCAGGATCGTCCGGGAGGACCGATAGTTTTTTCTCAACAGTATGGTCTGGGAACCCGGGAAATCCTTCTTGAACCATTTAAAACAATTTACATCCGAACCTCTAAACCCATATATGGATTGATCCGGGTCACCAATAATTCTGATGTTGGCATGATCCCCGGCCAGCATTTTGACCAACCGATACTGGCCGGCGTTGATGTCCTGGTATTCGTCGATAAAAATATCACTGAAGAAACCTGCATACCGATCATGCAATTCCGGGTCTTTTTCCAGCAGATCAACCGTCCGGAATATCAAATCTTCAAAATCCACGAGGGATTGAACCCGAAGCAGGTGCTCATAAGCGTCGTAGCTGCGAACAAAATGGATCAACCGGTCGTTCGGGCACAGGCCGTCGAGGGAATCCTTACTGGAGAGCATCTTCTGTTTGGCCGAAGCAATCCAACCGGCCATTTCATCCACGCTGATTGCCGACCCTTTTGGGGACAGGCCATTTATAGTCATTGCATCAAAAACCAGCGCTTTGCGGGTATCTTCATCTGCAATCGACAGCATGGTCTTTGCCATGGAACCTTTCAAAATACGATAGCCCAGCGCATGGAAGGTGCCTACAAAGGGAAGTGGACACGAATGACCCATCATGGCACCAAGCCGCTCTTTCATCTCCGTTGCTGCTTTATTGGTAAAGGTCACTGCCAGCAGGCGGTTGACATCCACGCCGCTTTCAATCAGACGGGCAAGTTTCTGGGTCAATGTACGGGTCTTTCCGGTCCCCGGTCCGGCAACGATCATTAAATGACCGACAGGATGATCCACTGCTTTTTGCTGCTCTTCGTTTAAGCATATGGCCCTGTCATGGGATTCATCCGCAGCCGTCATCGCTGGTGCGATAGAATGATCATCAACATTACAACGGGTTGACTGCTTGTTAACCTCAGCCCGTTCAAGATGTTGGTCAAATCCAGAAAAAAGGCGCCGTTGCCCGAGCAATAGCTCCCTTTC
>NZ_JBFELV010000300.1:0-6082 GCF_041551955.1 Desulfosarcina sp.
GTCATCCGCCGAACCAAAAGCGCGGATTTGAGGAAAAAGACGACTTGAAAGTGACTGCTGCATGAAAAAAGGCATTCTTGGAATCATCGCCCTCGGGGCGCTTGCGGCGATCTATCATTTCATCACGCCCTCCTCGGCGATTGTCAATCGCATGCCATCCGATGGGGCCATCGTCTGTTTCGGCGACAGCCTGACTTCCGGGACCGGCGCGTCCCAAGGGATGGATTATCCGGCCCAATTGTCGCGCATGATCGGCCTGCCCGTCATGAATGCCGGTGTCCCCGGCGACACCACCGCAAGGGCCTTGAAACGGCTGGATGGACTGCTCGACATGCAGCCACGGGCGGTTCTGATTACCCTGGGGGGCAACGATCTAAAAAACGGTGTATCCAGGCAAACCGCCTTCGACAACCTGCGGGCGATCATCCGGTCCATTCAGGCCGAGGGCGCCCTGGTGATCATCGGGGGTATCGACATCCCTTTTTACGCTAAGGGCTTTGGTGGCGCCTATCGGGAACTGGCCGAAGAAACCGGGTCGGTGCTGATTCCCAATGTATTCGCCGGAATCATGGGAACGCGCAGCCTGATGAGCGATCCCATCCACCCCAACAGCCAGGGGTACACCGTCATGGCGCAGCATTTTTACCGGGCGCTCCAGCCGTATTTGTAGCCCGTATCGACTCCATCTTTCATCCGGCATTGATTAATTCTGATGGCGGACTTAAGCTAAGTTATTGCTATGAAGAAGGCATCTCATTCTAATCGATTCATCCTATCGATCAGGACCGCTGACACGGAGAAGGGACATGAACCTGGATACAATCATCTTTAACGGGGTCACCCTGGGTCAGCTTCTGCCCTGGGTCGTGGCAGTGGTGGTGGTTTTTGTGACCTTCAGAATATACAAAGCCCTGTTCGCGAAAAAAAAGGTCAACCTTCAGCACACCGTCTACTTTGCCTGCAGCAACTGCGGGTGGGAAGGCCACATCAGCAAATTCGGCACGCGTTGTCCCAAGTGCGATGCACCGGCTGGAGATTTCAGCACGGATTCGTAAAAAGCCGATCTGCCTGGGGCGGATAGAAATCTGCATTGCGCTTCACCCCCCCCTTCATTACGGCGTACGATCAGTACGGCCCCCTCCTCGGGATCGGCAAGCCTTCGACCCCGGCCTTTCATATTACTAAAAGGCAAATTATAAAAAAAGTAATAATATATATTTGACATAGACTGATTCTGATTTATGATTGGTCCATACCAATCAACACGGGCCCGGCAAGGCGCCCGAATATCAGGAGGAACACAAAATGAGCAAAACCATCGGAATCGATCTTGGAACCACCAACTCCTGCGTGGCCATCATGGATGGCGGGGACGCACGGGTGATCACCAATGCCGACGGCGGCCGCACCACCCCGTCGATGGTGGCTATTTCCAGCAGTGGTGAACGGCTGGTGGGGCAGATCGCCAAGCGCCAGGCGGTAACCAACCCGGAGAACACGGTCTTCGGCGTCAAGCGGCTGATCGGCCGCAAAGCCGACGCCACCGAGGTGATCAACGACAAGAAAAACCTGCCCTATGCAGTGACCCAAGCCGACAACGGGGATGTCCGTATTACCTTGAAAGGGCGCCAGTACAGTCCGGCAGAGATTTCGTCATTCATCCTGGCGGATTTGAAAAAGTCGGCCGAAGCCTATCTGGGCGAACCGGTCACCGATGCGGTGATTACCGTACCGGCCTACTTCAATGACAGCCAGCGCCAGGCAACCAAGGATGCGGGCAAGATCGCCGGTTTGAACGTCAAGCGCATCATCAACGAACCCACGGCGGCATCGCTGGCCTATGGTCTGGACAAGAAAAAAGAGGAGAAAATTGCCGTATTCGATCTGGGCGGCGGAACCTTCGACATCTCCATCATGGAGATCGGCGACGGGGTCTTCGAAGTCAAAGCCACCAACGGCGACACCCATCTTGGCGGCGAGGATTTCGACCTGCGTATCATCGACTATCTGGCCGCTGAATTCAAGCGGGAGCAGGGCATCGACCTGCGCGGCGACAAGATGGCGCTACAGCGGCTCAAAGAAGCGGCGGAAAAGGCCAAAATGGAGCTGTCCAGCGCCATGGAGACGGACGTCAACCTGCCGTTCATCACCGCTGACGCCAGCGGGCCCAAACACCTGAACATCAAGATGACCCGGGCCAAACTGGAGTCCCTGGTGGAGGACCTGCTGGACCGCCTGGACGGTCCCTGCCGTACGGCCATGAAAGACGCCGGTTTCTCGCCAAAGGACATCGACGAGGTGATCCTGGTGGGCGGCATGACGCGCATGCCGGCGGTGGTGCAGCGGGTGAAAAAACTGTTCGGCAAGGAGCCCAGCAAGGGTGTCAATCCCGATGAAGTCGTGGCCATGGGCGCCGCCATTCAAGGCGCGGTGCTGCAAGGCGATGTCAACGACGTGCTGCTGCTGGATGTGACCCCGCTCTCCCTGGGAATCGAGACCCTGGGTGGCGTAATGACCAAACTGATCGAAAAGAATACCACCATTCCCGCCCGCCAGAGCCAGGTCTTCTCCACGGCCGAGGACAACCAGCCGGCCGTGACGGTTCATGTGCTCCAGGGTGAACGCCAGATGGCGGATGGCAACAAGACGCTGGGCCGCTTCGAACTCACCGGCATCCCGCCGGCACCGCGGGGGACACCCCAGATCGAGGTGACCTTCGACATCGACGCCAACGGCATCGTGGAGGTGTCCGCCAAGGACCAGGCGACGGGCAAGCAGCAGAGCATTCGCATCACCTCGTCTTCAGGTCTCTCCCAAGCGGAGATTGACCGACTGGTCAAGGATGCCGACCTGCATGCCGATGCGGACAACCGTAAAAAAGAGTTGGTGGATGCCAAGAATGCCGCCGATGCGTTGGTCTACGCAACGGAAAAAACCCTCAAAGAGATGGGTGCCAACGTCGACGGCAGCCTGCGCATGGAGATCGACGACGCCATGTCCAACCTGAAACGCGCTATGAAAGGAGACGACGCCGCCGCGATCAGGCAGCTGACAGAGGTGCTCACCCGTGCCTCCCACCGGCTGGCCGAGTCCATGTACAAACAGCCGGAAAACACCCATGGCGGCGGTCCGCAAACCGGTCAGGGTACCGGCGGTCAGCCCGGCGCAAAGGCGCCGGACGACGACGTGGTGGACGCCGAGTATTCTGAGGTGGCCTAACAGAAGCTGACGGTTAGGCCTGCTGATCGGTAGGTAATCCCAAGCAATTGACACCCAACCAAAAAGCCGGGCGGACGCCCGGCTTTTTCACTTTAAGTAACGGAAACCCAGGCGCTAATCAACATACCTGAGTAGCAGTGAATCACTGGTGATGCACTCGTGAGAAGTCACATTTCTAACGGTATCGTAAAAAGCCCGAGATCAAGGCTTGCAAATCCCGAGGAGGGAGGCGTACTTATCGTACGCCGCAGTGACGGGGGATGAAGCGTAACGCAGATATCGGGCTTATTACGACACCGTCAATGGTGCCTTGAACCTTATGATGCCAGGTGATATAGGGGCATCCATCGACATGCCCGATGAACCGCCTTTCACGGCATTTTACAACCCGACCCGATGAGGCCAACATGAAAAAATGCTATCGCCCAGCAATCCTCGCAGTCCTGCTCATTCTGTCGGCCGGCTGCGCCAGCAATCCGGACCCGATCAAGATTCCCAAAGATGCGGCTGAGATGACGGTGGACTTTTCCTGGCAGGGTGTTGACGCCTGCACCCACGACTCTCCGGAAATCCGGGTCTCAGCCATTCCGGAGGGCACCGCCGATCTGCGGGTCAGGCTAAAAAATATCAGTGTGCCGGAATGGAATCACGGTGGCGGCAAAGTCGCCCACGACGGCTCCGGGGTTATTTCCGCCGGTGCCCTTAAACTCGGCTACAACGGCCCCTGTCCGCCGCCGAAACAACGGCACAAGTATGAATTCTCGGTCTTGGCTGTGGATGCCGACGGTGCAATCATCGGTTTCGGCAAAGCCAGGCAATCGTTCCCGCCCAAGCAATGATAGTCAGTGTCGATCCACTACCGGCGAAACATTCATAACGATTACCGGCCGGCCTGACAGTCCGGGCAGACGCCGAAGAAATCGAGGCGGTGGCGGGTGATGGTAAAACCGGTCTCCCGTGTCAGTTCCTGGGTCATATCCTCCAGGGCCGATATGTCCGGATCGAGGATTTTTCGGCAAACGGTGCATATCACGTGAGGATGGTCGTAGGGTTTGTTACCGTCGTAGCGGTTGCTGTCGTCGCTGAAACCCAGTTCCAGCAGTTGATCGAGGTCCCTGAGGACCGCCACATTTTTATAGATGGTGGCCAGGCTGGTGGTCGGATAACTGGTTTTGACCTGTTCGTAGATTGATTCGACGCTGGGGTGGCCCTTGCTCTCGGCAAGAACGTTAAGAATAGCCAGACGCTGGGGAGTGATTCGATAGTGGTTTTCCCGAAGGGCGTCCACCATGTTTCGCATTCGGATCTCAGGATCTGACATGGGTTTCCACGATGACATCGGGTCTTTAAGGAAAATGATTATCAAGAAATAGCAAAGGTGCGGTCAGGGTGTCAACCGCCGACAAACAGGGCCACTATTCGATGGCCTGGAATTCTTTCATGAATTTCCGATCGATATAATCCTTGATGACGAATGCGGGCCGACCGCCGAATTCCAGCCACCGTTTTTTCAGAACGCCGACCCGGCCGCCCAGGTTGAAGATCAGCAGGTAGTCACCGCCCGGATCGAAGGGCATCAGCTCCTCGCCGTTCAGCTGCGCCACGATGTTGTGAAACAGAACCGGGTTTTGGCGAACCGCATAGACACCCACCTTGTCCAAGGGCTTGTTTTCAAAGTAAATACAGTCACCGCCGCCGAAGATGCAGGGATGTTGGGTGCTCTGCAAAAAGCGGTTGACCCGCAGGCCGCCGTCAGGCCCCGTGTCGATGCCGGATTTCGCAAAAATGGCCGACGGTTTGACGCCCAGGGCTAAAAAAATGAAATCTGCCGGCAGGGTCTCGCCGTCGTTCAGGACGACCCTATCGCGGGATACGGATTTCACGAAGGCCCCCTCGCGGACGGTGATACCCCGACGAGCCAAGGTGCCGCGGATCTTGCGGCGGACGGATGCGGGAAAGTTGGACATGAAGCCGCTGCCGGCACAGACGGTAATGCGCGGCATGTGTCCGCCGGTGGTTGTTGCCAGCTGCCAAACGTTGCCGGCCACCTCTGCCGAGGAGGGGCCACCGCCGACAATGACCACCTCCGGTGAGTGCCGGTTGAAATGGTCGACCAGGCGGTCTTTGGCCTCCATGAGCCGCTCGATGGGTTTGACGGTGTAAAGGTCGGCATGCTCCCCTTCCATGGCCGGCTTGGGCACTTGGCTGCCCGCGTTGCAGGAGAGCACATCGTAGGGCACGGTGTGCCCGTTTCCCAGGATCACGACCCCCCGTTCGGCATCGATCGTAATCGCTTTGCCGTGCAGGAATGTTCCCCCCTGTTTTTCGACCACATGTCGGGTGGCGAAGCGAATTTCCTCGGGCCGGTAGGTGCCGGAAAGCATCCCCGGTCCCATGCCCGAGTAGTAGTGAAATTCCGACGGGCCGATGACGGTGACGCCGTGACCTTTTTCGGTGATGCTGGCCAGGTTGGCCAGGGTGACCATATGGGCATGACCGCCGCCGATCAGGACTAGTTGTTTCTGCAAGTCAGGCCTCTTCTTTCTACACTTCGGATAGTTCGCTGTATTCAAGGCTTCAGGCAGTTTCGTAACCTGCCAGAGATAAATAGAAAATTATCAATCAACAAAAAAAATCCCAAATATATCACAATGGCCAAATTTCAAATCACATAACGTCCATCGGACGTTTTACGAGGCCATGATGGTTTCCTCCATCAACTGCCCCAGACGCGCCAGGTGGGTCTTCTCCTCGTTGGCTATCTGGATCAGGGCCTTTTTACCAGCTTCGTTGTGCGCCTTTTCCGACGCACGCAGGTAAAGATCCAGGGCCTGGGCTTCGATGGACATGGCCAGTTCGATGA
>NZ_JBFELV010000301.1:0-6081 GCF_041551955.1 Desulfosarcina sp.
ACCTGCTTGCCGACTGGGTGCAAAGCATGTTTCAGGAGCCGCTATGGTCAATATAGCTTGACAAAACATGGCCTATTCTGTCATTTTTAATTTGATAGTAAACTCTTGCATTAACCTCACGCGTCCCTTCGATCATAATAATAAGCAAAATTTCGCATACCGTTCTGTCGGTATGTCAGCATATATTTTTCGGCAATTTATTAACACGCTGCGTCCATCATTTTGTCATACCTGGTTCGTATATTAATCATCCTTCAGGAGGACACACTATGAACTCTGTAGATTTGGTGCTCTATGGAAAGACCAAGGTGTTGGTGTTTATGCTGATGGCATTGTTATTCATTGCCTGCGGCGGTGGCGGTGGAGATGATAGCGTCGGAACGCCAATCGATACGAATCAACCACTTGCACTCACCGACAGCAATGCCCGCGCGGTAAGTGGGCTTACAGTTGAGGCAGCTTTGGGCGGAATTTCGATAGGTTCTCTCTCAGACGTTGTAATCGCCTCAACAACTCCACCAGCCAGGACGGGCATGAGTTTTAACATTTTGCACGTCGCTCAGGATTTTGTTGATTACGTTTTTACGACACCCCTTCTATCAATGAACGCAACAGCAAATGATAGTCGGGCGCTAGTGCCGCCGAGCGTTGCCTGCACGGGTGGTGGGACGGTCATTGCAAATTGGACTGATGCAGATGCCAACGATAATCTGTCAGTAGGGGATGGTATCACTCTATTTTACAGCAGTTGTACGGAAAATGGACTGACGCTGAATGGCGAATCGGACGTTTTCGTCCTGAGCTTAGTCGGTAATCCATCGGTGGATTTGTCATGGACGATCGCTTGCCGATTAAATTTTAACAGCCTTCAGGCGACTGATAACGTTGATATTGTAGAAGTTATTGGAACGCTGGACGTAACGATAGACGCCAGTGAATCCAGCGCGGTGAACATTGACCTAACAACAGAGATTGACCTGGGATCTGGTAGCACTTCCAGCAGCTTTCTTTATTTCGGAGAGGGGGTTGATTTCACCGAACTCACACTTTTCAGTGCCAGCCTCCAAGAAAATGCTGACGGAAGCTTTATGGTGTCCAGCCAAGGTACGTTGAGAAGTTCATTAATTGGAGGCACGGTTACTTTCGAGACAACGCAGGACATGACCGGAACTGATATTGATCTCAACAATCCGTCTGCTGGAGAATTATTGATCATCGGGAACACGAACACGAGTGTCACTCTGCGAATCATTGATAGTGTGGTCGTGGAGTTGGATATTGATGAGGAAGGCGATGGTTTCGACTCTGGCGACAACACGCTAACGACTAGCTGGGGCGAGTTGAGCGCCGCTGCCGATGCGCTCTGATAGGATCGCTTTATTATCCGTCCAATTGCAAGCAGACTAATGGAGTGAGTGCTGGCTATTCCCAACCAGTGTCTAATATCGAATACGGGAGTGCTTAGTAAATTCGATTTTGAAGTGCTAAAATCCGTATAATAAATATTATCACTGATCGGATTGCCCGGCAGAAGGCGACTTTGCAGATCGTTTTGGTAAAGGTTACAATACCTCTTTTTGTTTTAACCCGATTACAGATAAATTTAGATCATCTTACCAATAGAAATCATTGCATTCATTGCCGATACGCTTTGGTGACATCCAGCGTACCACGGGAATGGTTGCCGGCGCAAGATTTTCCCAGCTGTGATTATTTTTCGGAATCGCAGGAAAATGACGGACCTGATATCTAAAAAGATGGAGAAATCTGCAAGGTAAAGTGATTTTCAGCTGGCTCAGTTTTTTGCGCTCCGTTGAAAGAGATGGTTAGGCAGCATCCTCAAAGTAATAAGATCTTTATTTCTGCCGCCAGAGCCTCCCCTAAAGCCAAATGCTGATCCTCATCGAGGTGAACACCATCGACTCGGCTGGTGGTAGTAACCGACCCTGCATCGAAAAAATGACAGCCAAGTTCTTGTGCCACAATATTTATTGCTGAGGTCAAACCTGCAGCTTTGGTTTCGGCTTCCTGGAACTTTGGTGCAATTTGGCCTTTAGCCTCTTGTATCTGAGGGGGTGCAACGAGCAGGATTGGGGGAACAGGCATCCCTGGTTCAATTGGAGCCCGGCGAATGGATGCAACAATAGCTGCAAGCCCTTGGGAGGACTGCCAAGCATTGAGATTGTGCATAGATTGAAAATCATTGGTGCCAAGTAGCACGATAACCAAGGACAAGGGTGAGTTGATTTCTATCCTTTGCTCCAGACCTTCAATGCCATTGCGCCCAGGCTTGAAGGGATCATTCCAAACAGTGCGGCGGCCATTTAGACAGTCTTCAATTACTCTGACAGAAACCCCTGTCTTTAGGAGCTCAAGCTCAACAATACCGGGCCATCTTTGATCAAACCGAAACCGAGAGCGGGTGTCAGGGATGATACCCCAACTCAGGGAATCTCCATAAACCAGAATATGATGCATCAGCAATGCCTCCTTTGATGCCTACCAAAGAATTGATTTCTTGATATCATACGAATTTTAGACGTTATGCAGCAAATATTCAGATCATGTCAAATTACAGATGTATCATCTTGGTTTTTCAAATCTCATCAAAGCTTTTGATTCGTTGGAGCTGTACGAATCGATCTTGACACGTTCATTACCACATCTTGTGGTGGTTATTGTGCTTTGTGTTGGTAAGACGCATTATTTTTTTTCAATCCGAATTAATGAATAGGACAAATATTGCTGAATGACCTATTTCGTTTCTTCTATCACCTCTCGAACCTTGGCAGCCAGGGCCTGCACTGAAAAGGGTTTCTGTAGAAATTGAACCCCTTCATCCAGTACGCCATGATGCGCGATGACATCGGCCGTATAGCCGGACATGAATAGGCGCTTGAGATTTGGATAAAGCGACAACAGGTTTTTAGCCAGCTCCCTGCCGTTCATCTCGGGCATGACCACATCGGTCATGAGCAGGTGGATTTCGCCGGCATACTCCCGTGCCAGACGGATCGCCTCACCCGGCGTGGCGGCAGCCATAACCGTGTACCCCTGGCGTTGGAGAATCTCTACGGCGATATTTAAGATCATGGGCTCGTCTTCCACCAATAGGATGGTTTCGAGACCGCGAGCGGCCGGTTGTGTCGCATCCGTCTTCGTTGCCCAGCCGGCTTCGGTCGCGTGCCGGGGGAGGTAAATCTTGAAGGTCGTACCCCGACCCGGCTGGCTGATTACATCGATGAAGCCGTTGTTCTGCTTGACCATGCCATAGACGGTTGCCAACCCCAGGCCGGTGCCTTTGCCCACCGCCTTGGTGGTGAAGAACGGTTCGAATAGGTGCGAGAGCGTCGCGGCGTCCATGCCGCAGCCATTGTCGCTCACGGCCATCAACACATACTCGCCGGGGACGGAGCCCACATGCATGGCGCAGTAAGTTTCGTCAAGGGCGACGATACCCGTTTTGACGGTGATCTTCCCCGTATCGTGGATGGCGTCCCGGGCGTTGACGCACAGATTGGCCAGCATCTGTTCGATCTGAGAGGGGTCCATCTTGATAGGACCTAAATCCTTGCCCGGTCGCCAGGCCAAGTCGATGTTTTCGCCGATGATCTGGCGCAGCATCTTGAGCATCCCCTCCACAGTCTCGTTCAGATCGAGCACCTTGGGCGCCACGGTCTGCTTGCGGGCAAAGGCCAGGAGCTGCCGGGTGAGATCAGCTGATCGTTGCGCTGCTTGTTGGATATCTTTCAGCCTCCCATGGATCGGATCAGCCGGGCTGACATCCATCATACCCAATTCCGTATAGCCGAGAATCGCACTCAGCATATTGTTGAAGTCGTGGGCCACCCCGCCGGCCAGCCGGCCTACCGACTCCATTTTCTGGGCCTGTTTTAGCTGTTCACCGATCCGGTTATGCTCATGTTCCATTTCCTTGATAAGGGTAACGTCGGATGCAATCTGCAACCTTACCATTCGCCCATCCAACCACCGAATGGCCCTGTCGTGGTTGATGTACCATTTTCCGGTGAGCGGGTTCTTTGTCTCCCAGACACACACACCCGTGGGCTGGCCGTCCGCATCCAACAACCGGTCATTGGTGCAGTTTTCGCAAGGTGCGGTTTCCCCACGAAAAGCCTCGTAGCAGAGCCCACCGCTGAAATCGCCCCCGAAGGCATCGACCATGTGTTTGTTCATAAACAGGATTTCATGGCTGTGCATATCCGCCACATATACGGTGGCGTCAATCCCATCCAGCACCGTGAGGAACGTCTGGTGGGATCTGCGTAGCGCCTCCTCGGCCAATTTCCGCTCGGTAATATCATTGACAGCACCTTCATAGCGAATCATTCGACCCTCTTCGTCGAAATAAGCCCGTGTGCTGTCAGTTACCCATATAATCACGCCATCCTTACACCGTGCCTCGTGCTCGAATCCATCTACCTTTCCTTCTTGCTGAAGAATTGTCTCATATCTGCTGCGATCCTCAGGATTCACATAGTATTGTGTTGTAATATCGGAAATTGTGGACAGGAGCTCTTCAGAAGATTCGTAATGAAACATTTTGGCAAAAGCAGAATTTGCCCTGATAAATTTCCCCTCCGGTGTACTCTGAAAAAAACCAACGACCGAATTTTCAAACATCCTTCGATAATTTTCTTCGCTTTCCCGTAAAGCCCTTTCAGCAATTACGCGGTCGGTGATGTCCTGTGATGTTCCAAAGAGGCCGACAATCTTGCCGGAATCGTTTGTTTTTGGGTATCCTTGCGTGTGGACAAAATGGGTTGACCCGTCAGGAAAGAATATTTTAGCCACCTGGTCATAGGGGATTCCACCGAGTGCATCCTTAAAATTCTTTTCATAGACTTGACTGTCTTCCGGATGGAACACTTTTTTAATTTCTTCCAGGTGAGGTGGTCCGAATTCAGGATTTAAACCGAAGTTTTCAAACATCTTGCTGGACCATATCCGTTTCTCGGTCTTCATGTCAAAACTCCAATAACCGATGCCAGCCATGTCCTGGGCCAAATCCATCGTTTTATTTAAATCCTCAAGCTCCGTTTCTGTCTTTTTACGCTCGGTGATGTCATGAATAACAGAGTGGAGGAGTTCTTTTCCTTTTGCTTGGATTTTACTGCTGAATACCTCCACATCCCTGATGGACCCATCTGCCCTCCTGTGACGAAATTCAAAATAGATACGTTTTTTAGTCCTGGCCTTTTCCATCTCTTGATTAATTTCTTCGGGTGGAAGGATGTTAATGTCCTGAATCTTCATTTGTTGGATCTGTTCTTGCGTCCATCCGTAATATTCTAATGCTGCATTGTTGGCGTCTATAATGTTGCCGCTATCAGGATCGATCACCAGCTGGGCCACGGCATGGCGTTTGAAAAGGTTTCTGAAAAGTGCCTCACTCTCCCTCAGCGCCTCCTTCGCCTGCTTGAGTTCGAAATTAGATTTCTCCAATTCCCGTACTCGTTGCTCAAGTGCTTCATTTGTCGGTCGGTTAGGCATTGGTTTCCCCGGTACTTTAATGATCAGGTTGATATACAGATTCTTGAATTATTCGTGAAAACTGCTCCATTCAACGATAGGGATAGTAGCCTATAGTTTTGACTATAATTATATCAACATATTGAGTTAAACAGTTCAAAGGGTCTAAATCAAGAACAAGTGATCAGGTGTGAATTTTTTCAGAATTTCAATTTGGTAGAAAAATACAAAATGTTGTGGTGCGTCATAGTGATGGTGAGGTTGTGATAAATTGAGAGACTATTGGTTGTCAAACACAACGAAATCATTGCATATACGATTTGGACATCACCAAATTACCTTGGCATTGGGCCGTTGTCAAACATTTTAGCCAAGGAGGTATTTCATGAAAGTGTCCAAAGCAGGAAAATCTGGCTCGACTAACTTCAGATCCATTCCAAAAAAAAATACAGTCAGCGCCCGGTCGTTCGTCAAGGATAGATTTTGTCGCCATTTCGGTGATTACGAACTTAACGATATATCCGTGGACAACATCCTGGACTTCATGAACGAACTCAGCGAAGGTCCAAAACCGCAAACCAAACGCGC
>NZ_JBFELV010000302.1:0-6050 GCF_041551955.1 Desulfosarcina sp.
AGCTTCCCGATCGCCGTACCCATTCTGTTGCAAGGTTAATTAAGCATAAGAAAACAAATTGTTAGACTTTGTTTTCACTTTGATCGATGCGTTTTTTCTTCCATGGCAACCAATTTGCAATCAAAGCGGAAGCGATTGCCATATCGACCGGTGTTCAATCACCCCGTCACATCGGATTGCGCACCGAGGCAGTGCCGACATCTGCTTGAAGTGGAATGAAATGACTTAACGCTCGGTTTAACCCAAAGACACACGATGAAACCTATTTCCGCCCTGCTTGTGGTTAACGATTCGGATCTGTGCAGACATCTGACTGGTGCACTCGAGAAAAACAGCGCACTGCAGTTCGAATCCTGCCAAGATGCACAAACGGCGCTGGAGATCATGCACGCCCGGCCATTTCAGATCGTATACGCCGATTTGGGGCCCGACGACATGTCCGGCCTCGATCTGACCGAACAGGTAAAGTCCCACTTCCCCTCCGTCTCCATCCTGATCGGCTCGTCCGCGGCCAAGGCCCGGGACGTGCTCTCCGTCATGCAGGCCGGTGCCTCCGATTTCATCATCGATCCAATGGAAACGGAACTGATCGAACATGCATTTGAAAAGGCGGCCCGGGATGTCCTGAATCGGCCGGGGGCCAACCCCATCCATCCGGCCAAGACCCAATCATTCATCACCCAGGACAAGGCGCTTCTCGGTGTCCTCGACATGGCCAGAAAAGTGGCCCCGAGCACGGCAACCATTCTGGTTACCGGTGAAAGTGGGACCGGCAAGGAGCTGCTGGCTTCATTCATCCATACCAACAGCTGCCGTGAAAATGAGCCCTACGTGGCTATCAATTGTGCCGCGCTGCCGGAACAGCTGGCTGAAGGGGAACTGTTCGGTCATGAAAAAGGGGCTTTCACCGGGGCTATTTCCAGAAAAATAGGCAAATTCGAAAGCGCTGGAAAAGGGACCCTGGTGTTGGATGAAATTACTGAAATGGCCTTGCCGCTTCAAGCCAAACTGCTTCGCGCGCTGCAGGAAAGAGAAATTGTCAGGCTGGGAAGCAGCCGGTCGATTGCGGTCTATGCGCGGGTGATCGCCATCAGCAACCAGAACCTGAAAATGGCGGTCAAATCCAATGCTTTCCGCGAGGACCTCTTTTATCGGCTAAACGTCATTCCTTTGACGATTCCGCCGCTGCGGGAACGAAAAAACGACATACCCTTGCTTGCCGACTATTTTTTTAAACGATTTTGCAGCCGGAATGCCAAAGCGATGCAGGGCATATCCGATTCAGCCATGGAACTGCTGATCAGGCAACCCTGGCCGGGAAACGTTCGTGAACTCGAAAACACCATCGAGCGCGGTGTCCTGATCGGCAGCGGTGAAAAACTGCTACCGGAGCATCTGATATTGGACGCGGTCGTTGAAAACACCTCCCAGCAGCCTTCACTGGCCGCGGGGATGACCGTCCGGGAAATGGAAAAAGAACTGATTATCAATACATTGAGCGAAGTCGGCGACAATCGGACGCATGCCGCGAAAATGTTGGGAATCAGTATCCGAACCCTGCGAAACAAGTTGAACGAATACCGGGAAGAAGTGAAATTCGAATCGGATGTGTGTGCTGGTACATAATTTGCTGATCTTCAAACAGAATCCAAACAGTGAGGCTTATCATGGACAACCATCCAGTCAATTTATTCGGCGGTGCGATGTCGACCTTGTCCAGGTCATTGGACCTGCGGGCACGCAACCATGAGCTGATCATCAACAATGTGGCCAACGCGGACACGCCCAACTTCAAGCCTTTTTCGATGAATGTCGAAGAAGCGCTTCAAAGCGAGTCATCGACGGCTACCGCGGCGCAATTAACCCGGACAGACGGACAGCATTTACCCGGCGCGCCCGTGCCCGATGATCCATCTGCCATGGCCGGACCGTCAGCCGATGATCCGCTCCTGTTTCGCGGGGATCGAAACGGTGTCGACATCGATCACGAAATGACCGCCCTGGCTAAAAACAGCCTGCTTTACAAAGCCTCTGGGCAGATTGTCGCCGCCAAGTTCAGCGGACTGAAAAACGCGATCACAGGAGGGTCCAAATAAGATGAATTTTCTCGACAGCCTGGCCATCAGTTCGACCGGATTGAGTGCCCAACGCCTGAGAATGAATCTCATTTCGAGCAACATGGCCAATGTGAACACGACACGGACGGAAACCGGAGAACCATACAAACGCAAGGATGCCATCTTCGAGGCGGTCCAATCGGGGGATTTTAAAGCGGTGTTGGATGAACACCTGGGGGAAGGGGGCGGCGGCGTCAAGGTGGCTCGGGTGATCGAAGACGACAAGCCATTCGTGGAAAAATATGACCCTGGTCACCCGGATGCCGACGAAAAGGGTTATATCCGGCTGCCAAATGTCAATATCGTCGAAGAGATGGTCAACATGATTTCCGCCAGCAGAAGCTTCGAGGCCAATGCCACAGCGATACGCGCCACGAAGGACATGACGGCGATCGCACTGGAGATAGGGAAAACCACATGAACGATCTGACGATTGCACATTTACAGACGATTCTGCCGCAGATGGATGCGCCGCAAAAACCAATGCCTGAGGCATCGTCGACACCGTTTAGCGACTACGTCAAACGCTCGTTGACCGAGGTCAACGGGCAAATGCTCGACGCGGACCAGGCCATCAACGATCTGGCCAGCGGCAAGAACCAGGATATTCACAACACGATGATCGCGATGAAAAAAGCGGAGATCTCTTTTGAACTGGTGCTGCAGATTCGCAACAAGTTGATGTCCGCCTTCGACGAAATCCGTCGAATGTCCATATAGGTGGCTGATAGCTCAAAGCTCAAAGCTGAAGGCTCAAAGATAGAACCCGGAACCTGGAACGGTGAACGGTGAACGGTGAACGGTAAGCAGTGAACAGTGAGCAGTGAGCAGTGAGCAGTGAGCAGTGAACCGCAGAAACTAGAAACCAGAAACCAGAGACCATAAACCAGAAACCAGAGACCATAAACCAAAGACCAGAGACCATAAACCAGAGACCAGAACCCGGTACTTCTGAACCGCCCAACGGAGTAGAGATGGCTTTTTCATTGTCCACACTGCCGCAACAACTAAAAATGGCCCTCAAAGGGCTGACGACGGGAAAGCTGGTGGCCATGGCCATCCTGGTCGGCGGCACCGTCGCCGGTCTGGCCTTTTTATTGACCTGGTCGGAAACCGGTGACCTGCACCCCCTGTACAGCAATCTGGCGCCGGAAGATGCTGCAGAAATCGTCAGCCAACTCAAAGACAAACAGATCCCTTACCAGCTTACCATGGATGGCACGGGTGTACGCATTCCCTACGAGAAGATTTATGAAACGCGGCTGGAGCTTGCCTCGCAGGGATTGCCGCGAGGCAATGGCATCGGATTCGAGGTGTTTGACGACACGCAGCTGGGAATGACCGAGTTCGTTCAAAATGTAAATTACCAGCGGGCGCTTCAAGGGGAGTTGAGCAGAACCATCAATACCTTGATAGAGGTGGAAAGTTCGAGGGTGCACATCGTCATGCCTGCCCGGTCCCTGTTTATCGAGGAGGAGGATCCGGCGACCGCATCCGTCATTCTCAAGCTGAGGCGCGGCAAATACCTGAGCAAAGAGCAGGTCCAGGGAATCGTTCACCTGATATCTTCCAGTGTCTCGCGTTTGAGTCCGGAGGATGTCACCATCATAGACAACAGCGGGAAAATGCTGGCTGGGTTCAAGGAAAAATCCACGGTCAGCCAGATTACTTCCAACCAACTGGCCTTTCAGGAAAAAAAAGAACGGCTCCTGGAAAACCGCGTCAAAACCATGCTGGAGAGCGTATTAGGGCAGGACAAGGCTATTGTCCGGGTATCCTGTCTGCTTAATTTCACCCAGCAGGAAAAAACAGAGGAGCTTTTCCTGCCGGATAATTCGGTGGTTCGGAGCGAGCAGGCATCCAGTTCGGTGTCCAAAGATTCCACCGGAACCGCGGCCGGCGTTCCCGGTCTTCAGACCAACGTGGTCCCCGGCAGCGTGGGAACGGCGGCCATCGGTGGTGCCGGCAACAACCAAAGACAACAGTTCACCAAAAATTACGAGGTGGGCAAACTGACCCATCGTCAAATCATGCCGATTGGAAGCATCCAGCGCCTTTCCGTGGCCGTGGTGGTCGACGGCACCTACCAGCAGCCGGAGGAGGGCGCTGACGGAGAGCAGGCGCAGTATGTTCCCCGGGCAGTGGAGGAAATGGTCAAACTCGAGAATATCGTCAAAAGTGCCGTGGATTACGATGCTGTCAGAGGCGATAAAATAGAAGTGGTCAATATCCCCTTTGAAGTGGAACTGGCCTCCGATATGACGGCTGCGCCGGAACCTCCCGGGTGGATGGAGATCATCAAGACGCACCAGAGCTTGATCAAGTATACGGCCACGGCCATCTTCTTCCTATTGTCATTCATGATGATCATCAAGCCGCTGACACGCTGGTTGACATCCACACCCATTGAGGAAATCCAGATGTTGGAGCAGCTTCCGCAAACCATCAAGGAGCTGGAGCGACGCTACGCAGCGTCGGATAACGACAACAGTTACACACGACAAATCGAAAATGCGATCAATGAAAATCGCTCCGGTTCCACGCAACTCATGAAAGCATGGCTCAAGGAAACGTGACGAAGAAACAGCTGATAAGCTCATCAGCTGGTGAGCGGTTAAGCTGAAAGATGAAAGCTCAACGCCAGTACCCGGTATTCGGAACGGTGAGCAGTGAGCCGTGAGCAGTAAGCTGTGAACCACAAACCAAAGAGACCAGAGACCGGAACGCCGAACCCCGAACCCAGAACCCAACACCCATGGACCCAAGAAATCTAATCGGATCGATAAAAGCAGCCATCCTCGTTCAGGCACTGGGATGGGATACCGTCGCTCCGGTATTGGATCAGCTCAGTAAAATGGAGCGAAACTTGATTTTCAAGCTCCAATCCAAACTGGGTCCGGTATCCCCTGCGCTGGTTGAAAGTGTTGCCAGGGAATTTCTGGAGAAAGCACAGCCACCCAAGCAAATTGAAAACGCAAAGAAGGACCAGCGGATCGAAGGGGCAGGCGGCGATAAAGATGAGCGGCGGGAGAACCAACTCAAAGCGATTCAATCCATCGCGCCGGAACTGCTGATTCAGCTGATTCAGAATGAACATCCACAGACGATTGCCCTGATCATCGCTCATCTGAAACCCCACATGGCCAGCAACGTGATGGCGCTTCTGCCTGACGAATCGAGACCCGATGTCGCCTACCGCATCGCCAATTTAGACAAGGTGCCCTCCGGGATGGTGGAGGAGATCGATCGCATGTTTGAAGAAATCTTGTCCAACAAGGAAACCGCCTCCACACAGAAAGCCGGCGGCGTGCCGCGCCTGGCGGAAATACTGAACATGATCGATGGGACTGCCGCGGAGCAGATTATCGAGGAGATCGAGGAGAACGACCCTGATTTGGCTGCTGAAATCCGTCAGAACATGTTCGTTTTCGACGACATCGTTCTCGTTGATGATCGGGGCTTGCAGAAAGTACTGCGATCCGTCGAATCTCAGGAACTGGCCATTGCGCTCAAGGCGACGACGGACGAAGTCAAAGAGAAAATCTTCGGCAATATGTCAGAACGGGCGGCGGGCATACTCAAGGAGGAAATGGATGTGTCCGGTGCGGTCAGGATCAAAGATGTTACCGATGCTCAACAGAAAATTTCCAAAATCGTCCAGGATATGGAGAGAAAGGGCGAATTGGTCGTCAGCGGGCGGGGAGGGGAGGAATTTGTTGGCTAACTCACCCAAAGATAACCCACCGTCTTCGTCCGAGTCCTGCGCGCTCTATTATTTCCCGGAGATTCCCGGCGGTCAAGAGCATGGCGGGTCAGCGGCATCCACCCGCGGGCAATTTGTCAGTGGTGCACTCGACCGAAAGGATGACCGTTCCGACGCGGGCGGGCAGCACCATGACAAGGAACAGATTCAACAACTGACTGAAGCGGCCT
>NZ_JBFELV010000303.1:0-6035 GCF_041551955.1 Desulfosarcina sp.
AATCCGTTCAACCGCTTCTCTCCGCTTCTCATCAGTAAACAAGGGGATAATTCGTGTTCCGGCCACTGCCTGATCAGCAGTCACATGATGGTGGGTGTGCAAGGTGGCGAACATGACATCTTCGACATCATTGATCCGGTACAAGGCATCCGTGTTCACCTTGAGCAATCCGCTGTGGGTGGCGACAAGGTTTACCTTGCCCTCGACCGGTTCTGTCAGGCGGAGCCCGTTTCCAGTGGCTGCGACGGCAATTCTTCGCGCGGCCTCATCCTCATGGACCGTGCCGGCTTGCATGTCGAAGACAAAAACATTCGCTTTGCCGAGATCAAGCAGTTTGGGGACATCCTCCTGTCGAATGATGCGCCCTTTCTTGAAGGCCCGTCCTTTGAAAAAGCCCGGTACGATCTGGGTGATGTCGTGGCACAGCACCTTTCCGACGGCATCTTCTACAGGTACGGTTTTCATGTCTGACTCCCATTTGAGGATCTTTAGGTGACCGGTGTAGAACGGCAAAAAATTCATTATATTGAATTTAATAATTACTATTCACAAATTCGCCGTGTCAAGCCTATTCTTTGCCAACAACCTAATAAAACAATTATAAATTTAAAAACAGATATCTATGATTATTGTGCTGGTCGTTTGAATCATTTTAATTTTATTGATCTAATTGCGCAAAGTTCACTATGATGAACATTTATAACCAGGCGGGCCGTTACAACGATAGGGCAGGGAAAATTGGCAGATGGCGTGATCGATTCATTGCGCACTGCATGTGGACGGCACTTCGGTGGACAGGGCCGGCCGTCGATGGCGTTCAGGTTATCTGCCACCTTTCTGTGAACATCCCCAACCGCGATAGCGAGGCCGTTTCCCGTCGCTTGCGGCGGGATTGGCGAGCGAACGACACATCGATTATGATCCCTGCGATGCTGCGCAGCACGGCCTTTACTTAAAAAAAGTCAGCAGCGCATGCAGGTTGCTCATGGGATGCGGCGGGCAGCCGGGAATGAACAGGTCCACCGGCAGTAGGGTGTCAAGTCCTTCCGTTACTTCGGGGCTGCCCCGGAAAGGGCCGCCGGTCAGGGTGCAGCTGCCCACGGCGATTACCACCCGGGGTTCGGGGGTGGCCTCAAAAGTCTGCAGCAAGGCCGTTTTCATGTTGCGGGAAATCGGGCCGGTGACCACGATGCCGTCGGCATGGCGCGGGGAGGCCACGAAGTTGATGCCGAAGCGGGCCAGATCGAAAAACGGGGTGGCCAGTACGTTCAGGTCCGCTTCACAGGCGTTGCAGCCGGCGGCCGACACCTGGCGAAGCTGGAGCGACCGGCCGAAGAGCTTTTTGAAATGCTGCCGGGAATGCGCGGCGAGGTCAGGGAGGTCTCCTGCGGTGACCAAGTGTTCCTTTTCGGCAACGGAGACGGCAAAATCCTGGGTGAACGTTACAAACCGGCCTTTGCCAATACGCTCGCAGGTTCCGCAGAAGACGCAGCGTCCCATGTCGATGGTTTTGGCTGCTGCGTCGATGGCCTCCTGGGGGCAGGCCGCCGCACACGTGGATGCTACATCCGCCGGCGCATCAGGGTCGATTTTCGGCCGGCCACGGTAGCGGGGCAGCAGCTGGACGTTTTCCTTCGGGTATTTGGAGGTTTTGCAGCCTTGTTCGAACCGGTTTTTCAACACATTTAGCATAATGAAATCGCTCTGCCGTTATGGATATGTTAGTAAACTAAAACTCTCAGTTAACGATGACGCACGCCTAAAAAAACAGTATTTCAGACGGTTTCGTAAAACTTTCCAGATCAAGGCGTGCGGGCCGCGAAAGCGCGCTTAAGCGAGCGAACAGCAAATCGATCTTCATCCGTACGGCGAACATTCATGTTCCATCCCGAGAAATGAGGCCTACTGACGGTATGCCGCAGTGACGAGGGATGAAGCGTAACGCCGATATCGGACGTTTTTGAATCCGTCATAGGTCAAACCCGCAATACGACAAGTTAAAGCTCTTGTTGTTCAGCGGGAAATCCGAAATTCCCGTATCTCTGAGAGACATGGACAACCCGTTCCAATTATGGAATGAGGGGTCCTTGACCTTGTACCGCAGAATGCCACCTGCCGCATCGGTGAGGATGCAGTGCGACAACTCCCCCCGCCAGGCCTCGTTGAGCGTGACCACAAGGGAATCGGGTGCCAGGGTCATCTCAATCATGTCGATGACATGGGTCTCCACCGGGTTATGCAGCAACGATTCGATGATTTGGATGGACTGCATGATCTCGTCGGCCCTGACCTTGGCACGGGCATACACGTCGCCTGTGGGTTCAGCATTTTCGGGGATTTCCAGGCGATTGTACTGCTCGGTGGGGAAGCATCGCCGAACATCGTAGGCGATGCCGCAGGCGCGTCCGGCCGGTCCCACCAACCCCAGCCGTTCCGCATCGGAGCGACTCACCTGACCACAGCCTTCAAAACGGGAGCGAACGCTTGAAGTCGAAAAGAGCAGGTCGATGACATGCTTTACCTGGGGCTTGAGTTCACTGATGCGGGCGGTCAGATCACGGCGGTTGTCGTCGTTCATGGGAAAACGAACACCGCCGGGCCTAACCAGTCCTTTGCCGAAGCGGTTTCCGCACAGCAGCAGGCTCATGTTGAGAAAATCCCCTCGCATGCGGCCGCAGTAATTGGCCGGCGGCAGAAAGGCCACATCGCCGCTCAAGGCCCCGAGGTCGCCCACATGGTTGGCAATGCGTTCCAGCTCCAGCCCGATGGTGCGGATGATTTTCGCCCCCTCATCGGTCTGGATACCGGCAAGGGCCTCCAATGCCTGGGCGTGGCAAAGGCTGTGTCCCACAGAGGTATCACCGGCAATATTCTCGGCGATGAACGGCAGCCGCCTGCGATCCGCTTTCAGAAGCAGATCTTCCGCTCCCCGGTGCTGGTAACCCAATTGGATCTCCAGGTTGAGCACCCGTTCGCCGATGCAGTTGAATCGAAAATGACCGGGCTCGATCACCCCGGCATGCACCGGACCCACGGCCACCTCATGGATTTCATCTCCCGCCACAGAATAATAATCGTATCTTCCGGGGATGTCTTCGGTGTAGTCGTTGCCGAAGACATCATCGACCCCGCGGCAATTGGCATGGTAGCGCACCATTTTCAACCACGGGTGACGCTCAGGCACGATGCCGTATTGCTCGGCGATTTCGCGTTCGAACATGTGAAAGGGTTCGCAATCAACCGTTAAGGCCGGATAGCGTTCAGGTGCATCACAGGTGGCGACAAGCAGCTCCTCGGTGCGCAACACGCAGATCAGGCGGACTGCGTCTTCCGTCTGGAAAGCAAAAAACTGGACCACCTTGCCGCCGCCGGTGACGATCGCTGTCGCCTGTTCCGAAAAGTCATTGAAGGAAAGATGGGGAATGCTTTCAATGGATATGGCCTTCCCATTGGCAATGGTTTTGAAAGTCATGGTTATTAAAATCCTCCACCGATGGCATTCACCGCATGGATAATCGTCTGGTACAACGTGTCCGGCATCCAGAAGCAGAGTACCAAAGAGGTTAACAGCAGCACGTATTGAGGCCAGACGAGGCTGGCGTCTTCTTTGATCCGCACGGTGGTATCCGACGTGTTGAAAGAGATTTTCATGATGTTGTTGGCAAAACCGGCGAATATCACGGCAAGACTAAGGATGAAGAAACCCGCACCGACATAGTTGCCCGTTCGAAATGCAGCGATAATAATCAGCAGTTCACCGATAAAAATGCCAAAGGGCGGAAACCCGGAAATACCAGCGAAACCACCAAAGAAGGCCACAAAGGTTTTGGGCATGCGACCCACCAGGTTGCCGGTCTGATCGATAAAGCGGCTGCCGAATCCCAGTAGAATATTGCCGGAAGTCAGAAAAAGACTGGATTTGATCAGGCTGTGGTGGATCAGGCAGATCATCGCACCGTAAGCGCCCAGCCCCCCGATGCCGGTGCCGAAGGCGATGATTCCCATGTTTTCGATGCTGGAATAGGCCAGCATGCGTTTGTATTCAGTCTGCTTGAGAATAAAGGTGGCCGCGGCCATGATCGATATCAGGCCGAAAACAATCAGGATGGGCCCCGAAAAATCGGCCAGGCCGGCGGCGTGCATGATCTTGTTGGTTTTGAAGATCCCCAGGTAAGCGCAGTTGAGCAGCACACCGGAGAGCAGGGCCGAGGCCGGGCTGGGCGCCTCGCTGTGGGCGTCGGGCAGCCAGGTATGCATGGGGGCCAGCCCCATCTTGGTGCCGTAGCCGACCAGAATGAAAACGAAACCGGCCTTGAGCCACTTGGGATCCATCCGTGTGGCAACCTCGGTCATGGCGGAAAACGAGATGGGCGCATCGACCTTGCCCACGTCCATGGCCACGGTGACAAGAACTGAACCTAAAAGCGCCATGGCGATGCCCACCGAACAGATAAGCACATATTTCCAGGTGGCTTCCAGGGAAGCCGCCGACCGGTGGGTATAGATCAGCGGTGCGCTGGCCAGCGTTGTGGCCTCGATGGCGATCCACATCACCATGATATGGTCCGACAGGGTTACCATGGTCATGGTGGATAAAAACAGCAGCATGGATCCGGTAAAAATATTCTCCGCATGGATGTCGGATGCCTTGAGATAGGCGATGGTGTAGATGGATATCAGGAAAAAGAGCAGGGAGATCACCAGCAGGGAGAGCAAGCCTTCCGGCGTTACCGCAAAATATTCGGGAAACAAGGGTGCCAGCCGACCGGCCCATACGATCACGGAGAGGATCAAATGAATGGCGCCGGTGAGCACCAGCAGGCACCGCCCGATTTTATCAGGCAGAAAGAACGCTGCGGCGCCGGTCAGAAACGGTATCAGGAAAACGATTTCAAGCATGAAATGACCACCTATTCCTTTAAGGTTCGCAAGCGTGACGTGTCCACATCATCAAAAGTCTGTTTGATGTTCTGCAGGATGACAGCCATGATCATCACGCCGGCCAGCACGTCCAGCAGGATGCCGAATTCAACGATGTGGCGGGCCCGCATGGAGAAGGACGTGCCCACCAGGTAGATGCCGTTTTCCATCATGATATAACCCAGGACCATGGCAATGGCGTTGCGCCGGGCCATGAGCAGAAACATGCCGGCACCCAGCAGGGCGATCGCCGTGGGTAGCAGCAGGGCGCTGAGGCTGCTGTATGGGACATCGATGTGGTGGCTGGCAAAGGTGGCCCCGACGATCAGCAGCAAACCGGCCAGGATGGAGGCGTGGTAGCCGACGATGGGTTCGACTTCACGGCCAATGGCGACACGTTTGATGGCCAGGTAGATGCACCCGGGAATGAC
Source organism: Desulfosarcina sp. (assembly GCF_041551955.1). Taxonomy (GTDB): domain Bacteria; phylum Desulfobacterota; class Desulfobacteria; order Desulfobacterales; family Desulfosarcinaceae; genus Desulfosarcina. The sequence continues at coordinate 5,352 of NZ_JBFELV010000303.1, forward strand.
GATACCGCGGATGCTCAGCGTCACGATGGTGAAGATGAGACCGCCGGTGGACATTTCATGACCGACGAACAACGGTACGATGCTTACCACCACGCCCTGAAAAGCCATTACTTTGATCAGGCCCGGCAGGTGGCTGGACCCGAAGGAAAAGAGGATCGACAGCAGCGCCAGGGATAAAATCGTATCGACCGGATGAATCATTTTATAAACTCCAGGGTGATAACGGTTGCGAAAAAGGCCAGGGCAAAGGAGGTGAGAACAAACTTTGGCACCAGGTCCATGCGGTAGCGTGCCATGACTGATTCCATAACGCCCACGGCAACATAGACGATCAGGACACCCAGGGAGAACAACCCCAAATTCAATGCCGGATGGCCCATTTCAAAGGGCAGGATCAGTCGGGAGACGATGGACGCGTAGAAAAACATTTTCAGAAATGCACCCATTTCGATGAAACCGAAATCCGGACCGCTGTGATCGAGGACCATGACTTCGTGGATCATGGTCAGTTCCAGGTGGGTGGCCGGGTCGTCTACCGGCACCCGAGCGTTTTCCGTGAGCAGGATGATGAAAAAGGCGATGACGATGAAAAGTATTGGCGATCCGGCCGTCTGCCAGAAGCCGAAGGGCTGGGCGCCGGAGAGGTATGCCGCCAAATTAAGATCGCCGGTCAGGCGGTAGAAC
>NZ_JBFELV010000304.1:0-5997 GCF_041551955.1 Desulfosarcina sp.
CTGCCTTTTTCTGCTATCGGTAGTGGCTACTTGGAATAATGGGTATTCAAATTATCTATTTGATTTATCGTTGGGCTTACCGATATTGACCACAAGGGATATCCTACTGCATGGTACTGGTGTTAATCGGCGCTGTACTGAATCTCTATCCCCAATTTTTTAGGGCAGGACCCTACCACAGGTCCTGCCCTTTTTTATTTCACCCCCCCGTGAACAAAGGGGTCACCTGCTGCACGGGAGCCTTTCAAATTCTGTTCAAGACACACCGCTGTTTGCTCACGGCAACGAGGCGATGATCTCTCGATATTCCTTCTCGGTGAATGCCTTGAGGGTTTCAGAGCGGACGGCTCCTGCGGCGCCAATTGCAAGCATGGTGGTGGCATATACCGCATCATTGGGGGCCTCGCTGACAACAACCATGTCATAATGTCCCATGGTGAGATAAAAGGCTTTGAATTCACCTCCGGCCGCTTTCATGGCCTTTTTAACTTTGTCCAATCTCGCAGGGCTTTCTTTGATGTTCTCGATGCCTTTTTGGGTGTAGTTGACTAAAGTGATGTAAGTCGGCATGTTTCTGTCTCCTTGTCTGGATGGGTTGATGTTAAACCGTTTTAGTCGAGTATGTCCAGCGGCTCCTGGTCGTCGCCAGACCCAGGACAACCAAGGGTCATTTCATTTCATCGTGGAAAAGCGACGTCAAAGGTAAAGCTCAACGCATGGGATATAGGGACATATACGAACGGAGGTAGAGGAAAAGCGTGGCTCAGAAAGGCTAGAAGAAAATCATTCTAAGTTGATGAATCTGCAGTGACAATTTCCCTAATCAAATAAAATATGACCGCATCACGGCCTTGTCAAAAAACGCCGCGAATACGGTGTAAGGTATCTCGGCTCAACGATCATAGGGCGCCTTCCAGGGCCAACATTCTGGCCTTCAACGGTTCTCCGCCGCCGAACCCACCCGGGGACCCGTCGCTTTTGATCACCCGATGGCAGGGGATGAAAACCGGATAAGGATTGTTGGCCATGGTCGTGCCCACGAAACGGGCGGCACGGGGGAGGCCGGCAAGCCGGGCCACCTGACCGTAGGAAGCGGTGTGGCCGTATGGGATATTGGCCACGGCGCGGTAGACGGCCTGTTGGGAGGGGGTGAAACGGGAAAGGTCCATTACCGGCCATGGAATCTCGATCGATTCCCCGTTGAAATAACGGACCATGGCCGCACCGATTTTAAATGCTGTCGGGTGGTTGCTGTCGATTCGCCAACATACCTCGTCGAATGGCCGACACAGTGCGTCGAGATCGGATGTGGGAAGGCTGGTCGCCACCAGTTTGAACGGCTCGGTGGAAAAGGCCACGGCGCCGAAGCCAAAGGCTGTCTCAACGATCTGATAGCGGTTCATGGCTGACCTCCGGTATTATTGATGAATGATCTGAATGCGGCGGGGATAAAAAAACCCCTGACGGAAGGAACCGCCAGGGGTTGGAACGTCTATGACATCGTCGATGGTTAAGTCTCTTCGACGGTGATGGCGCTCTCTTCGCACACTTCCACGCAACTTTCGCAGCCGAGGCATTCTTCTGCGTTTACCGGAACGGATTTTTCGTCCTGCATCTCGAATACTTCCACGGGGCAAACATCTACACACTCTTCGCAGCCTACGCACTTGGCCTCGTCAACGATTGGGTTAAATGCCATCTTAACAGTCTCCTTTCAAGAGTTTTCTATGCGTGTTGATCCAATTATCAACATCTGCTTTCTTTTAATGGAAAAGGGCTTATACCAAATAAAACACCCAGTCAAGCGCTGATGGCGTTTTTTTCGACACCTCGTCAAATCGCCCTCAATTCCACGCCAATAGGGCATTTCACCAATCACAAAATCAACTTTCCACCAAGACGATCAGGGTGTGGCGAACCGATTTCGGTTGGTTATTTTCTTCATGCGGGGCAAGCGCCGCAGGGGCCAGACGTCGAAGGACGGTTGCGGGCGTCCGGTTTACCGCACCAAAAAGGGTCACGGTGACAGTCCTCGCAGCTACCGCATCGTCGGCCGGCGAGGCGATGGAAGAAAGGTCAGCCGATTCCAGGGATTCCCGGTTGGCCAGATCGGCCAGCACCCCGCTCAATACCGGTGCCGTGCCGGCTGGCGGGAAAGGAAGTCGGATGTCGGCCAGCCGGTCGAGGCGCAGCGCATCAGCATGGGTTTCCAGCAGGTTATCGATCACCGCGCGACTGGTGGTGACCAACAGTTCCGGCGGGACGGCATCGGCAGCCGCCAGGGTGGCCCAGGCGCGAATCCGTGTTCCGGTCAACGCTGCTCCTGGATCGTCCCGCCAGATCGCTGCACCGGACGCCTGACGGTCGAACCCCACTTCATCGGCATCCTTCAAGGTGTCAAGAAACACATTTTCCAACGATTTGAACTGGTTGAGGTCATCGTCAAGCCGGTCGGTGGCCAGGTCGTTTTCCTGGGCCAGAGCCAGGAACAGCCGGGCGCTGAATTCGGCCTCCGTTTTTCTCGTTTCATGATCAGCCAGACCATCGGATGGCCGATAGCGATTGATGTCGGAACGGATCCGATTGACGGCTGTTTCGTCGAAAAATGGAATCTCCCCCTGTCGCTGGCTGACATAGCCGGTGCCCGGGGTGGACTTTCCTGGATTCATGCGCGCCCAGTCCGTGAATTCCGCCAGCGCGGCGCACAGCCGGTCGTCAGCCCGGGTAATCGGCTTGCGGATCTCGACCAGATCCCGCAACGCCAGTGCACCCATGCCTTCAGGAATAGTCGATTCCAAGGGCTGGTAAACCACCACCGGCCCCAATAACGCGCTCAGAATGCGCGCCGTGGATTCGGAGAGATAGGTAAACGGCATGTATGCGGGGGTCAAGGTGTTTTCCATTTCCATTCACCATTCGATGTTGAACGTTCGACGTTCTTTGGATCCATTTCCTCGGTTGAATCTATTCACCTGTCTTATCATCCCGGGGGACCACCCCCATGGCCAGCAACTGGTCGCGCAGCCGGTCCGCAAGCACCCAGTCCCTGGCCTGACGGGCAAGGGTCCGTTCGGCCATCAATTGATGGACCCGTGGGTTGTCTGTTTCATCTTCAAAATCGAAGATATTGACCACGGTATCGACGCGTGCCAATGTCTCCAACACTTTTTCAGCTCCGGCAGCATCGATTTCCCTTCTTGATATCAAGGTGTTGATTCGCTTGACCACGGTAAATAGGGAGGCCATGGCAGCGGAGATGTTCAGGTCGTCGTCCATAGCGCTGACAAAGCCATTCTTGATGTCGTAGCACAGCTGATCCAGCTCCCCGTATGCATTTCCGTGGCGCACACTCTTCAGCGCCCGGATGCAGGCATCTAAACGCTTCAGGGTTTTGCGCACGCGGTTCAGACGCGCCGCGGAAAACAAGACCGGCTTGCGATAGTTTACCGAGATCAGCCAGTAGCGGATCTCCCGTCCCGTAAATCCCATGTCCAGCAGGGCCTGTATCGTCAGGGCGTCACCTTTTTCATCCACTTTTTTGCCGTCCACCAGCACGCGGTCACAGTGGACCCAGTATTTGGCAAGGGTCTTTCCGGTCAACGCGCCGGCAATGGCGATCTCGTTCTCGTGATGGGGGAAGACCAGTTCGCGGCCGGCGCAGTGAATATCGTAGAAATCCCCCAGGTAGTGCATGGACATGGCCGCACACTGCAGGTGCCAGGAGGGGCGCATGTTGCCCCATTCGGTCCGGGTGTAGATGCCCCGCTTGAGTTCCGACAGCCGGGTGCGCTTGAGCAGGGTAAAATCGCGGGGGTTGTCCTTTTCATATTCCTCCAGGTCAACGGTGGCGCCGAGGCGGATCTTGTTGAGATCGATTCCCGACAGCTGGCCGTATGTCTTGAATCGTGAGATGTCGAAATAGATGGAACGCAGCTTTTCGTAAGCATAGCCCTTCTTGACCAGCCGGTCGGCCAGTTCCACCATGTCGTCGGTGTGTTCACTGGCCCTGGGATAGTGGTTGGCCGGCTGGATACCCAGGACACCGAGATCCTTATGAAAAGAGTCGATATGAGTGCCGGTGAAGTCTTCCAGAGTCATGCCGGCCTGCTCGGAACCCTCGATGGTCTTGTCGTCCAGATCGGTGATGTTCATCACCTGCTTGACCGCGTACCCGCGATAGGCCAGGTAGCGCGCCAACAGGTCCGAGAAGACGAAACGGCGTCCCTCCCCCACGTGCATGCGGGCATGGGCGGTCGGGCCGCAGGCATACATGGACACTTTTCCCGGATTCACCGGCAAAAATAGCTCTTTTGTACGCGTCATGGTATTGAAGAGTTTGAGGTCGATTTTCTCCTGGACGGCAAATAGCGGGGTGGACAGATAGCGCTCTCCACCGTCGGGGAAGATCACCACCAGCGTTCCCTGTGCCAGCGTCCGGGCGACCTCGGCGGCCACCACCATGGCGGCGCCGCTGCTCATGCCCACCATGAGGCCCTCTTCACGGGCCAGGCGCCGGGTCATCTCGAAAGCCGGCTCGTCTTCGACGTTGACCTTCTCGTCTAGCAAACGTTTTTCGAATATTTCCGGCTGATAGGCCTCCTTCATGTTCTTCAGCCCCTGCAGACGGTGCCCCAGATAAGGCTCCACGCCGATGATCCGGATCTCTGGGTTGAATTCCTTGAGCCGCCGGGACAGCCCCATCAAGGTTCCCGAAGTGCCAAGGGTGGCCACCATGTGGGTCAAGGTGCCACCGGTCTGATCCCATAACTCGACAGCCGTTCCCTGGTAGTGGGCCATCCAGTTGGCCGGGTTGTTGAACTGATCGGTCATGAAATAGGTGTCCGGGTTCTCGCGCGCGAGGCGGTAAACCTCCTCGATGGCACCGTCGGTGCCTAAGTGGCCGGGTGTGAGCAGAATCTCTGCACCGCGCGCCCTGAGGATCTGCTGCCGCTCCACGCTGGCCGCCTCGCTCATGGCCAGCAGCAGCCGGTAACCTTTTACCGAGCAGACCATGGCCAAACCGATACCCGTGTTGCCGCTGGTGGCTTCGATCACCGTTTTTCCCGGCTTGAGTTCACCCGAGCGCTCCCCTTCTTCGATCATGGACAGCGCGGGTCGGTCCTTGATGGAACCGCCGGGGTTGAGGTACTCCAGCTTGGCCAGTATGCGGACATGCGGGTTGGGGTTCAGCCGCCGGATCTCCACCAGCGGGGTGTTGCCGATATGATTCAGGATGCTGTGGGTCATGACAAAGGATTCCGTCCGTAGTCGATGATCAACGCTTAAAATGAGTCTCGAGTGTGATTTCAATCTGCGCACGCACGGCTCGCTCATCTGCGGCGGCATCGATGACGGCAAACCGTCGCGGTTCCCGGCGGGCCAGATCCAGGTATCCGGCCCTGACGCGCTGGTGAAAGCGCAGCTTCTCCTTTTCGAAGCGGGATTCCATCGCATGGGCCGTATCGGAATCGATCCGACGCCAGGCACGGGCCAGTCCGGCTTCGGGGTCCAGGTCGAGCAGCAGGGTCAGATCGGGGGTCAAGCCCTTGCAGGCCAGCCGGTGCAGTTGGCGGATCATCTCTTTGTCCAACCCCCGGGCATAGCCCTGGTAGACCAGGGTAGCATCGAAATAGCGATCGCACACCACCACCCTGCCCGCTGCCAGCGCCGGACGCACGATCGTCTCCAGATGCTGGACCCGGTCCGCCACATAAAGCAGCAGTTCGGCCGCCGGCGCCAAATCGGCGTTGTCAGGGTTGAGCAGGACGGAACGAATCTGGGCGCCGATGGTCGTGCCGCCGGGTTCCCGGGTGGTCAGACAGTCACGGCCGGCCGCCTTCAGCCATCGGGCAATAGCTTGGATCTGTGTGGTTTTCCCCGAGCCCTCGATGCCTTCTAAAGTAATGAACATAATTGACGGTTCCGTAAGAAGCCCGATATCGGCGTTGTACTTCATCCCTCGTCAATGCGGAGTATGGCCAATACGCCTCATTCCTC
>NZ_JBFELV010000305.1:0-5990 GCF_041551955.1 Desulfosarcina sp.
CTTTCATGGCGTCCTTGAAGCGGATGCGCTCATCGGTGGTGGCGTCGCTGATGACGATGGTCTCCCCTTTCAGTGCGCGGGCCGCGGTTTCAGTGGAGGTGATGGCGCCTTTTTCGAGGAATTCATCGCTGAGGCCATGGCTGGCCACCAGCTTCAGCGAACCGCTGTCCTCGTCCAACAGGCGGATCAACGCGCCCTTCATCCCCAGGGTGTCGCAGATGTTCTCCGTCAGGTTCCCGAGCACCTGCTGAATGTCCAGGGTGGAGTTGATGTTGGAGGCCAATTCCAGGAACAGCATGGCGTTTTTCTGCATGCGCCGGAGCAGCCGGTTGTGTTCGATGGCGATTCCCCCCTGTTCGGCCAATGCGCGCAGAAATTCGATCTCGTCCGGTTGGAACTCGCGCCGGGCGGCTGTATACAGTGACAGCACCCCGATGGTTCGGCCCTTCACCGTCACGGGCACGGTCAGCAGCGAGGCGATGCCTTCACGCTTTTTGGCCGCGTGGTTTTCCAGGCGCGGATCGGACGCGGCGTCGGAAAAGGCCAGGTGCCCATCCTTTTCCAGGGCGGAAACCACCCGTCTGGCCTGGATAGGGTTGGCGTGCAGATAGGTTTCGGACAGACCCTGTTGGGCCGTCGGCACGAAGACATCCTGCTTTTCATCCTTCAAAAACAGGCAGGCGGCCTTGCCCTCCATCGTCTTGATGGCGCTGTCGACAATCAAGTTCAGCAACTCCGTTTTGCCTGCAACCGTACCGAAGGCCTTGCTGATTTTGCAAAAGGTTTTGAAATAGTCCATCTCCCTGGTCATCGGGTTCCTCCTACTGGTGTGGTTTGTCCGTATTACCCATTGGTCGCTTTAGATGCAGTTCTGGATCGGGATGATTTCGGCTGGGTTACCGGTTGGGCTTTATCTTTACTGGGTTTGGCCTTCTGCACGGTTTTTTTCAACCCGGCAGACGGCTTGTTCGCCGCCGTTTTTCTGCTGGGTGACTTTTTTTTAGGAATCTGATCCCGCTCCTTGAGCCAGCCGGCGATTTTGGGTGCAAATGCCTCCTGAAACTTCGAGCTGACATAGATGCCGATGTGTCCGGTGTCCAGGCAGAGATCCTCGGTGTCCGTGCTGCCCACCCGCTCTACCAGCTGCTCGCAGGCCTCGGGCGGCACCAGGTGATCGTACTTCCCGTAGATATTGAGCAGCGGCATGGTCAGCTTCTGCAGATCGACCCGTTGGCCGTCGACCTCGAGCTGGCTCTGGATCAGTTTGTTGCCTTGATAGCAGTCCTTGATGAATTGGCGAAACACTTCCCCCGGCAGGTCCGGGCTGTCAAAAATCCATTTTTCCATGCGCACGAAGTTTTCGACGAACTGCTTGTTGTCCATGTTCTCCATGAAGCCGACGTATTTGTCGATCATCAGGCGGGCGGGGTTGAGCAGCAGAAAGCCCAGATTCATCATGTCCGCCGGCAGATTGCCGTAGGTGTCCACCACGCGGTCCACATCGAGATGTTCCATCCACACGTGCAACAGTCCCTTTTTGGTGTCAAAATTGGTGGGCGTCACCGTGGTCACCAGATTTTTTATCTTGTCCGGGTGCAGGGCGGAATAGATTACGCTGAAGGTGCCCCCCATGCAGATCCCCATCAGGTTGATCTTTTCAACCGCGTGTTTTTCACGGATGAAATCGATGACATTGTCCATGTAGCCGTTGATGTGATCGTCAAATCCCAGGAAACGGTCTTTGCGCGTGGGGTAGCCCCAGTCGATCATGTACAGATCGATGCCGGCATCCAGAAAACGCTCGACCACGCTGCGGCCGGGCTGCAGGTCAAGCATGGTTTCGCGGTTGATCAAGGCGTAGACGACCAGCAGGGGCGTCTGGTAGCGGATCTCGGTGCGGGGCAGGTAATGTTTCAGCTTGACGCGGTCTTCCTGGTAAACCACCTCATAAGGGGTCTGGGCCAGATCCGTGTCCAGATCGTCCAACAGCACTTCCGATGCCTTGTGGGCGCGGGATTGGGCTTTTTCGGCGTCTTCGGCCAACTTCGACAGAATCAGATCCACAGGAATTTTGGTTTGCGACATGAACTACCCCCTTACTTTTTTTCTTTTTCGAGTCGTCGAAGGCGCTTTTTCAATTCAAAGAGTTCTTTGGCCATGTCGTCCATCTCGGTTTTTTTGGCCACCGGCAGCACACTGAGCATGTCTTCCAGGGCCGCATTCCGGGCGGCCGAATATTCGGCCAGGGCATTGACGGTGCGGGTCAGCGTCTCCACATATTCGGGGGTTTGAAAAAGGGTCATAAAATGCCCCTCCAACACCTTTACCCACATGTTGTAATAGACCTTGGTGTCATCGGTCAGTTCACCGTTTTCGGCCATTTCCCCCAGCTTTTCCTGCATGACCTGCATGGACCGGTTGAAGGGCAGGCCCAGCATATTCAGAAATTCAGACAGGGTGGACTGAAACAGGTTGTATTTATCGACCGCCTGATTGGCCTTTTCCTGATAGGTGCGCATCAGCCCCAGTTGCGGGACCTTAAAGAACTGCTGGAACTCCTTGGTATAGATGTCGGTCCACAGGCGCGACAGATTATCGTCGATGTCCTGGAATTGATACGCCTCCACCGACTGGCCCATCCGGCCCAGGCGCTGGATCATCTTCTGCTGCATTTCGATCAAACTGCCCATGGAGGTTTGGGCCAGCTTGAGCAGCACCTCCGGCATGGCCCCGCTGCCCTTGAAAAGCGCGGTCATGGATTCCGGCGCCGCCATGGCACCGGCCATGGATTGCCAGTTCTTCAGGGCCGCGGCCATGGCCGCCTGGGTCTTGGGGCTGGCGCCAGGGGCCGCCTCGGCACCGGTCGGCTGCTGCCCCGGAAAGGGGGCGCCCCACTGACCGGCCATGTTCCCCCACATGTCACCCATGGATTTCATCCAGGTGGTGAGCATGGTCGCCATTCCCAACGGATCTTCGTTTTTCATGTTCATGGACAGCCTCTTTCCCTTATTGGGGTGAGGGTACTTTCGTGGTTCTACCCCTTGGAACCCAGGCGCAGGCCACCATGGATAAAAAAGACTTCCCCGGCTAGCGCCTCATTGCGATAGATATCTCCGACCAACGCAGCCACTTCCTCAGGTTCAATCAAGCGCCCGATGGGGACTTGACCGATAATATAATCCAGCGCTTTCTGGTTCATCCCTTTCACCATCGCAGTGCCCACATAACCCGGTGCAACGGCCACGCAGCGGATCTTGTCGGCTAGGCCGCGGCGAAAAAATTCGGCCGTGATCACTTTGGGCATCACCGACATGGCCGCTTTGGTGGACGCGTAGTTGAGTTGACCGGCCGTTCCCAGGCTGCCGGTGGAGGAAACCAGACAGATCAGTCCTTTGCAGTTATTGTTGATCATTCGCTCGGCGCATTCGCGGACCGTCAGAAACACACCCGTCAAATTAATATCGACGACCATTTGAAAATCCTTCAAAAGCATTTTCTTGGTCACTTTGCCGGTTTCCTTATCTGGAGAAAGCATCAAGCCATCCTTTATGATGCCGGCAAATGGGGCCACCAGATTGATCTTACCGAACTTTTCGATGGCCGTGTCGGCCAGCCTGGCGCAATCGTCCTCATCGGTCACGTTGCATACCACCGAAGCGACGTCCCCGCCTATATCCTTAAGCTCAGCTTCCGCTTGCTTCAACATCTCTTCAGCCACATCGGCGATGACCACCTTGCCGCCGTTTTCCACCCAGTATCTGGCAACCGCCAAGCCGATGCCGCTGGCACCGCCGCTGACCACTGCAACCGAATCTCGAATGTCAAGCATATCCATTTCTCCTTTTTGCGTGTTTGCGTTCGTTAGATCAAAAAAGCCGTTGGAGACGTGTTCACCTAAAGTGCCGGCGATTCACAGCTGGTGGTCAGCACGTCTATGTATTCATTCTGACCTTTGTAAAGTCGGCTCATTTCTATGAGTACACCGGCGATCTGAGCCAGCGCTTGAACAAAATTCACATCATCCAGCGTAAATTCCCACTTCTCTGCCGTGTATACCCGGACGGCCCCGATGACGCTATCACCGACCATGATGGGTACGGAAAGGATAGAGGCGATGCCCTCTTTTTTAGCTGCCTCAGGATATTGTATCCTGGGATCATCGTTGACATCATAAACCGCCACCGGCCCATCTTTAAGGGAGTCGGCAATGGACCGCAACGCGCTTACGGTTCCTTTGTTTAAATACTCTTTACTCAAGCCCGTCGACGCAGCCACCTCCAATTCTTCTGATTTAGGATTCATCAGGAACAACGCACATCCCTTTATCCCGAGCGCAGATTGGATGCTTTCCACCGTCATTCGAATAATTTTGTCTGGATCCTTTGATTTCGACAGGGATCGGGTGACCTTGATGAGCGTCTCGTAGTTAAGCGTCAAGTTTCTCATTATTCCTCCTCTTTAATGGTCAATTAAAAGCAACCACGACATTTACCGTGCATGCCGTTATTATTCATGGGGGACAACTATCCCTAAAAATGTGTGTCCTTTGCGTGAAACATGAATCCATGTCGGTTGAACGATCAGCTGAAGGTTTTTACAAGCATCTCTGTGACATCCGAAAAGGAATGGGAGCGTGGAGAATCGCTGATATTTAAAAAATAGAATGGATCTGTTGCGGGGGTCAAGGACCAATTATCATCGATTGCCGCTTTCATGCTTTTTCAGCGCCCACAAAAAAAGCGATACTGGTGTGATTGCACAAAAAACAGGGTGTCGGATACATGGGGCTAACGGTCGTTGGTGGTCTGGATTTTTAACCATGATGTTGCTGACCACAGCTTTAATCCATCAGGACAATTCTGGACGCATTGCCATTAAGCTGCCAACTTGACATTGTCAGGGATGGTCATCGACCAGACATGAAGGGCGTGCTAGACAAGCTGACCTGCAAAATTTGTTGATACCCATAAAATTCTCAACAAATGATGGTGAAGCCACATCGGCGTTCACACCCGTGAGACGATCACCTGGAATATGATGATCGATAGAGCGGTCTAAATTCTCCTTGCAGACCCACGCTAATCCCGTTAGGAATATAATCAAACGTTGTGTCCAAAACAACAGAGGTGTTCCCCAACCATGTCGAACCATTTCGCCACCCATCGCCCGCTTCTGATGAGCACCCGCTGGATGATCACCGCCGATCATCCCTTGGCCGTCCAGGCCGGTGCAGCCGTGCTGGAATCCGGCGGCAACGCCGTGGATGCGGCCATCGCTGCCAACCTGGTGATGACGATCGTCAGGCCGCATATGTGCGGCATCGGCGGTGACCTGTTCATGCTGATCCACATGGCCGCCCAGGGAACCGTCCACGCCCTCAACGCGTCGGGCCGGGCCCCCGCGGGAGCCACCCTGGAGGCATACCAGGGGCTCGGCTACCAGCGGGTTCCCGAGACCGGGATTCACGCCTGCACCGTGCCGGGCGCCCTTGCCGGCTGGCAGGCAGCGCTTGAAAAATACGGCACGATGGGATTGGACAGCCTGCTGGCCAGGGCCATCCCCTATGCGCGAGACGGATTTCCGGTTTATCCGGACTTGGTCAATGCCCTCGAGGAGCGACGGGCTGTCCTGCTGGCCGCCGGAGCCGCCGGTGAGACATTTTTACCGGGTGGGGCCATCCCCCGGGTGGGTCAATTGATGGTGCAGCCCCAGCTGGCACGCACTTACCGGACGCTCATGCAAAATGGGTCGGGCGCCTTTTACCATGGACCGTTGGGCGAAGCCCTGGTTGCGCATGCTGAGGCCATGGGCGGCTTTTTCAGCGAGGCTGATCTGGCCCGGCACACGGTGGAATGGGGTCCGCCGATCACCAGCGACTACCGCGGCTACACCCTGGCCACCCACCCCCCCAATTCCCAGGGAATCGCCCTGCTCATGCAGGCCAACATGCTGGCCATCCATGATCCGGCGACCATGGACGTGGATTCGGC
>NZ_JBFELV010000306.1:0-5986 GCF_041551955.1 Desulfosarcina sp.
AAGTAGTGGGGGCCATTGGCCCCCTTGGTGTTTACATCCTACAATAATCGTCGTTTCGCCGATTACAAGCCGGCCTTTTCACGGATAATGTCCGCCTTATTGGTCTGTTCCCAAGAAAATTCAGGTTCGGTCCTTCCGAAATGGCCGTATGCAGCGGTTTTGCGATAGATGGGCCGCAGCAGATCGAGGTATTCGATGATGGCCGCGGGGCGCAGGTCAAATACCTCCCTGACGATCTCCTCTACCCGCTCCTTGGGCACCTTTCCCGTGTGCATGAGGTCGATCATCACCGACACCGGTTCGGCCACGCCAATGGCGTAGGCGATCTGAACTTCGCATTTTTTAGCCAGACCGGCGGCCACGATGTTCTTGGCCACGTGACGTCCCATATAGGAGGCACTGCGGTCCACCTTGGAAGGGTCTTTGCCGGAAAAGCATCCGCCGCCATGGCTGCCCTGGCCGCCATAGGTGTCTACAATGATCTTGCGCCCCGTGAGCCCGCAGTCACCCATGGGTCCGCCGACCACGAACCGTCCGGTAGGGTTGATGAAATAACGGGTGTCACCGTCGATCATTTTAGCCGGGATGACCTTTTTGATCACCTCTTCGATGATGGCTTCACGCAGGTCTTCATGGGTGACGTCCGGTTTGTGCTGGCTGGAGACCACGATGGTGTCCACCCGCTGGGGCTGGCCATCGTGGTATTCGATGGTCACCTGGGATTTCCCGTCCGGCCGCAAAAAGTCCAGCGCCCCGTTTTTCCGCACCTGTGTCAGGCGCCGGGTCAGCTTGTGGGCATACATGATGGGCATGGGCATCAACTCCGGGGTCTCGTCCGCGGCAAACCCGAACATCAGCCCCTGATCGCCGGCACCCTGGTCTTTGTAAAGGCCTGCACCCCGGTTCACACCCTGGGCGATGTCCGGGCTCTGGTGGTCGATGCTGGTGATCACCGAGCAGGTGCGCCAGTCGAAACCCATCTGGGAGGAGTGATAGCCGATATCCTTGATGGTGTCTCTGACGATCTGTGGCATGTCCACGTAGCACTCGGTGGTGATTTCACCGGCAATAAAGGCCAGACCGGTCGTGACCAGGGTTTCGCAGGCCACCCGGCAGCCTTTGTCCTGGGCCATGATGGCATCGAGTATCGCGTCGGATATAGCATCGGCCACCTTGTCCGGATGCCCTTCGGTTACCGATTCGGAGGTGAATAAAAACTTGTTGGTCATACAGGGTCTCCTTTTTTCATCATGAGCGACCCGCTTTGGTTTACGGGAGTAGCATCATGTTGTCCATGAGCCGCGGCGTTCCAGCCTTTGCCATATTCCCGGTCAAAACCGGATGGCGTAGATACCGGTTCCTGCATAACGCCTGGCGTTCCAGTCCAAGGCGGACTATCACGATTTTGCAGGTCAGCAGTAGCGGAATCGTTTGCAAATGTCAATAATGACATCGTGTTATAAAAAAGCAAAGCCAGCGTTCGGCTTTGCTTGGTGAGAACTCAGTTGCGTGGTGCGGCCCGAGGGTTACCGATGGAGGGCATCTGCATGGCAGCCGTCAACATAGGTCATGCCGGTTTCATCGCCACCTTGTGTTCCACCAGGCTGCAGACCATGTCCCGCGCGGTTTCGAGATCCAGCCGGCCCATGTTCAGCACCAGGTGATAGAGTTGCGGATTTTCATAATCACTCTTGCCCAGCCGTTTGTAAAGGCTCACCCGTCTTCGGTCTTCGTTGACCACCGTTCGCTCGGCCTTCTTGCGCGACATGTCATAGCGGTCCATCATGAACTGAACGCGGTTCTCAAATTCATTCACCAAAAGGATGTGGACGGCATCGGGATGGTCGTTGAGAATGTATTGGCTCCCCCGGCCAAGGATTACCACATCGCCTTCATCGGCGAACTGGGCGATGATCAGGACCAGGTAGTCCAGATAGATCTGTTCGTCCAGATAGCCGCGCTCATCGGCGAGCACCCGTTCCAGCCATCGCTTGGACACCATGCTGGAAATCATTCGGGAGAGTTTGCTGCCGGCCTCCTTTTCAAAGGATTCGACCCAGTGGGTGGATACATTGGCCTCCTTGGCCACTCGCTGAAGTATGTCGCTGTCGGCAAAGGTATAGCCCAGGGCATTGGCAATTTTTTTGCCAAGGGTGATGCCGCCTGCGCCGAATTGCCTCGAAATGGTGATGACCGCCATGGGTGCCTCCTCAATCGCGTTGCGGGTTAGGATCTTTTTCCACTGCCGGGCCGGCCACTACCCCTCTTTGGGAGGAATGAGCAGGATCGGGAAGATAGACTGTTCAGCCAGTCCTTTGCTGATGCTGGTTCCCCACCGGTCCTTCCACAGGCGTTTGCGCGGGGAACCGGCAATAATCATGGAAGACTGGCACTCTCTTGCGGCCTTGTCGATCTCCGCGACAGTGCCCCCGATATAGACATGGGGTTTAGCCGTTATGCCGCAATCCTCCAATTCGTCGCACAAGGCATCCAGCTTTTGGCGGCTCTCCTTCCGGGTCTTCTGGATGCCCATGGCCGAGGTTTCCTTCAGGTCCTTTTCACTGGCCACATGGACCACATCAACTTCTCGGATAACCGATTTGAGCGACTTCAGGTAGTCGATGGCCCGCTGACTGGCCGCGGACCAATTGGTGGCCAGCAAGGGTTTTTCAAATGGATTCTCGGCCAACGGGCCCTTTTGGGCGAGGTACTTATAGACCAGCACAGGTGTTGCAGATCGATGGACGATTTCAGTAATGTCGGACCCGGAATAAAGCTGCTCGAGGCGCCCCTTTTTTTCCGGACTCAGGACGATCAGATCCACGGATTCCTTCTCAGCCGCCTGGATCACCTGACCGGCAAAACTGCCCACGACGATATAGACACCCACCTCCATACCCTGTTCGAAAAGGGTTTCAGCCCAGTCGATAAACCGGATATTCGCCTTTTCGCGAAGTCTGATTTCAGCGCTTTTTTCGTAGCCTTTGCCCCGCCGCATGGCCACCTTGTCACGCTCGATGACATTGAGAAACACCACGTGGTTGAGCGCAGCTTTCTTCAAGTCCATGAGGGACTGCAACGCATCGAACCGAAGGTTGTCAAAACGGGTGACAAACAACAGTTTTTTTATATCCATGTCATCTCATCCTTGCCAGCAGTAACGAACATTCCGGCGCCTGGCTGCCGGGATACTAACCCAACAGCTTCTTGATTTCACGGGCCAGTTCTTCAGGCTCGACGGGCTTTTCAAGGTAGTTTTCCGGTTCGGGCACCGGCTTGTCCCCGAACTCGGTAAGCGCCTTTTGGGAACGCAGAAAGGTGCGTTTGGCCACACCGGAAAGCATGATCACCGGAATGCCGATCAGGGCTTTATCCGTCTTCAACTCACGATAGAGGCGAATGCCGCTTTGTTTGGGCATCAATACATCCAGGATCACCAGGTCCGGCCGATCCTTTTTGACGATTTTCAACCCCTCTTCCCCGTTGGCCGCTTCGATGGGCGTATAGCCGCTTTCTTCCACGACAGTGGCATTAAACAGTCTTACATCGGGATCGTCGTCCACAATCAATACTTTTTTGCTCATCTCGAGCCCTCCTTGAAGGTTAACATCGATATGGTAGAGCGTTCAAAGGTTCTGAGCTCCGGGTTCAGTGTTCTGGGCTTGCTCTCATACGTTGACCTGGGTTGAGGATTGCGATGAACCTTGGACCGTTGAACTGGCACTCAGTTCAAGCTGGCGGCGTCCGCTGTCTGGGCCGGAAATCGAATGCTGAATGTAGTGCCTTCCCCCTCGGTGGATTCCACATGGATGGTTCCCTTGTGTTCTTCCACCAGCTTGGCGGTCACCAACAAACCGAGTCCAGTTCCCTTGACGCCTTTGGTGCTGAAAAAGGAGGAGAAGAGCTTGGCCCTGACTTCTTCAGACATACCGCAGCCATTGTCCTTCACGTCGTAGCGAATGGTCCCGGTATTCTCCCTTTCGGTGGCCACCGTCACCTGATGATCTTTGTCAACATCAGGGTCAAAGATACATGCATCGATGGCATTTGTCACCAGATTCATCAAACAGCGATGCACGGTGCGAGGATCCATGACCACCGGCACCATCCGGTCGGAAAATTCCCGGGCCATGGTCACGTCATGATCCCGGGCTACCCCCTCCAACAATTCGCATACGTCTTCGGCGATTTCATTGGGTTGGCAGGTCTCATACTCGGGCTCGCGCTCCTTGGAGTAGGAGAGCAGGTCCATCACCAGATCCGAGGTGCGGGTGATGTTGCGCTGGATCATTTCCCAGCCCTTGCGCATTTTTTCGGTATTGTCCCGACCCAGTCCTACATCCATCAAGTAGCTGCCGCCCTTGAACCCGTGAAGGATGTTCTTGATGCAGTGGGCCATGCCGGCAACGGTCTGGCCGACGGCCGCCAGCCGTTCGCTGTTTACCAACTCCCGTTCAAGCCGCTTGATTTCGCGCAGATCCTGAAAAAATGCCACCGTGCCCATCATTTTTTTCTTTTCCCGCAATAGCGACCCTGAGAACCTAACCGGTATCGACTCACCGGTGCTGGCTTTGACTTCGGTTTCGGTCCATGGAAAGGTTTCTTTGGCATCCCCCTCCAACCCCGTGCGAATGAGCGTTTCCTGGACCCATTGAGGCAAATAGTCCCTGGCATCTTTGGTAGCGACCACATCATCGGCACGATAGCCGAATATTTGTTCGGCAGCCGGGTTGAAGATAACCGTCCGCCACTGCTCATCCGTGGCGATGATGCCGTCATGGGCGCTTCTGATCAATTTGGCCTGGAATTCGGATTTTCGGATGACTTCCTCTTGCAACAGGTCGTTTTCAAGGGTAGCTCCGATGCGATTGCCCATCAGGTCCAACAGGTGAAGTTCTTCCGATGAAAACCGTTCGGTCTCCCGTTCGATGCGCATGACACCGAGCCCCTTGGTCTCTTTGGCGCTGATGGGAATATAGGCAAAGGTGGCGCCCGTCGGCTCCGTATCAGTTGAAAAGCGGCCATGATGATCCCCGGTGTTGTAAACGATGGGTTTATCGGTGCGGGAGACCTTGCGCATAATCTCGGCTTGCGACTCCGGTCCGTCCTGGCCGTAGCCCGGGTCGGCATAGCAGGCGTTGAAATAACGCAGATCGAACCGCCCCCCCGCGCCGGACATGTAAAGACAAACGCTCTCCGCTTTCATGAAGTCGCGGATCTCCAGCACCGCCCCCTCGATGCGCTCCTGAAGGGGCAGCGGTGCATTGAGGGCCGTGTAAATGGAGTACAAGGTGGTCAGTTCTCGATTGCGGCGGGCCTGCTCCTCTTCAGCCCGCTTGGCCGCAGTGGTGTCCCAGAGGGTTTCGATGGCCCCCACCAGCGTACCGTCGGCGGCCTTGATCGGGGCGGCGGTGAACCAGCACCACCTGCCGCCGTTGCCCAGTTTTGGGAAAAAAACCTCCGCCTCGTATCCCCCGTCGATGAGAGCGGATTTCTGCCATTTGCCGCCGTACAGGTCCCAGATCTCCTGGTCGCTCTTCTGATCCAGGATGACATCGGCCATGGACGGCCGTTCGCTGTCCCAAAAAGGCGCCCACTGACGGTTGGTGCCCATCATCTCCACTGAGGGATGGCCGGTGAGCTTTTCCAGGGCATGGTTCCAGTGGGTAATGGTATGGTCCCTGTCTAAGACAAAGGTGGGAATGGTGCTGCCCTGAATGATTTGAGAGAGCGCACGCTGGTTCTCTTCCAGCTTACGGGTGTATTGCCGACGGTCGGCCTCGGCCCGTTTTTTGTCGGTGTTGTCCCACAGGGTTTCGATGGCCCCGATGACGCTGCCGTCAGCGGCCTTGATGGGCGCAGCGGTAAACCAGCACCACTTGCCGCCGTTGCCCAGCTTTGGGAAGAAGACCTCCGCTTCGTAGGCACCCTCGATCAATTCCGATTTTTTCCATTTGCCGCCATAAAGATCCCATATCTCCTGGTC
>NZ_JBFELV010000307.1:0-5980 GCF_041551955.1 Desulfosarcina sp.
CATCATTGGCGGCAACGGTGCCGGCAAATCGACGCTGCTGCGGACCATTTCGGGCCTCATCAAACCGGCCAGCGGAGAAATCTGGTTCGACGACCGCCCGATCCAGACGCTTCCGCCGGAGGAGATTGTGGGCTGCGGGATTGTCCACGTACCCGAGGGCCGGCGTTTGTTTTCACTCATGACGATCAAGGACAACCTGATTGTGGGGGCCTACAACAAGCGGGCAGACAAGCACAAGGAAGAGACCTTAAAGCAGGTCTACGCCATGCTGCCGAGACTGGCCGAACGGGAGAACCAGATGGCCATGACCCTATCAGGCGGCGAACAGCAGATGGTGGCCATTGGCAGGGGACTGATGGCCATGCCCAAGTTCCTCATGTTGGACGAACCGTCTCTTGGGCTGGCACCGGTTCTGATCAACAGCATCTTCGAGACCATTCGAAAGATTGCCGATCAAGGAACCACGGTCCTTCTGGTGGAGCAGGATGTCAACCACTCCCTCTCCTTGAGCGACCGTGGATATGTGCTGGAGCATGGCCGCGTCGTGATGGAAGGGGCCGCCGACCAACTGCTCGCCGATCCCCATATCAAAGAGGCCTACTTGGGGATATGAGCGATCGGTGTCATTCGGACGACCCCTAAACTCGCCTGAACGAGTAACAGGAAAGGGCCACCGGCAACATCCACCCGGCGGCCCTTCGCTTTTCAGGTGAACATCGGCAACAAACATATCAGCAGCTGTCCCACGGACAGACTTGGTCAAGTTACGTCTTGTCAATCTGCTGTGGTGTGCCCTCATTTTTTTCGGAGTTGGCTTAAAAAGATAGCCTAATAGTATGGTGTTTTTTTAATTCAGCCCATTGTTCAGCATCATGTCCATGAACAACAAAAGCCTCTTCCGAGTCTACCATGGTTTGTAGTTTTTTCACCGATTCGAGTACCTGTTCATTGTCATAGTTGTTTCTGGAAACGACAAGGTTTTGGTAATGCTCTTTAAGAGGGACGCTGTCACCACTCAGTATGATGGCTTGCTGTTCCTTTTGCCGAACGACCAAAATTTGATGACCGGGAGTGTGACCAGGCATTGGGGTAACCACTAAGCTTCCATCCCCGTAAATATCAAACTTACCCTCTAATTCCTGGTAATTTAGCGGATGGTCCCAATCAGCCTTAAAATACCCCCTGCCTTCATTCTCTGGCCGTTTTGCAAAAGCGAGCTCTTTCTTGGAAACAAGAAAGGTTGCCTCCGGAAAAAATTGATTCCCACCCGCATGATCAAAATGAAGATGAGAATTCACGACATAGCGAATGCCGTCTGGCTGGCAATCCATTTTCTTCAATTGGGACAAGATTCCAATACTTTCGTCGCCAATGGGTTGAAAATCCCTGGCCAGTCCTCCCCAACGGCCAAAGGCGTCTTTGAATAGATCAGGATGAGGGCCGGTATCGAAAAGCACATCTCCGTGCGGATGGGTAATCAAAAAAGCGGGTATGGGCAATTCAATGAAGATATCTTTGTCCGCTTGCGGCAGAAAGATCCTTTTCCTGGCTTTTAATCGGCAGCATGACATGGCATAAATTTTCATTGAGTGTCCTTTGCTTCTTTTAAAAACACTGCCAACAGACTGGGAGTTGAGGTGCCTTTATCAGTATCCTTGCCCAGGGTGAACAGTCAGAATAGCTGATTTACGCCCCGCCGTCATCATAATTGGCCATCTAATAGCCAAAAATACAACCATAGGCGACAAGTCAGGCGGTAAATTTTGATAGCACAGATGCGCATCGGCCGGAGTGGTGTGGTGGCCTGTATCATCGACACCGCCAAGGGGGAATCGGCGGATCTGGTGGCCATGGCCAGCCATTGTCAGGGGGGTGCGGAACGAACCTTTTACGGCAGTGTGGCCGTGGGTGGCGGCCGACAAATCGGTTTATTGAACCACCCAGACGGTGCAGTTGCGGGCATGGCTGACAATCTGTTTGGACACGGAGCCGAAAAGGAACTCCTCTTTTCGGGACAATCCCTGCCGGCCCAACACGATCGTGCCGGCTTCCAGAGATGTCACTTCGGCAAGGATCAGTCGGGCCAGCGAGGGGCCGTCCCTTTCTACGGCGCGGATGGACACGTCACCGGCGTCGACGCCGGCTGCAATCAGCAGGCCCCGATAGTCGGTGATCCATGCTTCGACTTTTTTCCGGCCGGAGTTGACCCACCGTTCACGTTCCTGCGGCGATGAGAAAAAATCCTCTTCCGGTGCGTGAATGACGTGCAGCAGCGTCACCGTGAATCCTGTCAGCCCGCCGATCAACCCACTTACGTAGGCCACGGCGCGGCGGGAGTTTTCCGATCCGTCCACAGCAATGACAATATGATTCTTCCGCATAGGGTTCATTTGGCGTTCCGAGAAAGGTTTTAAGGCAGTCAACAACGTTTAACTTGGGCCAAATCCTCCAGAAGCTGGTCCACATGCTCATAAAACCAGTTGGCACCTACCGAGAAATGCAACAGGATGCGATTGAGCGATTCCGGGATATACGGATAGATTTTCTTCAGATTGGCCAACCTGTGGTTAAAGACAATGTTGCGATCCTGCGGCTTGAGCATGCCGAAGGACGGATGCCGTCGTTGAAAAAGATCCGGCACATGCAGATCCCCTTTGCCGGTCAGATAGATCAGGATGTTACCAAGGCCGAAAAGATCATAGCCGTATATGTTCTCACGGTGGCGATAATTGAAATCGAAGTCGATCCAACGGTAGTTACCGCTTTCACGGTCGATGATAACATGGTCCCGCCTGATGTCGCCGTGTTTCTCCCCCTGGTGGTGAAGATACCCGATGGCCTCGATGCCGGTTATGAAGTGGTCAAGAATTCCTGGGAAAGCATCAAAAAAATAGCTCTCGTGACTGCAGGTCAGTCCCTCAATGGTGTCGTAAAGCGATTTTCCGTATATGAAATCCAGTACCCGGATGATGTTGCCCCGGGTGTCGGATGTGGCGAACCCGTGCATAAAATGGGGATGGCCCGCCACCCGTTCCAGAATACGCGCCTCCTTGCGGGGGCTTCGAAAGCAATCGTAGGCGGTGTCGCCAATGTGGGCGGTGAATTTTTCGAAAAAAACCAGTTTGATGATTTTCCGCTGGCCGCTCTCCAGGTCCACTGCGCGCTTCACCCAAAACTTTTCCTGATCTTCCAGCCCGAAGCGCCCTTCTTTAGCATTGTTCAGGATCAGATATGGATGGCTGGCCAGCAGCAGGACATCCCCGTAGCCCACCTGATAAAAATCGGTGGCATCGGTATGGACCTGGTACCGGCGTTGGTTGGCAAGGCTGGGAAACCAGGCGGCCACACGCTGCTGAACAGCTTCATCGGTAATGGTTGTCCTCATGGTTGACCGGTCCGTCGACGGGCGATGATCAACCCGCAGTCTTGAACTTTTTATTGAACGCCAGGGTTGCGATGTCAGCCACATCCCCAGGGTTGGTAAAATGATCCAGGTTGATGACCATGTCGAACTCATAGGCCGGCGCTTCATCTTTGGCGAAGACTTTTTTGAAGAAGGCTGCCTGCTCCTTGTCCAGGCCGGGCAATTTCTTTCTGGCTTCCGATCTGCTGATGTGCATGATTTCGGCGATTCGCTTGGCCCGGTAATCATCGGAGCCGATGCAGCGAACCGCCAGTACCCGCTCCCGGGGAAGGATCAGATGGGCTCCCCGGCCGACGAATACCGTCGACTCCAAACCGGCAATGGCAAAGACGGCACTGATCAGGTGTCGTGAATAGTCGCTGTCGGTAAAGGCCTTCTCCCCGAAAAGGTACTTAAATGTCCGGTTGACGTAGCCCGGAAAGCGCTCGTCGAAATAGGCCACGGCCTTTTCGCTGATGTTGGTCTGGTTGGCGATTTGCTCGAGCAATTTCCGGTCGGCCACCTTGTATCCCAACCTCTGGGCTACCATGTCGGCGATCTCGAGGGCGCCGACGCCGATCTTGCGGGAAAAGGCGATGCACGGCGGCAGGTCGGCAAGTGCTGTAGCCTCGCAATCCGCTTCCTTCTGGGCCAGTTGCCGGCTTTCCCAGATGCGAACATAATGCCCTACCAGCGCTTCGGCACCGGGTTTTCGCTGGGTGTATTTTCCCGGTACGTATTCCTCAAGGCCAATTTTTCCGCCCATGGCGATCTCCTTTCTATTTTCAGGTAAAAATAGATGTCAGGCGAACGATACTTCCTAATAAAGTTTTTAAAGCATTCCCTATGCCAAGGTCGTTGATAAATGGAACTATTTGATATTAAATAGATTTAGAATAGTCAAAGTCTTGGCGAAGGCGCTTGATGCTAAGGACCACGTCAGCTCTTTTTACACGTTGGCAAAGGGAGATGAGATGAACTGGCGGCGCCGTTCTATTCCTCCTCCAACCCAGCCAGCGCCGTGTCTGGTTTTAGCTGGATGAATTCATCACTTACTGATGTGAGTCCTTACAACGTTTTCGAAAATCCTTATGGTGCCATAAGCTTCTTATCCAGCGCGCCGATGGTGATTTTAGGCAATCCGATCACCCGAAATTATGTGATTCTACAAGTACGAAGTAACTATCCTGCGGAAGCGAACCCAACCGGTTCGTGAGTTATCTTGCAATCGGTAATAGGGAACATGACACCGCTGGATGCGCAGAAAATCCTGGACCAACAACCCAGTTGCCGGCGGGTAGAAAGTGGTACCGCAAATCATACGGTTTTAAATTTCGTAGTCGTCCTGCAACCACCTTGCGCCCCATTTTTATCATCCAGTAAAAAAGGCTGACATCCGCAGCGGCAAGGCGGCCGAATATTTTTACTAACCTAATATAATTACTGTTAATATTTAATGATCGAATTGGTATTTGTCTTGCTTTATACAATGGAGAGATGAAGAGGTGAATTGAAAATTGAAAGGAGTCATCCATGAAATGCAATGTAGGCAAAACCGAACGGATCATCCGGATCGTCGCCAGCTTGGCATTCATGGCCCTTGGCGCCGCCTGGTGGAAAGGCTTTTATGTGGCAGCCGCCGTTGTTTTCATGACAGCCGCGATTGCCTGGTGTCCCATCACCACGGTATTGGGAATCTCCACCTGCAAGGAAACCGAGCAGGAAGAGATTCCTGCGGATACGGTGAGCACTGACAAGGACAAACTGATCCGGAATCGACGGTTCAAATGATGGAGTATTTATCGCCTGTTCATTTGGGCATATCGTTTCTTGCCAAAAGACTATTTGCCAGTTGCTTCCAGGCTCGTCGAGCGTCGCGTAGACTGGGAAATATTGTCAAACGGGGGGATAGCTCGTTTGCAGACATGGTGGTGGGAACGAACACCGATCAAGTTGCGATGACATGCTTTAAGCTTGTTAGGTGATACCATTCAGGGGAGCTGGCATTAATTGAGATTGTCTAAATCCGGCCATGACCCGGACTAAAAAGCCCCGCAGCGGTGTCATCCGCTGGCGGGGCTTTTCTCGTTGTGGAAAGCAGTCGCGCAAATGGATCAGGCGGCCGGTTGTTTCGTTCCCGCCTTCTCCCACTCCTGCACCTCACCCTCTTCCACATCCTCCCAGCCGGTGATCATGGCCTTGACGTGGGCGGTGACGGTGTGCCCGGTGGTGGTCATGTAGACGTGGACAATGATGAAGCACAAGATGGCGAATGCGCCGGCCGTATGAACCAAGGCCAGGGTGTCCAGCGTAAGCCAGTCCAGTCCCCAGGCTTTCCACGAGTTGTATCCCCAGTAGAGAAAGCCCGAAGCCATCTGCACGGGCAGCAGGAAGGCGGCCAGGGACAGATAGACGATTCGCTGGAGCGGGTTGTGCTTGGCCTCCTTGCGCTTGGGCACCGGGTGGGGCTCCCCCCGAAAGATGCCCACCAGGTAGTAGCGCACCACCTCGAACATCTTCCGGGTCGTGGGGATATACTGCTTCCACTCACCGGTGGTGAACACCCAGAAAACAAAG
>NZ_JBFELV010000308.1:0-5959 GCF_041551955.1 Desulfosarcina sp.
AACCCCGCTATGCGGAGAACCATCTGCAAGACGATACCATCCAACATCACTCCTATGGGGCAGGCCTGACACCGGGCCTGCCCTTCCTTTTACAGATGCCTACCGATGCGGATGGGTTAACTCCTCCCAGATTTTACGCATAGCCTCCTTGCTCGATTCATCATCTTGAATCAGTTTTCCAAATGTATCCTCGAAATCAGGGACAGATGAACGGTCTGCAGAAGCGGAGATATTATTTTCCCGGTGGGACATATCGGTCAGGATTTCATTTACGATTTGGTCGATGTCCGCGGTACGCATTTAACGGTCCTTTCTCCCATGGCGCCTTTATGGGTGGAATATGGTACGGGGAAGCTGCAGGGTAGGAAGTCGACAGCGCTCACCGACCCCTGGACGATACGATCAGCATCCTACTTAATTGAGTCGTAGGCTACCATCCCATCCTTACATGAACATGACACCAAGATTACCGGTTGATAATTATCGGTTCGGGACTATATGGAAGGATTTTTGCCTCAGTACCTGCCTTTGAAAATCGATTGCGCTTGGCATGATGCCGTTTGCGGAGGCGGGAATTTTTTTTAATCCAGTCTTTACCCAATCTTTACGCGTTTTTTATCAACGCTTGATATCCACTTGTTAGGTTTGCATAATCTTAATAAGATATTCGTGGTGCGCGACTGCCTTAACCTATCGGGTTGAAACGGGTCTTGCCGGTTTGGGGGGAGTCTATTCAGTCTATACTGCCGAGTCCGATCACGAGTCCCGGGCGTTTATTCGGAGGCCATATGGAACATGGTGTATGATCGGGGTTCCGAAAAAATTTACTCACTGCAGAGAAAATGTTATAGAGCCGGCACTAAACTGACACTGAACGGCTGAAACTTGAACGCGACCAGGAGCTCGGTGGCATCATGGCAGGCCCAGGTAAACTCAAGCAGATAAAAACATTCCTTACGACCTCCGGTTGGATCGAGCAGCCATTTTCGGTCTCCTTTCTGGCCGCCGGGGAATACAATGCCAATTATCTGGTCAAGGGCAAAAAAAACCATTGCGTATTTCGCATCAACCAAGGCAGCCAGCTGGGCTTGGGGCAGAACCAGATCGCATACGAATACAAGGTGCTCGAAGCCCTGGCCGAATCCGGCGTCACACCGCGGCCGATTTTCTGCCATCCGCACCCCGAACCGCTCGGGGGTGGGGCACTTTTGATGACCTACTTGCCCGGCAAGGCCCTGATCTACCAGCGGGATCTGGAACGGGCCGCCCATATCTTTGGCCGGGTCCACTCCGCTCTCGTGCCCGAGGGCCTGGTGGTTCAAGCTGATCCGCTGATGGACATTGCCAGGGAGAGCGAACGCCTGCTAAACCGTTTTCCCGATCATCCTTTGAAGAAAGAATGTAATCAAATCCAGGGCTATTACGACAACATAGTAGAACTGGCCGACCAGACCCGGACCCTGTTTGTCGGCGAAGACCTCTGCCTGGTGAACACCGAGGTCAATTCCGGCAATTTTCTGATCAGTGACGCGGGGGCCTTTCTCGTAGACTGGGAAAAGGCCGTGAAATCGTACCGCTACCAGGATCTGGGTCATTTTATGGTTCCCACGACCACGCTCTGGAAGAGCGACACCATCTTGACGCCGAAGGAGAAGCGGGCCTTTCTTGCCGCCTACCACCAGGAGGCCTGCCTGGAAATGAGCATGGACGAACTGGTCCTGAAAACCCAGGTGATGGAAAAGGCGATTCTGCTGCGGGCCCTGGCATGGTGTTTCATGGCCTGGTATGAGTACACCCAGACCGACCGGCCCCTGCGGAACGCGGACACATTTACTAAAATCAGACAATACCTTGCCGATATCCCATGGATCTTAGCGTCCGTCACATAGTCAAACGGTTCAACGACCGCACCGTGCTGGAAGATATCAGTTTCGACGTCGGGCCGCGGGAACTGGTCTCCATCGTGGGACCCTCGGGCGTCGGCAAAACCACCTTGCTGGCGATCATCGCCCGCCTGGAATCGCCCGACGCCGGAGAAGTGCGCTTTTCAAGTCCACCGACGCAAAAGCACCCCGTGATCATCGTCTTTCAGGACTATGTCCTGTTTCCCTCCATGACGGTCAGGGACAATATCGGCTTCGGCCTGCGCGCCCGGCACCTGGATAAACGCCGGATCACGGAACGGGTGGATCGGATGCTCGACTATTTCCAGCTCACCGAAAAGGGCCGCCACTACCCATCCCAGCTGTCAGCCGGACAGAAGCAGCGGGTGGCCATTGCACGGGCCATGATTGTCAACCCGGCCGTACTGCTGCTGGATGAACCGTTTGCCAACCTGGACCGCAACCTGAAAATGGAAACCGCCCGATTTATCCGTAAGACCCAACAGGCGTTCGGCATCCCCACGATCAGCGTGACCCATGACCTGGAGGAGGCCTTTGCCATGTCGGATCGCATCGGCGTCCTGCTGGAGGGCCGCCTCAAGCAGTTCGACACCCCGAGACGGGTCTATTTCAACTCCGCCTTTTCGGATGTGGCCCAATTTTTGGGACCGGTGAACACGATCCCGGAACGGTTTTTTCCGCTGATGCGTGTCAACGGGTATACCTCCGGACAGGTCCTGTCCGGGCCAATTCTCGCCCGGCCCGAGAATTTGGCCATGACGCCCGACGAGGATGGCCCCGGCAGCATCGTGGAAAAGACCTTTGCCGGCCATTACACCGCCTACACGGTCGATTTCGAGGACACCACCTACACCGTCTACAGCCAGGACGATCGGTTCAGACCCGGGCAGCGGGTAGCCCTGGCACTCAAAGCGTATTGAAGGAGGTAACATGACCCAAACATCATTGATTCGCTTCGTCCTGCTGGCCACGTTGTTTCTGCCCGGTCTTCTGCCGGCCCAACAGACGGACACCGCCTGGTTGGACACCCCCTTTGACCGGATCGAGGAACAGGCCCGGGGCAGCCAGGTCCGGTGGTACATGTTCGGCGGCTGGGCCCATGTCAATACCTGGGTGGACACCTATGTGGCCGGGGAAATGAAAACGCGCTACGACATCGATCTGGTGCGGGTCCCCATGGACGCCGGCGTTTTCGTCAACAAACTGCTCAATGAAAAAGCGGCAGGAAAGAAGAAGGGCAACATCGACCTGCTCTGGATCAACGGGGAGAACTTCAAGAACGCGAAGGAGACGGGCCTGCTGTTCGGCCCGTTTGCCCACAAACTGCCCAACGTTCGGCAGCTTGTGGATCCGGACAGCATGGCCTTTGATTTCGGCTACCCGGTGGACGGCTACGAAACGCCATTCGGCCGGGCCCAGTTCGTCTTCGAATACGACACCGCCCAGGTCGGCACACCGCCCCAAACCGTGGCTGAATTAAAGGCGTGGGTCCGCACCAACCCCGGCCGCTTCACCTATCCCCAACCGCCGGATTTCACCGGCTCCGCCTTTATCCGTCAGATTTTCTACGCGGTTACCGGTGGCTACGAGCAATACCTGGCAGGCTGGGACCCGGATCTTTTTGCCCGCCAATCCCCCCGCTTGTGGGAGTGGTTCAACGACATCGAGCCCTTCCTGTGGCAGAAGGGGCGAACCTATCCCAAGGACAGCGCTTTTCTGGACACGCTCTTTTCCAGGGGCGAGGTGGCCTTTGGCATGTCCTACCACCCGCCGCACGCCCAGAACAAGATTTTGGAGGGCAGCTATCCGGATACCGTACGGACCTTCGTGATGGCGGACGGATCCATCTACAACACCCATTTTACGGCCATTCCCTTCAACAGCCCGAACAAGGTGGGAGCCATGGTTCTGGCCAATTTCCTGATCTCCGTGGAGGCACAGCTGTCCAAATACCGTCCCGAAAACTGGGGGGATTTTCCGGCCTTGGATCCAAACCGCCTTGCCCCGGCGGACCAGAAGCGCTTCCAGGCCGTGGACCTGGGCCCGGCCACCCTGGGATCGGATCAGCTGGACCCCGTTGCCGTGCCGGAAATTCCGTCCGCCTATCTAGAAGCCTTGGAGCAGGGATGGAAAGACCATGTCCTGGACAACTAGCCTGTTTTTAAGGCTCAGCCCCCTGATCCTGCCATACCTGGTCCTGTTCTGCGGCGGGGTGTTCCTGACCGTGTGCCAGTCCATTGGCGTTCTCACGCCGCTGCCCCAGGACGGCGGGGCGCTGGACGCCTACGCCAGGCTCTTGACCGACCGGTCCTTTTTTGCCTCGTTCGTTTTTTCCTTGGGGGTGGCCGCCGCCTCCGCCTTTTTGGCCGTGGTGGTCGGCACCCTATTGGCCTATCGGGTCTGGCAGCTGCCCGAACGGTTGGCCCCTGCCGCCCTGGTCTACAAGATCCCCCTGATCCTGCCCCACATTGCCGTGGCCTTTGTCGTCCTGGTGTTTTGGGGCCAGTCGGGCATCCTGGCATCGGCGGCCCATTCGTTGGGCCTTATCCAGTCCATGAACGCGTTTCCCAACGTGCTCTACTCCGGCTGGGGAATCGGGATGGTTCTGGCCTACACTCTCAAGGGCACCCCCTTTGCCATGCTCTTGGTCATGGCGCTGCTGGTGCGCTTCGATGTCCGGCAGGTCCAGACCGCAGCCATGCTCGGGGCGTCAGGCCTGCGGATCTTCTCCAGCATCGTCCTGCCCCGCTTGGCCCCGGCCATGCACACCGGCTTTATCATCCTTTTTCTATACAGTTTCGGGGCGTTCGACATCCCTTACCTGTTGAGTGAAAGCCGACCCGGCATGCTGAGCATCCATGTCTACAATCTTTACTTCAAACACGACCTGGCCCGGCGGCCCGAAGCCATGGCCATCCTGACGATCATGTTCGGTTTTGCCGTCCTTTTTATCGTCGCCTATTCGAAGGTGGTCCGGCGCCTGGAAAACGGGGTCAGGAAATTATGAAGCACGTCGGCACACTGCTGGTTCTAATGCTGTTATTCGTCCTGCCGGTCGTCGTCCTGCTGTTGACCGGGCTGGCACCCGGCTGGCGCTTCCCGGATGTCTGGCCGGACACATTTTCCCTGAAAGGCATCGATTACCTGGTGCGGCATTACGAGCAGATCCTCACCTCTCTGGGTTCCTCCTTCGTCTTTTCTCTGCTTACCGTCCTGCTCACCCTTTTCATGTGCTTGTTCCCCGCCGCCGTGTTCGCCAGGACCGAATTCAAAGGCAAGGCGCTGCTGGAAGGGTTGCTGCTCACCCCGGCTCTGGTTCCGCCGATGACGTTTGCCATGGGCCTCCACTTCTTGTTCATCAGGCTCTCCCTGACCGAAACGATGGTCGGGGTGGTCATCCTGCTGGCCATGTTCAGCTATCCCTACATGTTCCGGGCGCTGGTGGCCGGATTTCAAACCATGGGGGAAGACTACCGCAGGTGCGCCCGAAACCTGGGGGCCGGCACCCTGGCGATCATTTTGCATGTGGAACTGCCGCTGCTCATCCCGGCGGCGGTCGCCGGCGGCAGCGTGGTTTTTTTGGTGGCCTTTTCAGAATATTTTCTGGTATTTCTCATCGGCGGCGGCAGCGTGGCGTCGTTTACTGGGACCCTGTTTCCATTGCTCACCTCTTCCAACCGATCCCTGGCAGCCATCCTGACCCTGATCTTTCTCTTTTTGCCCATCCTCCTGTTTTTGGTGATGGACATCGCCGTGGTCAGGCTCTACCGCAAAAGGGGGATGATGTGATATAGGTGCCTCATGAAATTCTTCAAGAAAAAATCATTGACCGGTTTGGCCAGGACGTGCGGTTGAGCTGCCAAAATCGGTCCGACGGCTCTGTCGGACGCGCTTGAGGGGCTTGTGCCGCCCTCCGATCCCAATCTGCTGGTGGGCCTCGAAACGGCAGACGATGCGGCGGTTTACCAACTCTCCCCAGAAATCGCCATGATCAATACGGTCGATTTCATCACCCCACCGGTCGATGATCCTTATTGGTTCGGGCAGATAGCTGC
>NZ_JBFELV010000309.1:0-5935 GCF_041551955.1 Desulfosarcina sp.
GCTACCGAGCTCTGTGGCAGCCTCATATTGCGGAGTGGGCAATCCTTTTTCCATTGGGCCAATAAACAATGGTGAGGCGGTGCTGGACATTGGCTGTGGAGCCGGTGTAGACACTTTGATAGCCGCTATGATGACAGGACCCACGGGGACAGCAGTTGGAAGCGACCTGACTGCAGAGATGTTGGAACGGGCAGAAAAAAATCTTAATCTAACGGATCTTAAAAACGTTACCTTTAAAAAGTCCTCCGGCGAGAAGCTGCCTTTTGAAGACAACAGCTTCGATGTTGTGGTTTCCAACGGGGCAATCAACCTGATTCCCGATAAGACCGCCACTTTAAAAGAGGCTCTGCGGGTGTTGAAACCTGGCGGACGGCTGATGATCGCAGATCAAATTATGGTTGGCCAGTTGGAAAGAGACCTGAAAGCCAGAATAGATAGTTGGTTCCAATGAGAGGGTGGAGCCATACCGGGAAAGGATTTCCTGGCTTTATTGGAAAAAGTTGGTTTTCAGAAGTGTGAACTCATTGGTGACACAGGATTTAATAGTACCCCAAAAACCAAGGGAACCTTGTTCCGCGCAGAAAAACCTGCATTATCAACAAAACTTATAAAACCGGTAGCCAATACTGTGCACAGCGATAGAAAGGTGCCTCCTATGGGAAAAAAATCACCGCCCGCTATAGATAGGGTACTTGAAAGAGCTCATGCCATTGGGTGTGAAGAGGCAAAGATTATCGACACCAGAACAGTAATTGTCGAAAAATGGGTTCGGTGGAAGTGCCTATATGGATGTCCCTTTTACAACAAAGATGGATTTCACCCGCCATTTGCTCCCGGTGCAAATGAAACAAAAGAGGTCTTAAGCGAGTTCACTAAAGCAATATTGTTGAAAGGGCCAAAAGGGAAAGCCCTGACGGATATTGCTGTTAGGCTTGAGGGCGAAGCCTACAAAATGGGCTTTTATAAAGCCTTTGCGCTTACAGCTCTGCCCTCAGGTGCTGGCGGCGAAGCTAATTCAGGTGCTACCTGACCCTCTGGCGAAGATGAAGGTCCGTGCGACCTTCAAAAACCTGAGGAAGCAAAAAATAAAGTAAGACCCATGATGGAAGCTTGTGGTATTGACGTCTTCCGAACAGCCAGAAATAATGGGTTTGATATTGACACACAAAAAGAGACGTACGGGCGATGGAATTTTTTTGCTTTGGTATTAATTGAGTAACTGTATAGGGCGATGTTAGGAAAAATGACAAAAAGTGATTCTGTGGACATTTTACTTTTTTTGGCCCAGGGATTCGAAGATCTTGAGGCGGCTAGCGTAATTGATGTCTTTGGATGGACTCAATACAGGGATCATATCCCTGATACTAAGGTTATAACAACCGGTTTTCATCCAACGGTAACGGGACGATACGGTATCAAGATAGCTCCGGATATCCAATTTAATGAAATTTATCCTTCAGATTACAAAGCATTGGTGTTACCGGGTGGATTCCATAGTCATGGCTTTGATGAAGCTTACGATCCTCGAATTCATGAACTGGCTCGCAATATTCATCAAAACTGCGGTTTTATCGCAACAATGTGCGTTGGGGTTTTGCCTATTGCAGACGCCGGGCTTCTTGAAGGGAAAAAAGCCACTACATACCCGTACAGCAAAAATCATGATAATTTCAGCCGATTAAAAACCAATGGTGTCATCACGCAAGAAGAAAATATTGTAATAGATAATCGAATCATTTCCTGCAAAGGACCCGGTTCGTCACTTGAGGTTGCATTCTTATTGATGGAATGCTTAATGGGTTCTTCTGTCGCAAATGAAGTAAAAAAGTACATGGTATATAAGTAAGAAAGCGTGAATGGTCGTTAAGAATCGATGCTTTTTTTATACGATGTCTTGGCGTAAAAATGTTTTTTAAGAAGCTTGGCAGAGCTTCAGTGTAAATGGAATTTAGTTAAAATTCCGTGAGGACCCCAAACCCCTTTTTCTTGAGTCTCCATGTGGATTTTTGAACAACATCTTCAAAAGTGCCCGCGACTCTGGTGTTAAGATAATAACTCATACATCCACTGTCCATTTATATTAAATGAATGCGGTTCTCTATGAAGCTCCAGTTGTCGCAAAATACTCGGATAGCGGGTCCAGATCCCAGGGAATCTCTGGCCAGGTTATCCCGGGCGTTTTTAGCGCCTGCTGAACGATGCGCATGAACTTTTTTCCGATGCTCTTGGATTT
Organism: Desulfosarcina sp.; assembly: GCF_041551955.1. Lineage (GTDB taxonomy): Bacteria > Desulfobacterota > Desulfobacteria > Desulfobacterales > Desulfosarcinaceae > Desulfosarcina. The sequence goes on from NZ_JBFELV010000309.1 coordinate 2,234, forward strand.
GCGACGATTGAATCGAAAGACATACTCGTCCAGGTAATTCTGGCTTATTTTGAACAGTTGATTTTTGGATCTTATTTAATTTCAGCATAATACAGTTATGCAAATTGGTCTTGGCACTACCTTTCCTGAGGATGTGCGGTTAAGCGACTGCTTTGATAGTGGGCGGAAGCGCCACTCGAACTGATTGAAAGACCTTGCCACAAACACCCTTGCATTCGGTTCGAATGGCAAAGCATTTGCCGTTTTCTTCAATCTCGACCTGCTTGAGCGCTTTCAGATCCTGCTTGATGTCGGACCACTCAAACCGGTGTTTGTTATCAGCCAGACGCTGATCGAGTTCTTTTCGAAGCACAAGTGCCAGAAAGCTGCAGAAGACATGGCCGGCAATATTTTCATCCTTTTGATGATAAACAGGTCTGGTTTCCAATAGGGACTTCATATCCCTAAACACGCGCTCCACGCGCCACAGTTCCTTGTACTTGAGAGCTACCTTGTCGGCAGGCAGTTTCGTGTTGGTCGTCAAGACCCACTTGCCGTCAAAACGCGCATCGGCTTTTACCTTTGCCGGGTCGATTCGGGTACTGTCTTTGGCGACCTTGAGATACCTTCGGTAGCCTCGATTGCCGACTAAAGAGGTTGCCCCTTGTTTCAACTTGCGCTTCAACGATTCGAGAATAGCCTCTCGGTCGGCGGCATCTTTTCGTGCCTGGCGCTCATTTAAGCAGACGATATACCGGGTGCCCTCATGAATCACTTCCTTTACCTTCAGTGGGGCTGGCTTTCGCCGATCGGCGCTTTCCGGATAAACTTCGCTGTAGCGTCCTGCGCGGGTGAGAATCTTGGTATTGATCCTTTTGACCTTACGCATGCGGGTGCCAAGGATGTAGGGCGTTTCGTCCTCATCAAGCTTTTCAAGGGTACCCGCGCTGATCATTCCACGGTCGGCAACGATACAACATTCGCCGACGCTAAAGCGGCTTTGCAACCGCTCCAACTCAGGCAGCAAGGTAGTGACATCCGTCGTGTTACCTGGCCACATCTCGCAGCAGATGGGACGACCGGTTTCATCGAGAACCGCCCCAACGACCATTTGGAAAAGATCCGGTCTGTGATCCTTGCTAAAGCCTCTACGACCGAAGTGCTCGCCCCCCTGGCCCTGGAAGTAGATCGAGGTCGTATCGAAAAAGACCAGATCCAGATTCGAGAAGAGATCGCGGTTTTTGTAAAAGAGCATCTCTTCGATCAGATCTTTGTTTCGGCGAGGGCCAAATTTGCCTGCCGCATGCTCCTCGGGAACGACTTCACCCAAGAAAGTCATGGCCCGATAAAGATGATGCAGAGCAAGCGTCTCTGTGCCGGGAATCAAATGATCGCGCTGCCATTTTTCACAGAATCGATCCGAGCCGGATACCATCAACCGGTGCAGGACGGTCAAGAAGATCGCCCGCTCCACATCGAACTCGAACTTACGCCCTTTAAGAAGTTCGTTGATACAATCCTGAATTCCGCTTTCTTTCCACAGGCGATCGAACACAAGGGCCGGCCCGATGGTCATGGCATGAGCGCTGACATCGCTCTGGCCGGAAAGAATCAGCAACGCTTTTTCAGAAAACCTGGAAAGCGAGCGGATCAACGTCTCGATACGGCCTTTATCCTGAAGCTGATCCATGCGGCCGACGGTGGCAATTACGCGCTGCTTTACACGGCCCTTCTCTTTTCGGTTTTCAACGATCTGCAGATATTGGTACTTGCCGGACTTTTTGACACGCGCGAACATGGGAAGGCCTCCGTTTGTTTGAAGACACCCCCATTTTATTATCAAAGATCAATATTGACAATAACTATGTGCATATTCTGTGGCACTACCTTTTTGCGATTTTCTGGAGTCGCATATAATAAATTCAATCGGTTATGAGGCCAATAGGCTCACCAACTGTTCAACTTAAGTCTGGAGGTATCTCGGTTCGAATCGGCCCTGATACGTTCCTCGGATCAATCGCTTGAGCAGGGTCGTCACCAAATGAGCACCATAGAGCTTGTCATAGTTTTTGGTCTTGCTTTGATTGGTAATTTCGCGTCCAAACTGTTCTTTATCAATGATGTTGTAGCTTTGCCAGTCATCTGTAGCAATGGTTGCGCCGGGCTCGATATTGTCGAGAACGAAGGTTTCCAGAGAGTACCCGGAGCAGTCCAGGGCGACATGCAAACGAATGCGACCCATTCGCTTTTCTATGTCTCAGCGCTCAACGGCAACCGCTACGATGGTTTTTCCTTCGGCCCCTCGACCTCGCTTGCCAGAACGTTGACCACCGATGAAGAACTCATCGACCTCGACGCGGCCGGACAGCTTTTCACGCTCATGACGCACAGTGCAACGCCGGAGCTTTTGAAGCCAGGTCCAGGCGGTGCCGTAACTGCCAAAGCCCAGCAGTTCCTTCAGGTTCGTGGCACTGATGCCTGATTTACGGGTGGTGAACCACCACATGGCTTTGAACCAGTAGGTGACCGGCTTTTTGGAACTGTCCATAATCGTTCCGGCCGTCAGAGAATGCTGGTGTTCACACTGGGTACAGATATAAAGGTTCCTTGAACTTAGCCAGTACTGTTGGCAACTGCATCTTTTGCACACAAAGCCATCGGGCCACTTGAGCTGAAACAGGTACTGGTAACAGGCACCCGGATTGGAGAAACGGGCATCGAATTCGATTTCGGATCTTGGAAAATCCTCGGTAATGGTAAAGTCTGTCATGGCGGCCTCCTTTTTGGTTGGTTGTGAGGCCATCATAACTCAGCGGTGTGACAGATCCGGTCACACCTGAACTCACTGGAGTTTCATAGAGAACCGCATAAATGAATTCAAATTTTTGTGTTTTTTGCGCACATTTTAAATGTGCCGATCAGAACTGATGGTGTCCCTTACAAAATAATTACGCATCATCCCCATATCCTCATGCTCCAAGTTGTGACAATGGTACAAAAACAAGCCTGGGTAATCATCAAATTCGACTAAGAATCTGATTCGCTCGCCGGGCATAATCAAGACAGTGTCTTTCCAACCTTCGTCCACATAGCCTTCATGCATGACACCACTTCGTTCAATAACTCGAAACTGCTTACCATGGAGATGAATGGGATGTGGCATATTCATCATGTTCATCATTCCACCCCCAGTATTGTGAAATTCCCAAATCTCCTTCGAACCTAATTGAACAATCTCGTCATCTGCTACCTCTTCCATCTGAAATACCCGACCATTGATCGACCATTGCATATGCTGCATCGTGAGAAAAAATTGCCTGGGATTAAGAAAATTAACGGCTTCATCTTGCTGAAGGGGGCTAATTTCAGAAAGCTTCTCTGGAAGCGGTTGGTTTTTTTCCACACGCTGCGTAACTTTAATGTTGAATATAGAAAAACCAGCACCGTTTGGAAGGTTTTGATTCTGACCCATTCCACCCATCATCATTCCGCGTCCCATTCGTCTGCCCCCCATGCCTCCGGTGTCGAAAGGAAGGCTTATCAGGGATGTCTCATATCCGACTTGGCTATCATAAAAATCGGTCCAGAGCTCTATCCTTTCCCCCGGGCTTAAAAACACATACTGACGGCGGACCGGTCTTTCCAACAATCCACCATCTGTGCCGATGATGGTAAGGGGGCGACCATCTTTCCACGCCAGTTTATATATTCGCGAATTGGAGC
>NZ_JBFELV010000310.1:0-5932 GCF_041551955.1 Desulfosarcina sp.
AGTAAAAAAACCTAAAAAAATGAGTCGAATCCCCTATATACTTTTTTTTTTCTGCCGATAGTATGAACATAGTAGAGAAAAGTCGATTGTCTAAAAGGGGTGGAGAATCGACCGATCCTGCCGACGTTTTTCACCAATGGACAACAAGTCCAAGCTTGACCGGGTACCATGTTCTTTTAACGGCCAGTGACGGTATGGCGCACGTGACGAAAGGAGAACAAGATGATATCCTCTCCATGCAAAACCTGCGAAAGAAGAAACGACCCGAAGGATGAGTGCCTGAAAGACTGCAAAATTTTGCATGACGTTCAGGAATTTCATCTGATCACCGCAAAAAGCATCTATTACAGCGCCATTGACTGCACCGAGGAAAGCCGCTACCATATCAAATCACCTTCTGCGGCCATGATGAGCCCTTATTAGCATTCTTGCTTGCCCGATATAGAGAATCGGGATCTGTCGGCGGCTTCCGCCTGCGTCAATGCACGGATCGTTGTCCGTTCCGGTTGCATCGGCGTCAGCGAAAAAAAACGCGTGCGGCCGGGTGATGCGCAGCGGTTGTTCTGTTTTTCCGGCCACCTGTAGGCCGCATCCACCGGCGTATGCCGGCCCGTCGAAACCACTCGTGCTGTCGTTTTTGGATCAGCGTTACCGTCTTTGCATCCCTTGACTTTGACCAACATCAAAAGAGCAAACGATGATGGATCAACATCGATCTTCCGTTCCAGAAAACCAGAAGCCGTACCATTCCAATTCCGATTCCAAGCCACCCGCAAAAGATGACATCAAAAAAAAGGATTGCCCCGCCGGACAAGTAGACATTATCGCCATGGTCCGAAGTCTGCAACGAACGGCGGGGATGACGGACTGTTTCAGGATGGGCAATGCGGACTGCGACATTATCGATTGCGACTGGCGTACCTATTGTCTGGGGGCAGCGGCGGACCCCAATAAAAAAGGAACGCCGACCAAACTGAAATAGATCGGCTGGAAGGCTCTTCCGGCGACATCTACCCGGGTTGGCACGCTGCAGGGAAGGAAATCCCTTTGAAGGGGCGGTGGGTCAATTGCCGGATGACCAGAATCGCTTCAGCTGGTTTTCCATTTGCCGGTCCGATTCGGTTACCGCCATGACCCACTGGTCGGGCAGCAGCCCCTGGTAAGTGGCCCGGCCAAAACGCTGGTCCACGAGCAGCAGTGCGCCGCGATCCTGATCGGTGCGAATCACCCGACCGGCCGCCTGCAGCACCCGGTTGATTCCCGGAAAACGGTACGCAAAATCAAATCCCGCCCCCCGCCTGTCGAAATAGTCGCGAATCAGATCTCTTTCCGGGCAGATGGCAGGCAGCCCCACACCCACAATGACGGCGCCGCTGAGCCGCTCGCCCACCAGGTCGATGCCCTCGCCGAAAATCCCCCCCATTACGGCAAATCCGACCAGCGTTCCATCGTTCTGCATTGAAAAACGATCGAGAAACCGGGCACGTCCGGCTTCGTCCATCTCGCGCACCTGAACCAGGACCTGGACATCTCCCTCCTGTGCTTCAAATTGATCGACCACCATGATCATGTATTCGTAGGAAGGGAAAAAGCACAGGTAGTTGCCTTTTTTGGGGTGGATGAAGCGCCGGACAAGGCTTACAAGTCGGTGGACGCTCCGTTCCCGCTGCGTATAATAGGTCGATATGCCGCTGGCAATCAGCACCTTCAGATTTTTTCGGGGAAAGGGGGACGGGATAGCCAGCATGGCCGCGGTGGGTTCGCATCCCAAAATATCCCGAAAATAGGGTGCCGGCGTCATGGTGGCTGAGAAAAAAATGACCGATCGGGAACGCCGCAGGGCCAATTTCAGCTGGTTGGAAGGATCCAGGCAGAAAAGTTTGACCTGCAGGTCTTTTCCGGTCGCCTGCCTGCAGGTCACGTAACTGCCGTCAAACTGATCCCATACCCGCAAAAACCCACTGGTCTCGAAGTAGCGTTCCATGACGATCTCCCGGAAGGGGGTCGCCTGATTCTTGGCCAGCCACTGCTCCGATACCCGGAGGAAAGCACGCAACAAGGGTTCCAGTCCGCGGGGCAACAGCGTTTCGGATTGAAAGCCGCCGCTTTCCTGAATCTTTTTTCTGGCATCGAGCATCCAAGTGTTGATTTTTCCTGCCGCCCGATAGACCGCCGGCAGGTGCTTTTTCACCGCCCGCCTGAGCTCGAGGAAATCGCTTTTGCTCAGTTTGGCGGAAAACATGTCGCGGGAGCGGTCAACCAGATTGTGGGCCTCGTCTACCAGAAAGGCATAGGCGCCGTTTTCCTCATCGAAGAAACGCTTCAGGTAAACGCGGGGATCGAAGGCGTAGTTATAATCGCAGACGATGCAATCGGCCCAGCGGGAGAGTTCCAGGGAGAGCTCAAAAGGGCAGACGCGGTGGGCGTGGGCCACGGCCTCGATGGCGCTGCGATCCAGATGGTCCCGTAAGAAAGCATCATCCAACGCTTCCGACAGCCGATCGAAATGACCTTTGGCATAGGCGCATTCTTCCGGGTTGCAGGTGGCATCGGGGCAAAAGCAGATCTGGTCCTTGGCCGTCAGGGAAACCCGCTTCAGTCGAAATCCCGCCTCCTGCAGAATGTTCAGGGCGCTGATGGCTGAAGCCTTGCCGGTATTACGGGCGGTAAGAAAAAAAATCCGGTCGATATGGCCCTCAGCGACGGTCTTGATCGCCGGGAAGAGCGCTGCCATGGTTTTACCGATGCCCGTGGACGCCTGGATGATGGCCTGGCCGCCATCCCGGATGGTTCGATAAACGGCGACCGCCATGTGGCGTTGTCCGGTTCGATAAGACGTAAACGGAAAGCCGGCAGAAAAAATGGCGGCATTGCGAAGATGACGCCACCGGGCGAGGGTCGTGGCCCAATTCAAATAGCGGTCGATCAGTTCCTGAAAAAAAGCTTCCAGACCATCACGGGTCCACACCTGAGTCAGTTCCAAGGTGTCGCCGGTATCCAGATGGCAGTACGTCAGCCGGATGGTTACCGACCCGAGGTCCTGGGCACTGGCCAGCAGGTGTGCATAAACCTTGGCTTGACCCCAATGGCAGGGATCCGGCGCCTTTTCAACGGCTTTTAGATCGTTGGTGGTGGATTTGATCTCTTCGACGATGATCGCTCCATCGGATTCGATGACCCCATCGATGCGACCGGAAACGACCAAGATCAGGTCTGTCGATTCCACTTCGATGGAAACCGGCACCTCCGAACGATACCCCTCGGGCCGCTGTCGCTGGATTTTCTGATGCACCCGAATCCCCTCGAGGGGCCGCCCGGATCGGGCAAAGCGCATATCCAGGTCACCGCCTCGAAGAACGACGTCTACCAGCGTTCTGACGGCGATTTGATGTCGTTCCTTCAAGCGTGTGCCACCCCTTCTGAGCGCTTCTCCTTGCCATTGACGAAAACGGGCACTACTGTAAATATCGAAACGGAATTGGTCAAGCCGGCAAATCGACGCGGCTGTGCCCAACGGCTGGACAAACGAGCAACGGGATCCCAAAGGGAGGGAAAATGGAATCAAGCAGTCTGGGAAATACGGACATCCGCCTGTCCCCGATCATCATGGGCACCTGGCAGACCGGTAAATCCATGTGGACGGGCATCGACGACGCCCAAAGCGAGAAGGCCGTCCGGGCAGCCATGGATGCAGGTATAACCACCTTCGATACGGCCGAAGTATACGGCAACGGGCACTCGGAAAAAGTGTTGGGGAAAGCCATCGGCAGCCACCGGCATAAGGTGGTGCTTCTGTCCAAGGTGTTTTCCAACCATCTTAAATACGACCAGGTGATCATTGCCTGCAACCGCTCCTTGAAAAACCTGGGAACCGATTACCTGGACCTCTACCAGATCCACTGGCCCCCGGGCGCCTTCGGTGCCAAGCCGGTGCCCATGGAGGAAACCATGCAGGCCCTGGCAGATCTCAAGGACCAGGGAAAGATTCGCGCCATGGGCGTTTCCAATTTCTCCCTCGATCAACTCAAAGCCATATGTGAAATCGGGCCGATCGAGAGCCTCCAGCCCCCTTATTCCCTTTTTTGGCGTCATGTGGAAACCGAAACCCTGGCCTGGTGCCGTGAAAACCGGGTGACCATTCTGGCATACTCGCCCCTGGCCCAGGGATTGCTCACCGGTAAATTTGGTCCGGACCATCAGTTTGAAAGTGGAGATCACCGCAGCAGCAACCGCCTATTCCAGCCGGATGTCTACCCGCATGTGCAACAGGCCCTGGGCGCCCTTCGCCCCATAGCCGAAAGAAAAGGCATCACCATGGCCCAACTGGCCCTGGCCTGGGTGATTGCCAGGCCGGGCGTATGTGCCATCGCCGGTGCCCGGAATGCCCGACAGACGGCGGACAACGCCCAAGCGGCAGACGTCACCCTGACCGAGTCCGAACTGGATGAAATGGACCGCATCAGCCGTCCGGTCACGGATCTGATCGACGACAATCCGGTGCAGTGGAAATGGTAGGAAAAGGTTCCGGGTTCACCGTTCAGGGTTGACGGAGTCGTAAAAAGTCCGATATCTGCGTTACGCTTCATCCTTCGTCACTGCGGCGTACCTTAAGTACGCCTCATTCCTTAAGGATTCACAAGCCTTGATCTCGGGCTTTTTACGAATCCGTTGGAAATGCGCCTGTTTACGAGTTCATCAGGGTTAATCGTTTCGCTTTTTTCCATTCCCCATAGGTTTGATAGGGCCATGAGACGAGGAAAAAAACCTCTGAACAGTGAACGTTGAACCGATTAACCGCGAAGCACGGAAAGGATGTATATGGCGAACGGGAACGACTCCCGAAAAGGTGCCCTGCTCTGCCCCGGCTGCCGCAAGCTGGTCAGCGCCGATGAGCATAAATGCCCTTATTGCGGCCTGTCGAGGCCGGGGTCCAGGTGGAAAAACAGCTTTCTAACCGGGGGGTTCAGCAGCACTGAACAGCTGATCAACACCATCATTGCCGTCAACGCCGCCATGTACCTGCTCTCCCTGCTGATCAGCGGCCGCGGGCTGAACCTGTCGGCAAACCCGATGAACTTTCTCTCTCCGGACAGCCAGGGGCTGCTCATGTTGGGCGCCACCGGCGCTATCCCCATTGACCGCTTCCATCGCTGGTGGACCTTGGTGTCGGCATCCTATCTTCACGGTGGGATTCTTCACATCGCCTTCAACATGCTGGCCCTTCGCCAGATTTCACCCCTGGTCATTGCTGAGTATGGCACCCATCGCATGATCGTCATTTATACGGCAAGCGGTGTAGGCGGTTTTATGGTCTCTTATCTGGCCGGCGTCAGTTTTACCATCGGTGCATCGGCTGCTGTCTGCGGCCTCATCGGGGCGTCGCTTTACTATGGCAAAAGCCGTGGCGGCATCTATGGCCAGGCCGTCTACCGCCAGGTGGCTGGCTGGGCGCTGGGCATCGCCCTCTTCGGGCTGGTAATACCGGGTATCAATAACTGGGCCCACGGCGGCGGCATGGCTGCCGGCATCCTGATGGGGTTGCTCATGGGGTATCAGGACCGCAAAAAAGAGAACCTGCGCCACCGCATCATGGGAGGTCTGTGCATGTCCGGCACGGCCGCCGTTTTATTGTGGGCGGTGTTCACCGGCCTGTTTCACCAACTGTAATGCCGAGGACACATTCTGAAAAACACAGAGGCGCTGTCCCGCCATTTTCCCTTGAAGCCGACTGACCGGAATCCGGTCAGGTGCCAATAATTAGCGTCAACATGGCGCCCAGCAAAACAATGATGATCATCCAGCAGCAGTCCACCATTCCATATGCGATCTGTCTCATGGTAATGCCCTTTGACCATTGGAAGGACACCAACCGTCTCACCCACGGTTGATCATGGTCGACAGTTTATCGCAGGGGTGTGACAGATCCGGTCAC
>NZ_JBFELV010000311.1:0-5907 GCF_041551955.1 Desulfosarcina sp.
CAGCACGGCGGTGGATTCCTTGAACAGATTCCATCCAGTTTTCAGGATAATAATAACAATGAGCACTGACAGAAGCGGATCTAACCAGTACCATGGATAATACAGCAGCAGCAGGCCGTTGATCAGAACCGCCACCGAAGTCAGCAGGTCACCCACCATATGCAGCAATGCCCCGCGTACATTCAGGTTGTGCGCAGCGTCCTTATGCAGCAACCAGGCGGAAAACCCGTTGCCTGCAATCCCCACCCCTGCCAGGACGATCACGATAAGGCCGTTGACCGTTTGGGGGTGCAAAAAGCGTTCTACAGCATGGTACAGGATAACCCCAGACGCACCGGCAAGCAGCATCACGTTGATCAGGGCAGCCATGATTTCGGCCCTTCGGTACCCGAACGTATTGAACACCGTAGCCCCCCTGCGCCCGATGCGATAGGCGCCATAGGAAATCAACAGGGCGGCAAAATCGCTGAAATTGTGCATGGCATCGGAAATCAAGGCCACCGAGTTGGCCATCAGGCCGCCGATAATCTGGGCTGTGGGAATGATCAGGTTCATCGCAAGGGTAGCCAGCAGCCGGGGACCGCTGGTATCCTCCGGAGGCGGGCCATGATGATGCCCTGCGTGGCTGCATCCACCGGTTTCAGTCGGACTGTCGTCATGCTCGCAGCATAAAACGCGCTCGTTATGATTTTCTGTTTGTTGGGTCACTTTAACCCTCCTTCAATCGGCAGACCGGATTGCTGCCATAGGGTCCAGCCGTTGAACAGGATATGCACATTTGAATAGCCCATCCCTTTCAAAAAAAGGGCCAGTTCGTGGCTAAGGTCGCAACTCTCCCCGTCACAGTAGGTGATGATCATGCCTGCGCCGTCCAGCCGATCGGCCATTTCCATGAAGTACCGATCCACCTCCTGCCAGGGCAAGTTCAGTGCCCCGCGAATGTGGCCCTGGAGATACTGGCTTTGCGTCCGAGCATCCAGAAACACGGCGGCATCCTGTTCGAACAACGCACCGGCCTGATCAATGGGGATGACCAGGCTTTCGCCTGCGGTGTCGGAAAATCGCGCCTCAACTGACCAGTTGCCACGAGGTGCAATACCATCTGTGCGCCATTGGTTGACCCCCAGGGCGATCAAGCCGGCCATGATGACCAATGCTGGAACCTGCCACAAGGTCTGCTTTAATCTTTCCTGGAACATGATTTAGTCCTATCGATGGAATCATATGCCGCTGACAAACGGGCCGGTTATAAAATAAATGCCCAAGAGCGCGATCACCACCCCGGCGCCGCGCCGGAACCACTGGCCTGCCCCTTGCCAGGTGTTGCTCTCCGTCAGCCTGCGCACCATGGCCGTGGAGCTGCCGGCCACGACGATGGGCAGGCAGTGACCCAGGGCAAAAAGGATCATCATTACCGAACCGGCAACCATTTTCTGCTGCACGGTGACAATGGCCAGAATCGGCGCAATAAAGCCGAAGGTACAGGAGCCCGACAGAATGCCGTAGGCCAGTCCCAGCCCGAAAGCCCCAGGAATACCACGAAAATTGAGACGATAGAGCAATGAGCCGGACATGGAACACGCCTGCACGCCCAGCATGCCCAGGGCCACCCAGATCAAAACGATGCCCACCAGCACCTGCCACCAGGTGCCCACGTCGCCGAGCATGCGGCCCAGCATCGCGCATGCGATGCCCACCACGGCGATGGTGATGAACAGACCGATAGAAAACGCGCCTGCATACCAGGCGGCCCGCCGCGGATTTACAGCGGTCTGCTGGCCGCCTACATAGGCAACAATCAACGGGATCGAGGCCAGGTGGCAGGGCGAAAACAGAACGCTGACCATGCCCCAGGCAAAGGCGCCGGCAAAGGCGATCGTCGATCCGGCGGTCATCCACTGATTCACCTCAAGAAAAAATTGGTCCAACATATCGTTTTCAGCTCCTTGCTTTAATAGCAAACGCCTTCGCCCATGCATTCAGTCCATGATAATTTTGAACATGTCGACCTGCTTGCAAATATTTTTGACAACGTATTTCCCCATGAATTCATATTTCAGCGGCCGCAGGCCCTGTACGCGGCCAAACACTGGTCTTGAAATGCAGATTCCACCTGGTTCCGCGTTGGATTCCAGTCTGGACGCGATGTTGACACCAGTGCCATAAAGCCTGCCTCCCTCCGTAAGGACCTCCCCATAGTTGATTCCGATTCGATATCGCATGCGTTTGTCTTCGGGCAAATCGGCATTTTTCATCTCCAGCTTTTTTTGAACGGCAATGGCACAGGTCACTGCATCCACGGCACATCCGAACTCGGCCAGGAGATTATCACCGGGGGCATCCACCACCCGACCACGGTGATCTTCGACACATTGCGACATGATCCTGCGATAGTCACTCAAGGTGATCACCGTCGTCTCTTCATCGCGGCACATCAGACGACTGTATCCCGCGGCATCGGCACTGAAGATTGTGGTTAACTTTCTTTTGAGATCATTCCTGGTCATATGCTTTGTTTGTTGCTTTCCACACTATAGGCAAACATGGGAATGTAGATCAGCGTCAACACCGTCCCGATCAAAAGCCCGCCCACAGCCACATCGGCCAGGGGTGAGAGCCGCTCCAGCCCCACGGCCCATTCAAAGGCGATGGGGATCATGCCGGCGATGGTGCCGAAGGCGGTCATGAAGACCGGCCGAAAGCGCACCCGCACGCTTTCCAGGGCCGCCTCATAAGGAGACTCGTTTTTGCTGCGGAACTCCTGGTAAAAATCGATCAGCAGGATCGAGTTTTTGATGATGATGCCAAAGAGCAGCAAGATGCCCACCAGGCTGGGCATACAGCTCGGCTTGTCGAACACCAGCATGCCCCAGGACGCCCCGATCATGGCCAGCGGCAACACCAGGACCATGACGATGGCCAGGCGCACCGACTGGTAAATCGCCACCAGGGCCATGAGCAGCAGAATGACGCCGATCCCGATGGACTTGATCATCCGCCCGAAAGAGTCTTTCATCTGCTTGATATCGCCCTCCTGGCTGATCTCAACCCCCTTGATTCCCGCTTTGTCCAGCGCGGTCTGGGTGTCTTCGCTTAAGGTGGAGATGGCGCGCCGGAACCTTCTGAAGTAGAGGACGGTCTGCCCGTTGCCTTTTTCACGGCCGACTTGGCCCGATCGATGTCCGAACGGTTGAGCGTAAAATTCTTGTTCTTTTCGATTCCCGCTTCGGTGAGAACGATATAGTTTTTCAGCGGGACCTGTGCCTGTTCGAGAATGGCCTTGGCGCAGCCGACCTGGCAGCCGTCGATCGCCACCATCTCCGGTACATCCTTGGCTGACTGCACAAAACCGGAAAGCTGCCCGCCGATACCCGCCAGACAAAAAATCTTGCCAAAACCTTCCTGGGTCAGCTCAACCGCCGCTTGATTGGACAGCTGCCCCACGTTGGATCCGCCCGAACAGGCCAGAATCATGATATTGCCGTTTGATGAACAACAATCTTCAGCCATTGATGGTTACCTCCACATGTTGATTCGATGGAATCTCCCGCTGGACATGAGTCCGCCATCGACCATGGTCGCCCATGAATATTCAATAAGGCGGACCTGTTTTTCGGATAGCTCCAGCCGGGCTATCGTGCATGCCGCCCTGTTTTCATCTTCCCGGTTGGATCATCTGATCCAGCCGATCACTTCTTCTTTTTTGGGAATTTTACCCACTGATTTCACTTCGCCATCCACGACGACGGCGGGTGTTCCGAAGACGCCATATTCCGCTATGGCCAAGGTGTCGGTGACCTTTTCAATCGATGCGTCGACACCGGTTTCGGCAACGGCTTCCTTGACGATTTTTTCAGTCTGCTGGCATTTCGGGCAGCCCGGGCCCAGTACCTTGATGTCCATGGTTTTCTCCTTTGTTGTTATTGTTGACAGTTTAACAAATTGGTTCGCAACCACCTGTTGCGATTTAAAAGTAATGTCCGAAAATCATTCCGCTGATCGTGGCCATGACAACCACCAGGGTAACGAAGGCGATGGTTTTTTTGGTGCCCAGAACGCTGCGGATCACCAGCATGTTGGGCAGACTCAAGGCCGGTCCGGCCAACAGCAGGGCCAGGGCGGGCCCCTTGCCCATGCCCGCACCGATGAGCCCTTGCAGGATGGGCACTTCGGTAAGGGTCGCAAAGTACATGAAGGCACCGACCACGGAAGCGAACAAGTTGGCCCAGAGAGAATTGCCGCCCACCAGACCGCTGATCCAGGCAGAAGGAATCAATCCCTCGGCGCCGGGCCGCCCCAACAGCATCCCTGCTACCAATACGCCGGCCAGCAGCAAAGGCATGATCTGTTTGGCAAAATCCCAGGATGACGTGAACCAGGATTCGGTTTCACCGCGGGTGGTGGTCAACAAGGTTGAAAACGCGATCAGGCCCACGGAAAAGGCGATCAGGGGATATTGGGGAACCATCACTGCCGGCACGAGGACCGCCACTGCAGCCAGGATCAACTTGTAAACCTTCACGCGCATCCAGCGGACCATCAGGATGCCCAGCAGAAGCGCAAAGCCGCCGGTCAGCATCCACTTGACGGCAAACACCGCCGACCATAAGCTGCCCGCCTGTTCCGGCCGTCCCCAGGTGGCGGAAACCAGCAACCCCACCATGACGGCAAACAACAGGGTGGTCTGCCACAGGGGCCTTTCCACTTCGGGTGTCGGCAAGTGCATTGCCGCCGCTGCCTTGGCTTCTTCCTCTTTCCTGAACATAAGGTGCATGAACAGGCCGATGACCACGCTGAAGAGAACCGCCCCAACAGCTCGTGCTGCGCCGATATCCGGCCCAAGAATACGGGCGGTGAGGATAATGGCCAGAACATTGATGGCCGGGCCCGAGTAGAGGAAAGCAATGGCCGACCCCAGGCCCGCACCGCGCTTCCAGATGCCGGCAAAAAGCGGCAGCACCGTGCAGGAACAGACGGCCAGCACCGATCCGGAGACACTGGCCACCCCGTAGGAGAGTATCTTGCTGGCGCCGGCACCCAGGTATTTCATCACCGATCCCTGGGAGACGAATACCGCCACCCCGCCGGCGATGAAAAAAGCCGGCACCAGGCAGAGCAGCACATGCTCCTGGGCATACCACTTGGCCAGGGCAAGGGCTTCGACGATCGACCCGGTGAAACGGGCGTTGTCCATGGGCAGGAAAAAGAAAATCAGAAATCCGCCAACGATCAGGCTTAAGGGTTTCCAGATATCATTCCAGTTGATCTGGCTGGGTTCCTCCGGTGCCGGTGCATCGGAAGCATTGCCGGCCACATTCCCATCTTTGGTTAACGCAAGTGTTTCGTTCATCGTGCGGACTCCTTTTTCTTGTTGCGGGCTTGGCGTTTGCCAATGGTTCTTTATATCGCAATTTATAGATATATAAAGTTCAAAAAAAAATTTAGTTCCGATTCATAATTTCAAACCGGTCGATGTGCGCCGTCTTTTCAACTAGCGCTGCTATTTCCGGCTCGTCGTTGAGCCAATGCCGAAGGTTGCCGAGCAGAGATGCCGCAAAGGGACTCTGGCTGCCGTCGGCCAGGGTGTAGTTTACCCACAACCCATCCTTTCTGGACGCCACCAACCCGGCGTCCTCCAAAATCTTTAAATGTTTGCTGGTCGTGGACTGGGCGGCGCCGAGGCTGGTCTGCAGTTCACAGACGCACATCATGCGTTTTTCCAAAATCTTCAATATTTTGACCCGGGTGGGGTCGGAAACGGCCTTCATGACGCGGATGAATGCTTTCATATGACCCTCCATATCGTTTTTTTAGAATATATAGGTTCGATCTTGGTGTGTCAACCCACAATAGAAAATTAATGAACGCGTAATACGTCGCATTTTTGGACGGATTCGTAAAAAGCCC